>NZ_VPBU01000030.1:0-25627 GCF_013418565.1 Acinetobacter sp. YH12135
TATCGTCTAAAAGATAAAAAGAGAGTAGGAATTCAACCACAAATTGAGTCTTAATAAATCATCAAAGGGGTCAATTTTACTTTGCTGTTTTAAGGTAAAAGGGGTCAGTTTTAAATTGCCGTTGACAAAGCCATGCAATGCCTGCCACGCCATAGGATTGATTTAAACGCTTGGCAAGTTCAATGGACTGCTTTGCTGCATCCTCTGCAAAGTCGACACAGTCAAAAATGCCGTATTGCGATTGGTCTATATCAATATCGGCAAGGCGTATTTCTTGCCCTAGCTTGGTCTTTTGCCCTTGCTCTTGCATGATGTCTTTAAGGCTTCTCTCCCCACTGGATAAAAATATAACTTTCCACTGGTGCATAGGCTTTGCTGTGATTTGCTTTGTCATTCGACCTTTGCCCAAACCATTTGCAAGCATATAGACAATGTTTCCTAGCTCTTTCGGGTTGGCAATTTCTCCTATCTCATCCAACACTAAAAAACCATCATTGTGCATATAGGCGGTATGCTCTAAGGCGTTTCCTGTGGCTTTCCATGTTCTATAAAACGATGATGGGTTGCCCCAAACGGATGACGCAAGATTCAAGGCTGTACTTTTCCCTTTGGATGTACCGCCCTTGATGTGAAAGCCGCCTCCTTGCTGATTTAATGGGGTGAGTAACTGCCCAGTGAACGCCGTACATAATGAGAATACTAATAGGCTATGACTTGCGACCAATTGAGCTACATCACTTTGCCATTGTGCCAACGTGCCTTTACTCTGATAGCGGTTATCAAGGGTGTTACTTGCCTGATAAACAATTAAATCGTTGTCGGCTGTCTTCCCGACCTGTGTATGAGGCAATACAAAAACATTTTCATGCCACCCCACACGATCTACACATAAGGCAAAACGGTTTGCCTGATAGCTCATTAAGTAGCATTGAAAAAGATTTCTCGCTCGTTGGTCGGGTGCAATCGTTACGCCTTGATAGGCTAAGGCTTTGCGTAGGTCTGCGCCATCGGTTTGAAATAGCTCCATAGACAAGGCTTGAATATGCTTTACGCCGTTGTCATCTTTCCATTGAAGCAACACACCCCAGTTGTTGCTAGAGTCGTCCCTTGTTTTTGCTGTGACCAATACAGGACTTGAGATAAAACGCTTATGGCTTATGCCGTTTTTATCTTCCTCAAGAAAATATAAGCCTGCCTCTGTAATATGGAAATGTCCGTTTTCCCACTTCATAGACTTGGCCAAATGTCCTTTAGGCAATACCTCACCTTTAGGCAGTTGAGCAATCGCATCATTTAAAAATGCCTGCACATCCTCCACGCTTTCGTACTGTGAAAGGTCACATGCAAGGTCGTCTTGATACTGATTCAACAATCTAACGGCGGTGTTTTCTTCCAGTGGTTTAAATGCTTCTAGGTGTTCAGGTCGGACTGGCATATAAAGCTGCTGATAGCCTGCCTGTGTTAATTGATTAATCACAAATTGCATCTGTTCAAAATCAAACGGCTTTAACACTGGTAGAGTTGAGTTGCACAATGTCGGGAGTAGCACCAAAGCAACGGCGTACCCTGTTTGAGCAATCTTGAAAAATGCTTCTAGGTTGTAGGTCACAATCACAGGCTTGGCATGGTCAAAATGACCATACCTTGCAAAGCCTTTAGCCAATCCATCGGGTATGACTGTCACAGGATTGCTGTCTTGCATTACAGCACATTGAACAAGCTCAAGATGCCCATTGTAGATAGGCAAAACAATAGGACTGTCATAGCTAACGCCGTTGATGGTGACAATGCTGTCATCAACATGAATCTTTTGTTCAGGACTGCCAAAACGCTGTATGAGTTTATGCTCAATGTATGCGCCATCTGTTGGCATAAGCTCTGTGCATTGCGCTAGAATATCGTTAGGTGATGTAAAACCGTGGGGGGCTTCATGGTGTGCTGTCATGGTTGCCCCCTTTTAATTTGCCCACATTCAATAAAATATGCAGTTGCTAAATGTTTGTGGCTTTCAAATCTACTTGCAGCCAAGCACTCGTACATATCTAAATGCGTTATCAAATTTGCTAATCGTTGTTCAGTAACAAACTCGCCGTTTGTTGTTATTTCATGCTGTAGCTGCTTTGCCTCTTTTCTAATATGAACGATAGCTGCAAGCATCCAACCCATATCACGCTCTGAAAAAGAATAAGCATCATATAAATCACTAGCATCATAGTTCGTCTTATTCATTATATTTTTGCCCCTCTCAACTCATAGCGTGCATAACTTCCATTGCCTCGTTTATTTTTTTCATAATGCGTCACTATGTCATAGCCTTGTTTGCGTAACTTCTCGATATTCGCACTAAGGCGGTAACAACTATAAAGATTCACAGCTTCAACGGCGGTAATACTTTTACCGCTTTTGAGGTGACGTAGGACTGCTTGTTTTTGAGAAATATTAGTCATGGATTCAAGCCTCCATCGTTGCGATGTTAGCTCTGTGTTTTGCGACACGTTCAGCAATCCAAGCATCTACCTCAGATTCAACCCATGCAACACGGCGAATTGATAGTGTTATAGGTTTAGGGAAACGTCCCTCGCTCATTAGTGCATAAATAGAAGATGCACCAAGCCCTGTTTTTGCTTGTACCTCTTTACGGCGAATTAATCGTAAATTTTCAATTTGATTTTCTTTAGATAAATTCATCTAAACATTCTCCAAAGTGGAAATGCCTAGACACAAAATAGGGAATAGAAAGAAATTAAGAAAAAACTAAGATTTAATAATAAGATACAGCGACCCACGACCCGATAAAAAACAATCAAGATAGGGAATCCATCCCTCTATTAAAAACATGGATTGACTTATCAGGTACTTGAACACTAATATTCTTTAAGAAAGACAAGAATCTTTTTGTCTTTTAACTTAGTTTTTAATCGTTTACATTTCTAAAGTTCCTTTAGTTTTGTGTCTTGCGGACAATGGTTAAAAATAATTTTGATGATTGGTGATTGCCGTCACTCATCATCACGGAAAAAGGTTAGCATTGCCGTGCTGACCTTTTTTTGTAGAGTTCTATGAACTCCTTAAACAATACTGTATCAAATATTAAATTACTCGTAAAAAACGAAAGACCATTACAATGCTATAAATCTATTTATATTTTTATGATTTCCATTTATATCCATTTATATTTTTATGGTTTCCATTTATATCCATTTATATTCACCCTAAAGTAGATTGAAAAACACTCAATTTAGGCTTTTTAGGGCAAAAAATATGAATTAAATTGTTACAATATCATCCAATGCGTTTAGCTCTAGCTTGATTAAAGAAGATTAAATTCGGCTCATAAATCACGCTAAAAATATAATCACTCCACTTTTGCAGCATTTCTATACGCTCTTTTTCATATATAGCTTTGTTATAGATACCTCGCACACCTCTAGGGGCGTGGTTCAAACAAGCCTCAATTGCATCACTATTGAAGCCTTGCTCGTTTAAGTGCGTACTCGCCGTTCTGCGTAAATCATGCACGGTAAAATGTGCAACATCGGTAAGTCTTAACGCTGCTTTTTGTGCTTCATTCAGAACATTGTGGCTTACATGCGTTCCCGATTTACGCCCAGCAAATACATAAGGCTCATCCCCAGCAATCGTTTTAAGTTCCTTAAATATTTCTATAACCTGATCTGACAGATAAACAACCATTTCACGGCTATGACCTGTCTTACTGTCTGCTTTGGTTTGAGGTATCAGCCATTTACGTTCATCAAAATTAATATGCTCCCACTTTGCAGCCTGAAGCTCTGATTTTCTAACCAATGTAAGTAGCGACAACATGAGTCCTAACTTTCTCGCCCTATACACTCGTGAATTTAATAGGGTGGTGTAGTAGTTGCGGATTTCATCAGAACTTAAATATCTATCTCTAGGCTTTGCCTTGTGAATGTGGCGTACTGGAATAGCTAAGACTGGGTTATAAGGTACATATCCCAACGTCATTGCATAATCAAACATGCGCTTCAACAAGCCTCTAACTTGGTTGGCTGCTGAATCGTATCCCTGTTCTTTTTTGCGCCATATTGTACGGCGTACATCATCAACCGTGATTTGCTCTAACTGTAAATGCCCAAGCATCGGGTAAATATCGTTGTTCAAATATAAAGTCATGCTGTAAGGGTCTTTACGGTCTTTCTTGATGACTTCCTCTAAATAACGCTCGCCGTAGTCCTTGAACAAAATACTTTGGGGTTTGGTCTTATCCTGTTTAGGTGAAATACCTTTTGCCACCAATGACGCTGCTTCATCTCTAAGCTGTGCAGCTTCTTTTATAGATACATCGGGATAATGCCCAAGAACCAACTTATCCTGCTTGCCATTCAGCGTGTAGCGATAGCACCAAGATTTGACTCCAGTTGGTAGCACTTCAATAAACAATTTTTGACTTGGTGTATATCTCACCGAGTAGCGTTTTTCTTTTGGCTTTAATGCTTCAAGCTCTCTAAATGTTGAAAAGCCAAGACTGCTATTTTTTGACATCATTTAGTACCCATGAGAAAAAAAGCTATTTTTTTAGTACCGATACCATCTAGATACTGGAAAAAGCATAGCACTAGATGAACTCATAGAACATATAGGAACATTAAAAAAGCAATAAAAAAGCACTAAGTACATAAAACTTAATGCTATTTTGTTTGTATTAATACTTATTAGAATGTGTTGGAGTATGAGCTAAAAGTGAGATTACTTTCCAATACAAAACGATCCAAAAATCTTGCCCAACAAATCATCTGCAGAAAAATCACCAGTGATCTCACCCAAAGCATTCTGTGCAAGACGTAACGACTCGGCTAC
The DNA here is from genome assembly GCF_013418565.1 of Acinetobacter sp. YH12135. Taxonomy (NCBI): domain Bacteria; kingdom Pseudomonadati; phylum Pseudomonadota; class Gammaproteobacteria; order Moraxellales; family Moraxellaceae; genus Acinetobacter; species Acinetobacter sp. YH12135. Next base: position 4,840 of record NZ_VPBU01000030.1, read on the forward strand.
TAATTCCCCCGCATGATAGACCACCAACTGCTCACGTGCTTCAGCCAAATACTGCTGCGTGCGTTTCATTGCGTCTAAATGACGGGTACGTGCAATAAAGGTATCTTCTTCAGGCTGAAAGCCTGCATGCGCTGTAATCGCCTCTATGAGCGATTGAACACCTGTTTCTTGTTTGGCCGACACAGTAATATGTCTAAAACCATTAAAATCTGAAATTGTAGCTTGTACACCAGTTAAATCGCATTTATTGCCAATCAACATCAAACGCTTCGGTTCAATATGTTCAGCAAAATAATGCTGTGCCAATTGCAACGGATCTTCGTTTTGGCTCAAGTCATAGACCAATAACAATAAATCCGCCTGTTCAATTTCTTTAATTGCACGGCGAATCCCTTCCTGCTCCACAATATCCCCTGTTTCACGTAAACCTGCGGTATCGGTCAGGGTAATTGGTAAGCCATTTAGGGTAATTTTTTCATGCAATACGTCACGAGTAGTTCCCGCAATATCAGTCACAATTGCACGTTCAATACCCGCCAAGGCATTGAGTAGAGAAGATTTACCTGCATTCGGTTTGCCCGCAATCACTACCTGCAGACCTTCACGCAACAATTGTCCCTGACGCGCAGATTGTTGCACAGCAGTCACCGAAGTAGCCACTTCATCTAGCAAATTAAGGATTTTCCCATCGGCCAAAAAGTCAATTTCTTCTTCAGGAAAATCAATAGCAGCTTCAACATGCAAACGTAAATGAATTAACTGTTCTAGCACAGTATTCACTTTGGTGGAAAAAGCCCCTTGAAGGGAACGCACTGCAGAACGCGCAGCGGCTTGTGAAGTGGCATCAATTAAATCGGCAATGGCTTCGGCCTGTACCAAATCCAGCTTGCCATTTTCAAAGGCGCGCATCGAAAATTCACCCGCTTTGGCAGCCGTTGCACCGAGTTCCAGTAAACGTGCCAATAAAGCATTTTGAATCACTGGGCCACCATGCCCTTGTAGTTCCACCACATCTTCGCCAGTAAATGAATGAGGATTGGGGAAACAAATCACCAAACCTTCATCCATGACTTCATTCGCTGCATCGTAAAACTGGCGAAAACCTGCGTAACGTGCTTTGGGTAAGTCTTTTTGGGTCAAGGCTGCGGCAATCGCATAGGCTTTGGATCCCGACAGGCGAATCACCCCCACACCACCACGGCCAGGTGGAGTCGCGATTGCGGCAATGGTGCTGCGGTTATACATAAAATTCACCTAAAACTTTCAAAATATATGCAAAGAAAAATCCGCCTAAGATTACCATCTTAAGCGGATTTATTCAGCAGCTCAGCCATACTTAATTGACTGGAGTTGCCTCTTCTCGTTTAGCGCGGTCTTTTTCAACACTTTTGTTGATCAAGCTTTGCTGCAAAATCGTAATCAAGTTGTTGACAATCCAGTACAGAACTAGACCTGCAGGGAAGAACAATAAGAATACGGTAAATACCACAGGCATAATGCGGAAGATTTTTGCCTGCATTGGATCTGTTGGCTGTGGGTTCAACATTTGTTGAACGTACATGGTCACACCCATCAACAATGGCAAGATAAACCAAGGGTCCATTGCCGATAAGTCTTGAATCCAACCTAACCACGGTGCATGGCGTAACTCTACCGATTCCATCAATACCCAGTACAAGGCAAGGAAAATTGGCATTTGTAGTAACAATGGCAAACAACCTGACAGTGGATTCACTTGTTCACGTTTATAAAGTGCCATCATTTCTTGCGAGAAACGCATACGGTCTTCGCCAAATTCTTCTTTCATGCGCTGCATTTCTGGTGCAATCACACGCATTTTCGCCATAGAACGATAGCTCTTAGACGATAACGGCCAAAGAATCAGTTTGACAAGAACGGTTAATAAGATGATTGACCAACCCCAGTTGCCCACTAAACCATGGAAGAATTGCAAACCAATAAACAATAATTTTGCAATTGGCCATAACCAGCCATAATCCACAGTTTGGTTCAAACCTGTCGCCAAATCTTTCAATTCAGACTGAATTTTTGGACCAGAGTAGAAGGTCGCATCAACTTCTGCCACCGTACCTGCAGGGACATTAATGGTTGGCGAGGTAAAACCAATGATGTTCATTTCATCGCTAGATTTACGTGATTCCAACTTCGCTGCATACGGTTGACCATCGGCCTGCGTCAATTTTAACTGCCCCGGAACCCATGCACTCACGAAATAGTGCTGAACCACGGCCACCCAACCACCTGTTGCATCGACATTCAATTTTTCGTCATTAAAATTGTCAAATTTCAACTTGTTGTAGTGTTCTTCAGGTGTTCCCCATGCGCCGCCAAGGAAAGTACCCAAGGTAAAAATACCTTGATCTGACTTGCCTGGATCATCTGAATTATCACGTTTCAACTGACCAAACATCTGACCTTGCCAGTTTTGGCTGCTGCGGTTAATCACTTTGTGATTCACCAGCACAGGATATTCACCTTCAGTAAAACTAAAGGTTTTAATGATTTCTACACCATCGGCAGTTTTATATACCATTGGGACAGTTAAAGTTTTAACTGTTTCACCCGCTTTATTTTTGCTTTCTTTGGCATCGGCTAAGCTATAAGTCGATTTTTCAATTTCATAGCTTGGGCGGCCATTACGGCTACTGTCTGGACCATTCAGCCCGATTAACCCAGATTGCGCGACATAGGTGCGCTTAGCATCGCTTTCCAGCATGACGAAAGGATCGTCACTGTCTTTATTTTTGTCATGATTGAGTAATTCAACACGAACAATATCACCACCTTTCGGATTGATCCAAAGATGATAAAGGTCAGTTTGTACTGAAATAAGCTGCTGACTTACAGGTGCTGTGGCATCGGTTGTTTGCTGTGCAGGAATATTTGCTTGCGGTACATCAGAAGCTGCTGTAGCCGTTTGGGCATTCGGCAAATCTGCAGACACTTCATGTGAAACAACGGCAGTTTTTTGCTGCGGTGCTGTTTCAGCATTTCCATAATCTTTTTGCCACGCCAAAATGAGCAAATATGCGACGACAAACATGGCCCCGAGAATTGCAAACCTGGCCCATTGTTGCATATCTATTACCCCAAGTGGTTAGAGTGATTTTGGTTCAATAAACGATCACGAAAGGGTACAGTAATGTGATGCGTTTGAGAATCTATTTGCTGAAATGAAATAAAACGAATGACTTTTGGCGGCACCGGATCATAGCCCGAACCACCCCACGGATGACAACGACAAATACGTTTTGTAGCCAGCCACACACCACGTACAGCACCATGCGTATGGACTGCTTCCAAAGAATATTGAGAACATGTTGGAATATAGCGACAGCGTGGTCCCAATAAAGGACTAATCGCGATCTGATAGAAACGTATCAACCAATGCAGTAAAAGTACCATTGGCCATCTCTACTTTTGTGGGGAGGGAGCTATTTTTGAATGCTTTTTGGCGAGACGTTGTAACTTCTGCCAAGCAAATTGTAATTGCTGATGCAATTCCGCATTAGATACCGTATCTACCCCAACTTTGGGCATTACCACAATATCTAAGTCATTTAATTGCTGTTGGTGTAAGCGAAAACTTTCGCGAGCAAGTCGTTTTACTCGATTTCGTTCGTGTGCACGACGCACTTTCTTTTTTGCAACGACAAGACCCAAACGGCTATTCGGCAGTTCGGAATGTTTTGCAAGAAATAAGAAATGGGGTTGATGCACTTTAAAAAGCGCACCATCAAACACACCTTTATAATCGGCAGCACAGCGTAATCTCAACTCTGTGCTGAAGCCATAAAGTGTTGTCATAACACCCAAGAGTCGGTTCAGCGTGACTGTATTAAACAGTTAAGCTGTGACGACCTTTTGCACGACGGCGAGCCAATACTTGACGACCAGCTTTAGTAGCCATACGAGCACGGAAACCATGAACGCGCTTACGCTTTAATTCAGATGGTTGAAATGTACGTTTCATATCGAAACTCCAAAAATGATCTTTCTATAAAGGTCCGCGATTTTAGTGCTCATTGCTTGAGCTGTCAATGAAAAACACGGTTTCTTGCAAAATAAGCCTAAATTTTTCTTTTTAACAAGTTTTCGCTCAATTGACTGGTTGATCATACAAATTAAAGTATACACAAGATAAGTAATTGTTTATGCTTGACTAATAAGTTATTAACAGTATTATTCACATAATTATCCACAAGCTTATTCTGTTTAATTTTAAAATTTTCGGTTTTGAATTTAAATTTAAACTCAGATTGAATTATCCACAGTTGCAACGTTTCTTATAAATAAATTCAAATTTATAAATTTAAATTTATTACTATTAGGGACGCATTTTTCTGTTGAAAACCCACTTTTTCTTTTATAAAACAAAATTTTGAATTGTGGATATCTGTGTTTCTATAATTTTAATATTATGTGGATAACTTTGTGCTATATTTTATCCACACCTTGCGGATAAACTTATCCACACCACGTTTCAAATTTAAATTCAGGTTTAATGATTCCTTTTTTGAGCAATTTTGCTGATTTTGTCATGACAGATGTGGATAACTTGGTTAGAATGGCGACCCGCTCAGGCGGTCGAGAGAAGTTTTAAATTTAAAAATGGATTAGATAGGGGTTTCACATGCTTTGGACGGACTGCTTAAATCGCTTGCGACAAGAGCTCTCTGGAAATGTCTTTACAATGTGGATTCGCCCATTGGTGGCAGAAGAAGTTGAAGATACATTAAAACTTTATGCGCCTAATCCTTATTGGACGCGTTACATTCAAGAACATCATCTGGAATTGATTACTATTTTGGCAGAGCAGTTGTCTGAGGGACGCGTGCGTAAGGTCGAAATTTTAGTCGATTCGCGTCCAGGTGCAATTTTATCGGCCAGTGAACAACCTGCTACCACTACTGCTGCGCTGGAATCTAGCCCTGCGCCTGTGGCCAAGCCTAAACGTGAAAAAGAAGAAAGTTCTGCAAAAAGCCGTAAACGCCAACTCAATCCGTTATTTACCTTTTCCTTATTTGTGGAAGGTCGTTCTAACCAAATGGCTGCGGAAACCTGTCGCAAGGTATTGACCCAATTGGGGGCTTCACAGCACAACCCATTATTTTTGTATGGCCCAACAGGTTTGGGTAAAACTCACTTGATGCAAGCGGTGGGCAATGCTTTGTTGCAAGCCAAACCGAATGCACGGGTGATGTACATGACTGCAGAAAGTTTTGTGCAGGATTTTGTCAGCTCTTTGCAGCAGGGCAAGGTTGAAGAATTTAAGAAAAACTGCCGCTCTTTAGATTTGTTATTGGTGGATGACATTCACTTATTGGCAGGTAAAGAAGCCAGTTTGGTGGAGTTTTTCTATACCTTTAACGCTTTATTGGATGAATCTAAACAGATTATTCTGACTTCAGACCGTTATCCAAAAGAATTAACCGAATTGGATGCACGTTTGGTGTCACGTTTTTCTTGGGGCTTATCAGTCGGGGTAGAACCGCCAGATATTGAAACCCGAATTGAAATTTTATTAAAGAAAGCTGAAAGCAGCGCCGTAGATTTACCACGTAACTGTGCTTTATTTATTGCCCAGCAAGTGGTGGCTAATGTGCGTGAACTTGAAGGTGCACTCAATAAAGTGGTGGCAATTTCCCGTTTTAAAGGCACCCCAATCGATCTAGATGTGGTACGTGAATCTTTAAAAGATGTCTTGGCAATTCGCGCACGTACCATCAGTACCGAAAATATTCAGCGAGTCGTGAGTGAATATTTCCGTATTCCGCTCAAAGAATTGGTGGGGCCAAAACGTACCCGTATTTATGCGCGTCCACGTCAGTTGGCAATGGGTTTGGCACGTGAGCTGACAGGCGACAGTTTCCCTGAAATTGGTATGGCATTTGGTGGCCGTGATCACAGTACCGTGATGCATGCCTGCGAAAAAGTACAAAGCCTGCGCGAAGAAGATCCGATCTTTAACGAAGACTATAAAAACCTGCAACGCTTGTTGCAAAGTTGACCGAATTTGCTCAAATTCTGTTCTTGCCATGCGGCAGCTTTTGCCGCATAGTACACTGCTAAAAAACCTATTTTATACTCCAATCTTCAGTTGTTAGAGGAATGTACCGTGCGTTTAAAAATCGCGAAAGAAAGCTTACTGAATGTTCTGTCACATGTCGTAGGAGCGGTTGAACGTCGCCATACCTTAAATATTTTATCCAATGTCAAAGTTCAGGTGACTGAGCAAGCCTTAACCATTACTGGTTCGGACTTGGAAGTGGAATTGGTTGCCAGTACGAATCTGACTGAAGGGGCATGTTTACAGGCAGGGGAAACTACAGTGCCTGCACGTAAACTGATGGATATTTGTAAATCTTTACCAAGCGCAGCTTTGATTGATTTGCAAATCACTGAAGATCAGCGCTGTATTTTAAAATCGGGCAATAGCCGCTTTGTATTAGGTACTTTGCCTGCGGAAGATTATCCATTATTGGCTACAGAAAATGCTCAAGGTACGCAAGTGACGGTTACTGAGCGTGAGCTGAAGCGTTTGTTTGAAAAAACTGCGTTTGCGATGGCAGTGCAGGATGTACGCTTTTATTTAACGGGTACTTTGTTAGAAATTGATGAAAACCAATTACGTGCTGTGACCACAGATGGTCACCGTTTGGCCTTGTGTGAAACAGCGGCATCTTCGACAGCTACTCAATTAATTCAAGCCATTGTGCCGCGTAAAGCTGTGGCTGAATTGCAGCGTTTGCTGAGCATTGAAGATGAACAACTGGCACTTTTAATTGGGCGTGAATTGCTGAATGTGACCATTCGCACCCCAAGCCGTGACAAAGAACAAGCAGAAATTACCGTGCGTTTTACCACTAAATTAATTGATGGTAAGTTCCCAGATTATCGCCGTGTGATTCCACGTGGTGGTGATAAAAACGTGCTGATCGCGCATGATGTATTTAAACAATCTTTACAGCGTGTGGCGATTTTAAGTAATGAAAAATTGCGTGGCGTATTCCTGAATTTTAGTGCGGACACCTTGCAATTACGTGCCAATAACCCAGAACAAGATGAAGCAATTGAAGATTTAGCGATTCAATATGCCGATTCGCCGTTAGAAATGTCATTTAACGCACAGTATTTATTGGACGTATTAGGGGCATTGGATGGCGATGATGTATCGATGACCATGACCGAAGCCAATCAATCGGTATTGGTACAAGATCCAGCACATCAAGATCAAACCTATGTTGTGATGCCAATGCGTGTTTAAGTGAGCGGTTTATTTCAAGATTAAATCTAGCTGAATCATGCATATTACGCGTTTACATATCGAGCGTGTTCGGAACTTAAAAGCGGTTGCACTTCATGAGTTGCAGCCGTTTAACGTCTTTTATGGGCAAAATGGTTCGGGTAAAACCTCGATTTTAGAAGCGATTCATTTATTGGCGACAGGGCGTTCTTTTCGCACCCATATTCCTAAAAATTACATTCAGAACAGTAGCCAAGATGCGATTGTATTTGCTCAGTCATTGACTGAAAAAATTGGCATGCAAAAAATGGCATCGGGTGAGCAGTTGATTAAGGTCAATGGCGACCCTGTTGCGACCCAAGGGCAATTGGCTAAAATTCTGCCTTTACAACATATTGATCCACTCAGTACCGATATTATTGACCATGGTGCAAAACCACGACGGCAACTGTTGGACTGGTTGATGTTCCACGTGGAACCAGAGTTTTATCACGCTTGGCAATATTATTCACGTGCCTTAAAACAACGTAATAGTTTGCTTAAATCACAGCGACATTTAAGTCTGTCGGACTTGGAACCGTGGAACAAAATGCTCAGTGATTATGGTGAGATTTTGCATCGGCAGCGTTTGGGAACGGTGGAACAATGGCAGCAATTTTTTGCACAAGATTTACAGTATTTATTGCCTGATTTACACATTAGTCTGGAATACAGCGCAGGCTTTCATACCGAAACAGGCTTGTTGAATGATCTGTGCAATTATCATCAAAAAGATGTGGAACGTCGCTATACCGAATATGGGCCACACCGCGCCGATTTACGCTTAAAAACCCCAATGGGTGATGCCGATGTGGTGCTGTCACGTGGGCAGAAAAAGCTATTGATTATGGCATTAAAACTGTCACAGATTGCAATGCTGCATGCGTCTAATAAGGAAACTGTGGTATTATTAGATGATCTGACAGCAGAATTAGATTTAAGCGCACAACAACGTTTAATTGAACGATTAAGCCAATTGGGTAGTCAAGTTTTTATTACCACTTTAGATCATCAATCCGTGCAACAACACTTACAAGCGTTGTCGATTCCTTATCGCTTATTTCAGGTCGATCACGGAACGGTGCAGGCTGTTGAGCAATAATTTTTTTATCTTTGGATAGACCTATTTTTCACTAGGGAGAAACCATGAGTTCAGAAGATCAATCTGTCTCTACTACAGAACAAACCAATGAAAAGGCTTATGATTCCTCTAGTATCAAAGTATTGCGTGGCCTAGATGCTGTTCGTAAACGCCCAGGCATGTATATCGGTGATACAGATGATGGTACAGGTTTGCATCACATGGTGTTCGAGGTAGTCGATAACGCTATTGATGAAGCTTTGGCGGGTCATTGTGATGAAATTTTGGTGACTATCCATGAAGATGAATCTGTCAGCGTATCTGACAATGGTCGTGGTATCCCAACCGATATTCACCCTGAAGAAGGTGTCTCTGCAGCAGAGGTCATTCTGACCATTCTGCACGCAGGTGGTAAGTTTGATGACAACAGTTATAAAGTGTCGGGCGGTTTGCACGGCGTTGGTGTGTCGGTGGTCAATGCTTTATCGAGTAAACTTGAATTAACGATTAAACGCGCGGGTCAAATTCACCAACAGGAATACCGCCATGGTGATCCACAATATCCTTTAAAAGTAGTGGGCGACACTGAGCAATCAGGTACGACTGTGCGTTTTTGGCCAAGTGCTGAAACCTTTAGCCAAACCATTTTTAATGTGGATATTTTGGCACGCCGATTGCGTGAATTGTCTTTCTTAAACGCGGGCGTGCGTATTGTATTGCGTGATGAACGTGTTAATTTAGAACATATTTTTGACTATGAAGGTGGTTTGTCTGAATTTGTGAAATATATCAATGCAGGCAAAACCCATCTGAATGAAATTTTCCATTTCACGACACAGGCTGAAAACGGAATTACCGTAGAAGTTGCTTTGCAGTGGAATGATTCCTATCAGGAAAACGTACGTTGCTTTACCAATAACATTCCACAAAAAGACGGTGGAACGCACTTGGCAGGCTTCCGTGCTGCGCTAACCCGTGGGTTAAACAACTACATGGAAAGCGAAAATATCCTGAAAAAAGAAAAAGTCGTGGTGTCGGGTGATGATGCACGTGAAGGTTTAACCGCGATTGTGTCGGTCAAAGTGCCAGATCCAAAATTCTCATCACAGACCAAAGAAAAATTGGTATCGAGTGAAGTGAAACCTGCTGTTGAGCAGGCCATGAATAAATCTTTCTCTGAATATTTATTGGAAAATCCACAAGCGGCAAAATCCATTGCGGGTAAAATTATTGATGCAGCGCGTGCCCGTGATGCGGCGCGTAAAGCCCGTGAAATGACGCGCCGCAAGAGTGCTTTGGATATTGCAGGTTTGCCTGGTAAATTGGCTGACTGTCAGGAAAAAGACCCTGCATTATCTGAATTATATCTAGTCGAGGGTGACTCTGCAGGTGGTTCGGCTAAACAAGGTCGTAACCGTAAAATGCAGGCAATTTTGCCACTGAAAGGTAAAATCCTGAACGTGGAACGTGCCCGTTTTGACAAGATGATTTCATCGGCAGAAGTAGGTACTTTAATTACCGCTTTGGGCTGTGGTATTGGTCGTGAAGAATATAACCCAGACAAACTGCGTTATCACAAAATCATCATCATGACCGATGCTGACGTAGATGGTTCACACATTCGTACCTTGCTATTGACCTTCTTCTTCCGTCAAATGCCAGAATTGGTTGAGCGTGGTCATATTTATATCGCACAGCCACCATTGTATAAGCTGAAAAAAGGCAAGCAGGAACAATACATCAAAGATAACGATGCTTTAGAAACCTATTTAATTTCTAATGCGATTGATGAATTGGAGCTGCATGTGAGTGCTGATGCACCTGCAATTCGTGGTGAGGCTTTAGCCAAAGTCATTGCTGATTATCAAACTTCACAAAAGAGTTTGAGCCGTTTAACGCTGCGTTATCCTGCAAGTCTGTTGGATGGTTTATTAGAATTAGATGCCTTTAAAATTGATCAAGCAGCAGATCAGGCGTATGTACAACAATGGGGCGAGCAATTACGTCAAAGCATTGAACGATTACAACCAAGTTTGCGTCCTGAATTAAGCATCGAACAGTTTGAAAAAGAAGATGCGGATGGTCAAAAATCTGCAACGTATTGGCCACGAATCACGGTATATGTGCACAACTTGCCACATACCTATTTGCTAGACACAGGTTTGCTGGGTTCAGCTGAATATGCACGTTTGCTGAAAAATTCAAAAAGCTGGTTTACGCTGCTTGAAGAAGGTGCGTATTTGGAAAAAGGCGAACGTAAAATTACGGTCAACAATTTCCATCAAGTGTGGCAACACATTTTGCAGGACTCGCGTCGCGGCATGATGATTCAGCGCTATAAAGGTTTGGGTGAGATGAATGCGGAACAACTTTGGGAAACCACGATGGACCCAGAAAACCGCAATATGTTGCAAGTCACCATTGATGATGCCATTGAAGCAGACCGCATGTTCTCTTGCTTAATGGGCGATGATGTAGAACCACGTCGTGCCTTTATTGAAGAAAATGCCTTAAATGCAGATATTGACGCTTAATTCGTCCAAATCATCCGCATAACCATAAGCACTCTACGGAGTGCTTTTTTATGTTTGGCTTTTGTTGTTGTCGTGATTCATCCAAATAACTTTTATAAAACTGACTTATTGTTCTGTCATGCTGAGCTACATTAAGCCAAAAATATAGGAGAATCATTAAGATGGATAATCAATTAGAACAAGCACGTGATGCATGGGTGAATGCTTTTTTTACTGGCAATGTGGAGCTGTTAGCACACTATGAAGATGAAGATTTTAAAGTCGTTTATACGGCAGAATCACGTGTGGAAAATCGTGAAACACGTTATGCCAACATTCAGCATGCAGTGAATAATGGTGTCTGGAAACCGATCAAACCGAATGTTGAATTAGAAGAATATGAGTTTGATCGTGAGCAGGTTAACTGTCGGATTCAAATTGGTTTGGCGGATGATCAAGGGTATATTCAAGAAATCTGGCGCTATATTCAGGGCTGGAAAATACAAGAATTATGTATTAGCAAAGCAAAAATTACTGCCGAGTAGCAGCGATTTTCTGTGAATCACTGAGATTCAATGACTCAAAATAACCATGAAAGAATGGATTGATTTGGCTTTAATTAGAGTTTTGAATTTAAAATAACAGTTAGTTTGAGTTGTGGATAACTAAGTTTTTGCTTTTAAATTTAAATTGTAGATTTTGAATTTAAAAATCACACTGAGTTTTAAATTCAAAACTTCTTGCTTGGTAGCTATGCTGTCTTACTTTTATTCAGGGTGGGGGGTGTCATACAACTATGCTGTGGTGCAAGATTGATAAGTAAAAATAAACAAACGCAGAGAGTGGCTTAAATTTCTTTGCGTGGTTATTGTGAAGATAAACTAAAGATTAAAACTATTACGAATGTGTCTTATAAGTATGGAACATACACAATGTATATTCTACGAAATATGATGAGATTTAACCCTATTTAGCATAGCGTTAAAATCTCATCGGTATGGCTATTCAAAGCTACTTTCGAGTTCTTCCAATTCCATCATCAATTCAAGCATTTGTTCTTCTGCCTGCGCCAATTTGGTTTTCAGATCATTTTGCTCATTCATGAGTTTGAGCAAATCATCTTTACGGTTGGCATCGTAAAGGGCAGGATCTGCCAGTTCGGTTTCAATTTCAGTCAGACGCGGTTGAATTTTTTCAATTTGCGCTTCGTATTTTTCAATGTTTTTACGAATAGGGCGAGTTTGTTCACGGCGTTGTGCTGCCAGTTTGCGTTGAGCTTCTTTATCTACTTTGACTAGGTTAGTCTTGTTCTCAACCACTGGACTTGGATTGGATGGAGCTGTGTTGGATGTACCTTGCTTAAGCATGTCTGCACGAGCTTGGCGTAACCATTGGGCATAATCTTGTAAATCGCCTTCAAATTCTGTGCATTGTCCTGCATGAACCAAGAGTAAGTCATCGCAGACACTGGCAATTAATTGACGTTCGTGTGACACCAATACCACTGCACCTTCATAATCCTGTAATGCCATGGTTAAGGCATGTCGCATATCTAAGTCTAAATGGTTGGTCGGTTCGTCCAGAATCAGTACGTTAGGACGTTGCCAGACAATTAAAGCCAAAGCCAAACGTGCACGTTCACCTCCTGAAAAACTTTCACAAGGCGTGTCCATACGTTCGCCACTAAAACCAAAACTGCCTAAAAAGGCGCGTAAAGTGGCTTCGCTGATTTTTTTATCGGCAATGCGTGCCAGTTGTAGCATCGGGCTGGCGCTATCATCCAAAGCATCCATTTGATGCTGTGCAAAATAGCCAATATTGAGTAATTCTGAGGCTTTGCGAGTACCTGCCAATAACGCCAATTCACCCACTAAGGATTTAATTAAGGTCGATTTACCTGCGCCGTTCATCCCCAATAAACCAATACGACTGGTCGGGGTAATTTGTAGGTTAATTTTGCTGGCAATCACTTTGTCTGCATAACCAATGCTGACTTGTTCCAAGGTCAGTAAGGGTGAGCTCATTTTGGTCGGTTCACGGAAACTAAAGGTAAATGGTGTATCTACATGCGCAGGGGCAAGCAATTGCATGCGTTCCAATTGCTTGATACGGCTTTGTGCCTGCCGTGCTTTGGTGGCTTTGGCTTTAAAACGATCAATATATTTTTGTAAATGTGCACGGGTTTCTAATTGTTTTTCATACGCTTGTTGATGTTGTGCCAAGCGTTCACTGCGTGTGGTTTCAAAGGTTGAATAATTGCCTGTATATAAAGTCAGTTCACTATTTTCAATATGTAAAATATGATCGGTAATGGCATCTAAAAAATCACGGTCATGGGAAATCAGCACCAAAGTTCCCGCATAGGCTTTAAGCCAGTCTTCTAACCATAAAATTGCATCTAAGTCTAAGTGGTTGGTTGGTTCGTCCAGTAATAATAATTCGGAGCGACTCATTAAGGTACGCGCCAAATTTAAACGCATGCGCCATCCACCAGAAAAACTACTGACCGCCAAGCTGTTTTGATGTTCCATAAAACCTAAACCTGCCATCAGTTGTGCGGCTTTGGCGGGTGCGGTATAGCCATGAATTTCATCAAAACGACCATGCAAATGTGCAAGTTGGTCATTATTTAATTGTTCAGGATGTTGCAGTTGTTGTTGAATGTTCCAGTATTCTTCATCACCCGACAGCACAAAATCAATCGCAGGCAAATCCAATGCTTTAACTTCCTGTGCCATGTGCGCCACAGTCCAGCCTTGCGGACGGCTCAACGTACCTTCGTCTGGGGTTAAACTACCTAAAAGCGCAGCAAATAAACTGGATTTTCCTGCACCATTGACACCTGTAAGACCGACTTTCCAGCCTGGATGGATTTGCATAGACGCTTTTTGAAATAAAACACGTCCACCGCGGCGTAAAGAAACTTGGTCAAGTTGAATCATGGTGTTTACTGGTCACAACAAAAGTTGGGCATATTCTAATGGAAGCCCACCAGAAAACAAAAATAAGCCCAGTTTTATTTGTGATTTGCGAAAAATCTCTCTTGTGATGTTTAAAAATTATGATCTAACAACAGGCTTTTTTTATGACTTTGTAAACAAGCACAAAATACGTGCATGTTGGAAATGATCTTTATTTTGATCTAAATCTATAAAATATAAGTGAATTATGAAATAAAAATGATCGCTTAAATAAGGCAGTATAAGGTTTTGGCAGAATTGACAGATGAAATTCGAGTAAATGCTCTATTTTTTTAATTTGAACTTGCTTAATATTTGTTTCGTGTACGGACACTCAAAAATAAAAAAATCTGTAGAAGGATCGAAACAATGAAAAAAATATGGGTCAGCGCAACATTGACAGCATTCGCAGCGATCGGTTTCAGTGCTCAGACGCAAGCAGCAAAAGTAGATGTATGTGTCTTTGACTTACTGGGTAAGTCAGGTGAATCTTTTCAGATGGCACAAGAGTGGGCGCTAGCAGCAAAAGGCTGGGGTGCAGAAGTCAATTTAATTCCACGTCAGGATGAAGCTGTCGCAGACAATGATTTTAAAGCAGGCAAATGTGATGGGGTATTTATGACCGCCATGCGTGCTCGCCAATACAATAAATTTGCAGGCTCGATTGATGCTTTAGGTGGTGCGCCAAGTAATGCGATTGCACAACGTGCCATCAGCTTTGCTTTAGATCAACGTAATGCAGCGAAAATGGTTACCAATTTAGGTGGCAAGAAATATGAAGTTGCGGGTATTTCACCTTTAGGTTCGGCCTTTATTTTTGTGCGCGACAAGAACATCAGCTCGATTGAAAAAGCAGCAGGGAAAAAGTTTGCGGTATTGGGCTATGACGATGCACAAAAAATTATGGTGCAGCGTGTAGGTGCGCAAGCTGTCATTTCTGATGTATCTAACTTTGTGGCGAAATTTAACAATGGTCAGGTCGATATGGTCGGTGCGCCTGCCTATGCGTACAAACCTTTAGAAATCTACAAGGGTTTAGGCAATAACGGGGCGATGTTTAACTTCCCTGTATTACAAGTGACCGCAGACTTTGTGATTCGCCCTGAACAATTCCCTGCGGGCTTTGGGCAAAAATCACGAGATTGGTTTGTAAAAAATCTGCCTAAAGCGATGAGTATGATTAATCGTTTAGAAGGTGAAATTCCAGCCAAATATAAAATGAACTTGAGCGCAGAAGATAAAACTAAATATCAAAAAATGCTACGTGATGGACGTATGGATATGACCAAACGCGGTATTTATGACCCTGCCATGATGAGTGTGTTAAAACGCGCTCGTTGTTCTGTCGAAAAAACCAATTTTGAATGTTCACTTGGTGGTGAATAGATTGATTTTTAATAAAAAAACCTAGAAAAGTCTAGGTTTTTTTATATTGAAAGATTCGTCAATTGAGCCATATCAGCCAAAGATCAAAATTCGCTAATCTTAGCTTGATGAAAAGAACAGTGCTGCAAAATTGAAGGTTTGAATCAATTTTGACCAGAAAAACAAAAAATGGAAGGAACTATAAAATGAAACAATGGACGCAAGCTTTATTATTCGGTGCAGGCTTGTCTTTAGCCGCCAGTGCAGTGCAGGCTAAGCAAGTGGTCTGTGTATTCGACTTGGTCGGTAAAAACGGTGATGTCTATAACTTAATGCAAGACTATCAATTGGCGGCCAAAAACTGGGGCGCAGAAATTGAGTTACGCGTAGGTCAAAACGAAGGCGTGATTGCAGAAGATTTTAAAGCAGGAAAATGTGATGGTATTAGTGTGACGGGCATGCGTGGTCGTCAATTTAACCATTTTACAGGCTCATTAGATGCAATTGGTGCGATTCCAGATTTAAAACTGGCAGTTAAAGTCATGCAAGGTTTGGCGAGTCCTGCTTTTGCCAAATATATGCGCAATGGTCAGTATGAAGTCGCAGGTGTCATTCCTGTGGGTGATGCCTTTTTGATGGTGAATGACCGCAGTATTAATAGTGTCGCCAAAGCCGCGGGGAAAAAAATTGCTGTTTTAGATTATGACCAAGCGCAAAAAATTATGGTACAGCAAATTGGTGCGCAAGCAGTAAGTGCCGATGTCACCAATTTTGGCAGTAAATTTAACAATGGTCAGGTCGATATTATTGGTGCGCCTGCTGCAGTATTCCGTCCTTTGGAACTACATAAAGGCTTAGGCACTAAAGGCGCGATTGTGAATTATCCAATTTTACAGGTCACGGGCAATATCATTATCCGCCCAGATAAATTCCCTGCAGGTTTTGGGCAAAAATCACGTGAATGGGTGAAAGGGCAGTTACCACGTGCCTTTGGTATTTTAGGCAAAATGAAAGCCGATATTCCTGCAAAATATTGGATGCAAGTGCCTGCAGCAGATCAACCGGGTTATCAAAAAATGATGCGTGAATCGCGGATTAATTTAACTAAACGTGGTGTTTATGACAAACGCATGATGAAATTATTGTGGCAATTCCGCTGTAAAGAAGCGCCAACCAATTTTGAATGTGGTTTGCAGGATGAAAATTATAAATGATTCGATAATCTTGAGATAATTACTCAGAATTCACTTTAATTCTGCATCACAGTCCCAATATTGAGTATGCTATACTTGAATAGTGGTCTTTTTGCGAAAAAGACATCTGAATTGTATCTGAGGAATCCATCATGAATGCCCAAGCACTTGAGCTGACCGATAACGCTGCTAAAAAAGTTCGCCAATTGCGTGATAGCGAAGGGAATCAAGACTTAATGCTACGTGTCTATGTCACAGGTGGGGGCTGTTCAGGGTTTTCTTATGGTTTTAACTTTGCAGAAAGCCAAAATGAAGATGATGCAGAATTTGTGAATGGCGATGTAAAAATGCTGGTCGATTCACTCAGCTATCAATATTTAGTTGGCTCGGTAGTGGACTATATTGAAGGCTTGGAAGGTTCGCGTTTTGTGGTACAAAACCCGAATGCAACCACGACTTGTGGTTGTGGTTCTTCATTCTCAATCTAAGTATGATTTAAATATTTTTGAGTATCAGCATCTGAAAAAGTAGATTGATGCACTCAAAATGATCAAAGCCTTTCCTATATAGAAGAGGAAAGGCTTTTTTGTTGCTACTGATCTGGTTTAAAAGTGCATCCTTAAACCAAAGTCATGGTACCTAAAATGCGATCACCTTTAGCCCCTGTGACCGCAGGTAAATTGCCACTTAATTGCTGACAAAAACGCATTGCCAACCAAGCAAAGGCGGTGGCTTCGACCCATGTTGGGTTTAGCCCTAAATCGGCTGTACTTTGTACAGTCCATTGATGTTTGCGCAAACGCCAGCGCAATTGCTCTAGCAAATAAGAATTATAGGCACCACCGCCACAGACATAGACTTCACCTGTATCCATGCCTGAACGATAAATGGCTTTTTTAATCGCGCGGGTGGTGAGCTTTAATAAAGTCGCTTGAATATTTTCAGGATTATCTTCCAGCTCGTCATATTCCACATCATTGCGCCAATCGGCAACCTGTTCATCTAGCCATTCCAAGTTAAAGTCTTCGCGCCCTGTACTTTTGGGTGGTTCTTTAGAGAAAAAAGCGTGGGCTTGTAAACGATCTAACAAGCTGCGAATCGGATGTCCATACGCAGCCCAATTGCCATTTTCATCATAAGGTTGTCCTGTGTAACGCTCACACCAAGCATCCATTAAAATATTGGCAGGCCCTGTATCAAAACCCGATACTGCTTCGGGCTGTCCTGCAGGCAACAAACTGACATTGGCAATGCCGCCTAAATTTAAAATTACCCGATGAATACTCGGATGTTGGAATAAGTTTTGATGGAAAGCGGGCACTAACGGTGCGCCTTGTCCGCCTGCAGCCATGTCACGACGACGAAAATCTGAAATTACAGGAATTTGGGTAATTTCGGTGATGATGTTCGGATCACCAATTTGTAAAGTAAAAGCATGTTCAGGACGATGACGAATGGTCTGGCCATGCGAACCAATCGCTTTAATTTGAGATTTATCCAGTTTATTTTTTTCAATCAGGCTATTAATACCATGTC
This sequence comes from Acinetobacter sp. YH12135, assembly GCF_013418565.1. NCBI lineage: Bacteria > Pseudomonadati > Pseudomonadota > Gammaproteobacteria > Moraxellales > Moraxellaceae > Acinetobacter > Acinetobacter sp. YH12135. The sequence goes on from NZ_VPBU01000030.1 coordinate 22,794, forward strand.
CAATCATGGTGGCTAAAGCCACATCTGCCTTGCCCATGCGGTCAATTTCATTGTCACCTGGCAAAGTCAGTGCCATGAGTTCGTCACGTAAATCGGGATCAAACGGCAAAGTCAGGGTCGCGTGGAGTTGCAGTGGATCAAAAGAAGCAGCAACAAGATCGACACCATCCATACTTGTGCCCGTCATTACCCCAATATAGATCGCTGTCATGGTTATTCTATAGCCTGCAATATGCTGAAAAAGTGTTAGTATATCGCACAAATTGAATAACTGATGTGTTTGGATTTCGTGATGTCAAATTTCCTGCCGGCTGAAGAACAACTTGCTCTCATTCAACGAGGCACGCATGAAATTATTTCTGAAGAAGATCTTCTAAAGAAATTAAAAGAGAATCGTCCTTTAAAAATTAAGGCGGGGTTTGACCCGACTGCACCTGATTTACACTTGGGGCATACGGTATTAATCAATAAATTAAAAGTATTCCAAGACTTAGGTCACGAAGTATTTTTCTTGATTGGCGATTACACTGCCATGATTGGTGACCCAACAGGTAAAAGTGCTACACGTCCGCCGTTGTCACGTGAAAAAGTCTTGGAAAATGCCAAAACGTATCAGGAACAAGTTTTTAAAATTCTTGATCCAAATAAAACCAAAGTGGTGTTTAACTCAGAATGGTTTGCAACAAAAACTGCAGCAGATTTAATTCAGTTGGCATCGCAGCAAACCGTAGCGCGTATGTTGGAACGTGATGACTTCACCAAGCGTTATAACAACCAGCAACCGATTGCGATTCACGAATTTTTGTATCCGTTGGTACAAGGTTATGACTCGGTGGCATTACGCGCCGATGTAGAGTTGGGCGGTACAGACCAGACTTTTAACTTATTGATGGGACGTACCTTGCAAGGTCGTTATGATCAGGAAGCGCAGGTTTGTATTACTGTGCCAATTCTTGAAGGTTTAGATGGCGTGAATAAAATGTCTAAATCTTTAGGCAACTATATTGGCGTGTTTGATGCACCGGGTGCGATGTATCAAAAAGTCTTGTCGATGCCAGATAGTCTGATTGAGCGCTATTTTGAATTACTCAGCTTCAAGTCGATGGATGAAATTGAAGTGTTGCTCAAAGAAATGGCAGAAGGTCGTAATCCTCAAGAAATCAAAAAGATTTTGGCACTCGAATTGGTTGAGCGTTTCCACGGCAGCGAAGCTGCAGCCAATGCCCATAAAGGTGCAGGTAATATCATTACCGAAGGTGAATTACCTGAAGGTACGCCAGAAGTGACGATTTCACGTGCTGAATTTGGTGGTGAATTATTTATTGCTTCTATTGTACGTGCTGCAGGTTTAACCAAAAATGCCGCACAAGCCAAAGATGCTGTTGCACGTGGCGCAGTAAAAGTAGATTGGAATGTGGTTGATGCAGGTTTCTCGGTCAAAGAAAACGCAACATATATTATTCAGGCGGGTAAAAAAGCCATTGCCAAAGTCACATTTACGGACTAGATCCGTTCTAAGTGATTGAAATAAAAGCAGGCTTCGGTCTGCTTTTATTTTCTGTTTGGTATATTAATTATATGAATAAGTAAATTCAAAAAAAACCTTATAAAAACAACACCTAAATTTTTCCAAGCAGCTTGCATTTTTGCTCAGTTATGTATAAGATTTACCCATCTAGACACAGTGTACAAAACAGATCTAGAGGGTACTTATAACTATAGCTCCACAATTTACAAGTCCCTTCCCCAGGGGACTCTTTTTTTTCGTATAACTATAATAACGATATATGGATCGCATATAGATTCAACTCCGAGGGAGAGATTTTGGGAGAGATCTCTTTCTTTTTTTTGCCTCTAGTTTTGTTGTATTTTATATCTAAAGGTAAAATGTAAGATTACTTCTCTTTGTTTTATACAAATATTCTTAAAACTTTAAGACCTAATTCAAATTTCAAAGCTACTTACATATGGTAAAACATCTTGTAAGTAGTGCATGTGGATGGCGCGATCTAAACTTGCCGAATAGAAGAGTAGGTTTGTCAACTTGAAGTCGGTAATGCAAATGCTAAGCATCAACTTTGAATTAACGGACAAAACCACCAAGCTGACAGGAAATCAATGCTAGATGTACGCCGTATGTAGGAATACTATTTTGGATAATGCAAAAGCATTTTTAACTGAGATGTAAAATTTTTTAGATGTCGTAAGATGAAACGAATCATATACATTGGCAATCGTTGATTGCAGTCTTCAAAACTTGACCGATTTAAACCCATAAAAGTATGGATAAAAAAGTCCTCTCTGCATTGTAGAGGAGAGTTTTTATTTAAATTTGATGAAAAAATAGCTAAAAAATTAAAAAACCAAGCATTTTTGTAGAAAAAAAATACATACGTGAAAAATATTCTAATTTGGGGCTTGCAAAGATTTTGAAATCCCCTAGAATGCACACATCCCGACGCGAAACAGCCTACAAACTTAGCTCACAGGGTTAAGTTGTAGAGAATTTTTTGCGTTAAAATTTCTGCTGACGAGGCAGAAATTAAGATCATTAAGAGATTATGAAGAACAACTTGTGTGGATTTTTACTGATTGATTAATCGAAATTATTTTCATTGATTGATTGGTTTAAATTACTCGAAGTTTATTTGAGCGAATTTAAGTCAGAAAATTGATGAGCCAGATTTGGTCACTTCGAATAAAGTGACAAAATGATTTTAACTGAAGAGTTTGATCATGGCTCAGATTGAACGCTGGCGGCAGGCTTAACACATGCAAGTCGAGCGGGCGAGGTTGCTTCGGTAACTGAGCTAGCGGCGGACGGGTGAGTAATG
>NZ_VPBU01000031.1:0-23215 GCF_013418565.1 Acinetobacter sp. YH12135
GGTAATTTAAATTATTTTAAACTTTCTTTCTAAAACCCAACCCAATCGATTTCAATCAAGTCATTGTTTTATCAGAAGTTTTAATCTTCATCACCGCCGATGGATGTGCATTATAGGGCAAATATTTCGCCATGCAACCCCTCTTTTTAAGTTTTATCAGTTTTTTAGTCCGAACGGTTATTTATTCGGCAAAATCATTTAGATCTGTATCATTCTTGCTCAAAATTAGCAGTATGCTTATTTTCCAATATTAGCTACACTACTTTAATGTTCATTCGTGTTGTGTTGAAATGACTCAAAATTTAAAAATAATAACCTTGCTGTCATTTGTAGCAATGCAAACACCTATTTTGTATGCTGCACCTGCATCAAATCTTTATAACACTACATTCTCCATTTTAGCGTATGCAAAATGGCAAGCTAGCACGCCCAAACTTTGTTTTGTAAATCAAGATAATATTGCACAACAATTCAAAAAACATGCCCCATTACATAATAAATATGACATTCAACCCATTCAAAGCCATGAAATATCTAAAAGTAATTGTCAAATATTAATTTTTTCTACGCTTTCTGCTGCACAAGAACAACATACCTTAAATACTCAAGTTCGATTTCCAGCCCTATCTATTAGTTTAAACAATCTGGAATGTGAAACTGGCAGCGCTTTTTGTCTTTATAAAAAAAATGATAACTATGCTTTTAAAGTCAACATGGAAAGCTTGACTCAATCTCAAGTGCATATTGATCCGCGTGTATTACTGCTTGCAAAAACATCGGAGTCAAACTCATGAAGCAGTTATACACTCCAATTACCTTGCATCAATTATTCACACGCGCACAACTCACTATCTTTGCTCTGACTTTTACAATTTGTTCAATGATTTTTCTGGTCATTTCAACCTACACCATGAACACCTTCGCAAAAAATAGTTTGCAAAGTTTATCTGCAGCATTAAATGAACGCATTCAGCCTGCAGTGGTTTTTAATGATCAAATGACGCTCAACAAAATTCTCTCTGAACATACGCAGCGTTATTCTATTCGTTCAATTGAAGTACGCTCACCTAAACAGACACGTATTGCCTTTATTGAACAGCAAGGTCTAGAGTATTTTTCAATTCAGGCTTTATTGGACTATCTGTTTTTTAATCATCCTGTTCGGCTGAGTATTGACCATGATCAGCAAAACTATGGCGAACTGGTGGTGTATGGAAACTCTAGTGACTTGGTTAGTTTCTTTTATAAAATCGTTTTAGGTTTAATTTTCGGTTTTATTTTGCTTTTAATTGCTGTGTTTTGGTCAATTAATTCAATTTATCAATATCTCATGCAATCTTTAAGTTCTATTGTCAGCTCGGCACAGGAGATCAGTGCACAAAAAAATTATAAGCTGCACGTTTCAAGTTCAGATATTCAAGAACTTCATGAACTGAGTTATGCCTTTAATGGCTTACTCAATGAAATTGAACAATCCCATAAAAATTTATTGGTCGAAAATCATAAACTGCAATTTCAGTCACAATACGACAATTTAACGCAGCTACCAAATCGTAATTATTTTTATGAAACACTGTTTAAGCTATTTACCCAGCCTTCTGCTACGGCCGCAGTATTTTTTTAGATATTAATAACTTTAACCAAATCAATAACCAATTTGGGCATTTGACTGGCGATAATATCTTGCGTGATTCATCGCATTGTCTAATTCAGATTTTGCCCTCACATGCGTTTGTTGCGCGTTTAGGTGGCGATGAATTTGCAATAATCTTAACTGGCTCACACTCCACTTCAGAATTAGAGGGTTATTGTCAAAAGATTCATGCGTGCTATGGCTCTACATTTAGGTATGAACAGCAACAAGTTTCCCTAAATGTCAGTATTGGCGTAGCATTGATTGAATATGCCAAAACTCCTGAAAATTTAATTGCCGATGTCGATCGCGCAATGCTCAAAGCCAAACGTGATCAATCAAAATGGTATATTTCACCTCAATCAAACAATAAACAGGTTCCTTATGCTTAAAAAAGTTCTGATCGGTACACTTATTTTTGTTATGGTTTCACTCAGTGCTTGCATGAGTTTAGGGAATGTCAGCTATAAGCAGGCACGCATGCTAAAACAAGAAGGTTTTATTTTAAGTGATGATGGCTGGACTTTAGCCCTGCCTGAACGCTTGTTATTTGGTTTTGATGAATACGCCATTCAAAACAACCAAAAAGAACGCCTGAACCAATTGGCACAACAGCTGCATAAATATGACTTGGATAAACTCAAGTTTATTGGTCACACAGATAACCTAGGCTTAGCCAGCTACAATCAAACCCTTTCTGAAAAACGCGCCCAAAATGTGGCTCAGGTTTTTTTAGATCAAGGTTTTGAAAGAAAAAATATTCAGGTGATTGGGCGCGGTGCAACACAACCAATGGTAAGCAATGACACACCAGCAAATCGTGCCACCAACCGACGCGTCAATGTGACGATTGTGCCTTAATAAAAAAGACACTAAAACTTTCTTATTTTTAGCCTCATTCTTGAGGCTTTTTTATGCCGACCAATAACTAATATGAAGCCAATTTTAAACCTAACAAGGCTTTCACAAATTTCAGGCATAAAAAAACCGCTTAACGCGGTATCTTTATTGACTTGACCATTTATACTTAGCATCTGTTCTATTTAGAAAATGGTCGGAGCAGTAGGATTCGAACCTACGACCCCCTGGTCCCAAACCAGGTGCACTACCAGGCTGTGCTATGCTCCGAAATTGGGGTGAATGACGGGATTCGAACCCATCACATTTACCCATATACCTCTTTATAAATTAGCAACTTAAGTAATATCCTAATGTTTAAGCATTCAAATATGGGAATTTCTTGTCTCTCAAAACTGAAAACAATTATTTTTGAATCTCTTTTTTTCTGTTTTTTGATAATCAATTTTCTTCTATGCAAATTGACCAAACTGACACTTATGCAGATATTAAGTAATGAGGTAATAAATAAAAAAGTGCCCAACAAATGAGGCACTTATAAAAGAAAGTCATTACACCATAGCAGTAAGCTGAAGGTAACTTTTCTTACATATTGATGTAGTTGTTCAACTTTGAAATATAGTCAGGCAAGTCTTCAGCAATCAGTTTGCCGTAATGTTTATAAATCATAGATGTATCAGTATGGCCAAGTTGCTCTGCAATCCACTCTGGAGGTACATGGCCAGATGTCAGCAGTTGGCTTGCAAATGTATGTCTACCTTGGTTAATTCCACGTTTTCTGACTGTTGCTTTCTGCAGGTGTTTATTCCAGCGATAACGCAACTCATGATATTCGAAGTGATTGGATCTCTCATGATTGATCCAGACGAACCTAACCCTTTCAACTTTTTTTGTTTTGTTATCCCGCTGCAATACTTCAATTGTTTTACCGCGCATATTGCCAGTGAGTAAATATTGCTTTTTTAAAGCATCAACAGCGGGTTGCAGTAGTTTGATGTGTCTTTTTCTACGTCTATTTTTTGTGACCCGATATATGCCCCGCACATAAGATCTCGAAATTTGTATGGTCCCCTTTTCCAGATCAATATCTTCCCAGGCAATAGGTATTTGCTCCGACATAGAAAGCCCTGTCCAGAAAAGACAAGGTAAAAGGTTTTGAATATCTAAATCGGTTTCAGTATTCAAAATCATGGCTATTTCAGTTTTAGAAAAAGGATCAGGTTCTGGTGTGTCTACCTGATGGATCACAATATTCTGAAATGGGTTATACGGGATTTGATTTTCATCACGCCAAATTGCATGCACCTGTGAAAATCTTGTCAGGATCTCGCGGACTGTTTTGTTGTTTAAGGTTTCTTTGAGTTGATCAATCCATCTTTTCAGCATGTTGGTATTGATATCTTTAGGATGCAATTTGCCCCATTTGGGTAAGATATGATTATTCACATGCCCTTTGTATGAATCAAAGGTGCTTGGTGCAACTTCTCTTATTGTGGTTCGTAAATATAACTCAGCATAGTAACTCACCTGATTTTTCTTTAAGTTTTTAGAGTTGGGAAAGTGCTTGGCCAAGCTAAATTGATCGAGCTGGATTTCAAGCTTAATCAGATCGGCCAGTTGCTGTGCACGTTTTTCATTTTCAGGTGTGAATGGCCAATCTAAGGTTTCTTTGATTATTGGTTCGGTTGGATGTGGTTTCATCCAAATACGCATACTTTTACCACGTATTTCTAGTCCTGCAGACATAAGTTGCCCTACATTTAAGTATCTATAAATATTGAAAATATTTTAAAAGAAACGCACCACCGAATGGAGGTGCGTAAGAGGTGTGTATTTAGATGAAAGGAAGTTCGTCCTGTTCGTCTATACTGCCGCGTGAAAGTAGTTCATTTTCCAATGAAATTTGCAGATATTGATCATCGGTTTTGCCCAAAAGCCAATGAATATTCTGGTCTTCAAGGTCTTGAATAGCCCAACCTTTATATTTTCCGAAAAAAATATGGGTTGGGTACCTTGCTTGCTCAGAAAATTCATAAAGTTCTTCTAAAGACTTAATGTTTTTTTCCTGAACAATTTTTCTTAACAATGAAAATGTTGTTTTGCAGTCATTTAAAGCAGAATGGGCATTTTTCAGACCTCGTTTTGTGGCTTTACGATTGCTACTAATATGATATGCCAATGCTGTTAAGTTATGCGCTTCCAAACTTGGCCATAAATACCGGGACATTGCCAATGTGCAAATTGATTTGATATTCGTTGTTGTTGTTCCAGCTCGATTGAGCGCGGCAATATCATAATCAATATTGTGTCCTATCAAATATTGCACATCGTCTTTTGGCATTTTAAAACAGGTATATGACGGACATTTTTCTAAGTCTTCGTCTAAAATATGATGGACAGCCATTGCTCCAAGATGAATTGATTCACTTGGCTTATAGCGTTTTGAAAACTCAAATTGAGTGAGCATGATCTCTAAATCATTGGTAAATTCAGGAAAGATCACTTCAATTGCCGCAGCCTCAATAATGTCACCATGCAATTTGTGGGTTTCAGTGTCAAAAATTAATGCTGTCATGTTCATTCCATCCATTTCACACAATCACTGGTCGAACATTCCGCTGCAATATGTCCATTTACAGCACTAATTTGATAACTCAAAGTTCCTGCTTTACAAATCGGACATGACATTTCAGCGCAAAAAGTTAGTTGTGGTTTTTGTTGGCCATGCTTGTCTGTAATTGCCTGACGAGCGACCGCAATATTTTTAAAGTATGTCATACCACCTGTCCTTCTTTATGTTGAGCTATTACTTCGTTTAATTTTCTGACACCTTCTAAACCATGCTTACGAATCAGTTTTTTCACAAAGTTGAACTCTTTCAGGCAACTATAGTCAGTAAATCCTGTGAAGCAGCTCAGTTTGGCATCACTGCGTACACGGGTAAAACCAACAGGTACATCTGCAAGTAAAATCTCATTGAGTTCTTCATTAATTCCGCGCCAACGGGTTTTTAAACCATGGCCACGATCGACAGTGAGTTTGCTGCCGAATTTGAACTCATTGAAATTCATTTTTGGCATTTGAAATTGCACTGGTACAGTCATGACTTCATCAGTTTCTGCATTGTAATAATGGCTATCAATGCCAAGTAGCCATTCTTGATCCAGTGGAATAAGAAGGTTTTTAAGGCAAATTATTAAGTCACCACTATAAACTGAATATGCAACATGCTCTGGTGTAGCCTCCGAATCTTCCAAATGATGTTCTTCACGGTACTGCTCTACAACATCGTTCACTTCATCAACCGAAAATGTCATGCTAAGTTCATACGGTCCTGCAGCTGCTACAGCTTGTTTCTTTTTTAACTCAGCTTCGCGTTTTGCTTTGAGCGCAGCAATTTTTTGTTTTTTCATTGGAATGCTCCAACTAGGTAGAGAACGCCGAAAATAAAAGTAGAAATGATCATATTTAGCAACAAGGCATTTTTTAAATTCATGATGACAGTTCCTGAATATAATTTTTTAATGCAATTTCACATGCTTCTTCTGGTGTAGAGCCTTGCCCCTGTAATAAAACTTTGCGATTAGGATCTAATTCACGTGCATTACTACAGATCCAAACCATCCACTCTGTGTAACGTGTATAAGCAAGCTCGAAATAACAGTAGTGGTTGGTCTGTAACATTTCCGCATGTATTTCTAAAACTTTTGATACATTGCTCATGGTTAAGCTAGAATCATTTTGCATAATTGCTCTCCAGTAGTTGTGTGACACATGCAGAAGTGACCGCTTTTGCATGTGTGCTTATTAAAAACTCTTATTTCAAATAATCCTGTATAGGTTCATAAGTCACTTTTTCTGAATCATCAACTTGAGCGACATTCCAGTTGCTTTTAATAAAAGTGGTAAAGTCAGTTACCATTTCATCCGAAATTTCTTTAGCAATTTCTCTCGCATGATCAGCATCATCAGCTTCCACAACTGCGTCTTGTATATAGACTTTTGATACTTCAATTTTAAATTTCATGTTTTAACTTCCTCCAATCATGGGATTAGTCCCGTTGTGACGTTGGTTTTTCAAAAATCCAGCAGCGTTTGGTTGTGCCACTGATTTTGCTTTGAATTGCTTTGTTGGCTTCAACAAAGCGGTAATGCAAACTGTGTCTTAATGCATTTTGCAATTCGTTCATTTCTGGCAATGAGTAACGGTAATCTGCTGCCACGCGATATAAATGGGCAAAGTTAATTGCAAAAAGATCTGATTTGGCAGAGTGATTCAAAATGGTGTCATGGGTTGGGTTGCGAATTGCATCTTCCATTTCTTCTATCGTGTTCCAGAAGTTCTGAACAATGATGGAATCTGATTTAAGTACCTTGTCACGTGCTTGTGCCATGGTTCGGAATTCTGTTTGAACCTGCTTTTGCATTTGTACCGGTACATCTACAACATGCTGACAAAGCGCATCAAACAATGACATGAGTTGAGCATGGTTATGCACGACACGAGCGTTTTGTATGCTGTGTTGTTCTTCGTGTAAAAAGGCATCATGTCTTTGCATGTTTAAGTTGAATGCCTCAAGTATTGCGTTTTCCTTTTTAAGGCAGTGCAAAATAAACTGGCTCAGTTGGTCAGGTTGATATTTGGACAGTCTGCGAGATGCATACAAACTTTCTTTGGTCAGTTGATCTTTATAAAACTTGACGTGAACAATACGCCCCATAACTGCTTCAGATGCCAATACTTCAGCGTTCTGACTAATGATCAAAGTGCCCATAAAAGGTGGTTCGTAGGTTTCATTCCCCCCATTTTTTACACCTTGTGCACCAAGTGAGCCACCATCGTAAAGTGTTTTTAATGTGTCCCAATTAAACTGCTTTGCTGCAGATTCACCTTCACGATCTGATTCAATTAATACAACTGGCAAGTTGGAAACTTGTCTGAAGGTACGGGTTAAACCTGCCTTGGATGTTTTGCCTGGGTTCGGGTCTACCCCTTCATAATTAATACGGCCAAAGAGTTTCCATAAAAATTGTAAAAGTGTGGTTTTACCTGTGCCTGGTTCACCGACCAATTCAACAAAAGGAAAGGATTTGTGTGTTTTACGAATTTGCTGTGCATACAGGCTGCCGAAAAATGCTGTTAGTGCAATTAAGCCTTTTACGCCATAGGCATCTATTAAGTCTGTGATCCATTGCTTTTGGTAGTCAGCTTCGTTGCTGTTAATTTCAAGCGTAAATGGAGTGCGACTTTTTAAATTAATATTTTTTGGAAGTTCAAAATAATCTTCATTGTTAATTTTGAACTGTTTTCCGTTTTGGTATGCAAGATCACCAAGCACATATGTTTTTAGTTCACTGTGATAACCAACATAATTGATTAATTGGACACGTTTAATGTCTTCGATCCACTGTTCAAGTAAACGATCAAGCTGGGTACCATTGCCTGTGTAAACTACGCCTGGTGCTACGGCCAATAAACGCTTTTTAAATTCCGACGCTGCAGCAAGCTGTGAACCTGTAAACGTGTTTTTTACAGATACCTGATTCCGTGGAAAATCAATATTGAAGTAATACCAAGCTTCATCGGTGTCTTCGCTGTACTGGTAATACAATGCGGTCGGTTTGCAGTTAATAATTTTAGTAACGTTGGCTGCTGCATTTAGTGCTGCGTCACGACGTGATGCTTGAGCTGTCTCTTTTTCAGATTCAAGCCAATCTTCGTTGTCATCTTCAAAGTTGATGTCTTTTAAATACTGATCGTATTTATCATTATCTAGCTTGAACCAATAAACTTGGTTATTGAAGTCGAATGGAAAGGTTTTGTTGCCATAACGCTTGTAGATAAGTAGAGCTTTATCCACAGGTTTTTCTGCGATAAGCAATGCACCAAAATATTTATATGTTTCTAAATCTGAAAAATTTAGACGGTTCTGCTTATATAGATCATTCCAATCATATTTTTTTCGCCCACCAGGCGGTAAGGCAACCTCACATTCAAAACCTTCTGCCGCGGCTCTTTCCAAGTTTTTGAAAATGCCTTCATGACCTGCTTTGTCATTGTCAAAAGCCCAGACCAATTTAGGCAGTGGCAAGTTGTTTGCTTCACACTTCTGTTTGATCTGATTTAAAAATATGGATGGGTAATACCCTACACCTGCAGATAAGCAACTAAAACTGGTGATGCCCGATAACCACAATGCGATGGTGTCGAAAATACCTTCAGTAATCCAAATTTCTTTTGATTCGATATAGTTGGTATTAGGTGTAAGCCATGAATGACCTTGTGACTTCCAGCCTTTTTTGAACATGGTTTTAGGCAATACGCCTTGTTCATCCAAAATGCGTTGCCACCAACCATGGTTGCCGTCTTCATCTGTAATTGGGAAACGTAAAGTGATAGACCCGACTTGAGTGTCGTAATCTTTGTAATATTCCTGAGTGTATAAGCCTTTTAGCTGATCTATGGCCAAACCACGACCTTCTACCAAATAGGCATCTACTGTTTTCGTAGGATGTTCGGCTGTAGGCTTAAAGCGTTTTTCCCATTTTTCGAACAGGTCTGGGTATAGATCACGAATATAAGTTGGAGTGCCGCATTTATTATTGCGTGGACAATGAATCACCCATGGCGACTCTAAACTTGTCCACGCTTCTTTATGTAAACAAGTCGGACATTTGCCAAAGCGAAGTTTATCGTCTCGTTCTTTGAACTCATATTCAGCTTTAAGACGATCTACAACCAATGTTTGAGTTTCTGGGAACATCATTTTTATAAACTGCCTTAAAACAAATGCCGATGGTTACGTTTGAGTTCTTGTCCTGCGAGCTTTGCAAGCATTTCACGAATACGCTGTTTTGCTAGGAACTCAATAGTTTCTTCAATGGTTGCAAAGCCCAATGTTTGTTGTACTTCCGCTACAACTTGTTTCTCTTGATCCGTGAGAGCAATTTCTTGAATTGGCATGTTCAGCTCCTAGAAAGGTGGTCTGATGCGCCTTTTTTCAAGTACTCCTCTAGATTAAATTCTTCTTGAATGTCTTCTGCGATAAGAGTGGCGATAGCTTGTTTCATTGCCATTTGACGCAAAATGACACCAGGATTAACTCCAGTGAGCTTTGACACAACTTCAAAAAGTTGTGATTCATCATCAGTCAAATTGATGTTGTAGCGGTTGTCTCGTTTTTGCTTTCTCATAAAGGTTAGTCCTCTAATAAGTGGATGTTTTTACCTTGGTAGTAGATCTTGGCAATGATGCTGGACTGGCTAAGTTGGAGTCGATCGGCAAGCTGTTCGATGTAATCGGCTTCTTCTTGCGGAAGGTAGACAGCAAAACGAATACGGCCACCTTCAAGCTTTTTTGAACGGCTCGAATTCTTTGATGCAGTAGGTGAATTTAATGTGCTCATACAGTATCCTAGAACATAGTGGTATGCTAAGACACACTTTAGCACATTATTATGTGCTTTCAATAGTAAAAGGTGATATTTATGTCCGAAAATTATGATGAGCTGTCCGCCATCATTTCTGATCGCTTTAAATCAGAATTAGAAAAAAACAACTTGCGAGCAAAATCACTGAGCCGTGATATTGGGGCACATGAAAATACCCTAGGCAATTACGTGCGAAATAAGGTGCCAGACCAATGGGTTTACTTGGCTAAACTGCATGAAAAAGGTATTGATATTCGTTATGTGCTGCTGGGTATTGATCCTGACTTTGCAGGTTTAACCAGTGAAGAAAGTGTTTTATTGAAAGCGTATAGACAGCTTAGTCCTGAAGCGCAGTCTGCTTTACTTGGCTTAGGCACAGTTATGGCCAAGGAAAGAGAACAAAAATAAATACTTTTTCCACCTGTTTTTGTTTGACTGTGCCTTGCTAAGGAAAACAGTAATCTTGCTTATTTGACTTTATATTTGACATGACTTTACAAGAAATTAAATCAAACTATTGATAATAAAAAGAAATGTATAGACATCACTTTTGACATACTAAACTACTACTTGCTTGACTGTTGCTTGATAAACAAACTTAAGAGGTACCCTCATTAATAAGGGTACCATCTTCATTTAATCAAATGACTGCTGTACTTTTACTAGCTTCTGCTCAATGTCCATCAATTTATAGACAAGGTCATTGTTGTTATAGGTAACATCCTTGTCTCCAGTGATTGCTTCAAGTGATTGTCTCCATACTCTTAGGCTTGCCAACGCTTGATCTAAAAGTAGTTCATTATCCTGAAGTTGCATGTTTTCCCCCTGGGCAATTTGATTTAATTGAAATTGCCACACACGGATTTCCTTCTGGTTCCAGATTGGGCTAGTAACAGTGCGTTCTCCATTAAATTTAGGATAAATCAAGTCGGGTAATGATTTTTTGAGTACCTCAATATTGATTTGATAATCGACTTTTTCCTGCTTTGCGACTTCATTTAATAGGTCGTTGATCTGATCGGGACAAATAGAGAGATATCCCTTTTTAGTATCATGATTAAATGAAAATTGTGCATACACGCATTTATCTACCACTTCAAACAAGCGTTGGCAGAGCAGCTGGCTTTTATGCGTTTTTGCTTGTACCCGATCTGCAATTGGTACATAGGGAATGATGCTTTTATTCATGCGTTCTCTCCCAAAATACGTTTGACACGGGCAAGTGTTTGCTGGCGTTTCTCGGTACGAAATGCCCAGCCGTTATTTAGGCTTAGACCTGCGTTCTGATTTTGTCTTGCGACTTGCAAGCGTTGATCATCATTCATTATGTTGATGCTGTTTTGAATGATTTGACCTGCCATTTGCAACTCATCGATGAGATCGGGCAAGTCGTTTAGCAAGATCATGGCATTGCCTATGGTATTGCGTTGCTCGGGTGAAAGTTGCGGGTGCAATTGTGTGAGTAATTCACCAAGCTGATTCTTAATATTATTTTTCATCAATCACACTCCCCAGAACAGCATTAAAAAAGTCAAAGCGGCTGCACAGAAATACATGCTAGTTTCTGCAGCATACTTGAAGATTTGATGACGTTTATTTTTACGTTGGCGTTGTTGGTACGCTTCTAGGTCGTAAATTGGAGTGTGCTCGATGAGGTGAGCATTTTTGAGGTGTGCAGAGGCACGGGGTTGAATCTGTCTTTTCATGACGGAAACTCTCTTTTGTTAGGTTTTGAACCTACCGCCATTTCTTCCACAAAATGGTGGCAGACCGAACAGGGGTGGAAGTACCGTCCAAAAGAGACAACGGCCAGTCAAAGACTGCCCTGCCCGATCTACCATAGACGAGTCTATTCGATCAGACATTTTTAGGCAAAAAAAAGCCGCTATAGAGCGGTATGTTTTTGCTCTCTTTTGTAAAAACAGACTTCCACATCTGTACGCAGATTTTGCTGCGTTTTTTTATATTGCCTATAGTGTGCTGCTATGTCAAGATAACGCAATGATTGTTTTAAGAAATACGTTCATGTTGCAGCATTATTGGTCATCCTAAAATTTATTATTTTTCAAATGTATAATTCACTAATGTTTATGGATTCAGCAACGTATTATGAAAATTAAAAAATTTGAAGTTCATGGTCTTCACGGAAGTGATGAGCCACTTATCTTAAATTTCAACGATGACTTAAATATTCTTTCTGGCCGTAATGGTGCTGGAAAAACCACTATTCTAAAATTAATGTGGTATTTAATTAGCGGCAACTTCGACAAAGCAGTGGCAGAAATTAATTTTAAAACTGCACAATTGATAACTGACAAATACGAATTAACTGTCTACATCGATTTTGATGATAAAGAGCATCCTTTTAGTAGCACACTTAGACTTATAAATCCCGAGTTGTTGCAACTCAAAGGCATTGAAAAAGACGAAAATTTAAAAAATTTTTTCAATAAAAGCTCAACAACCAATATGTCTTGGTTTTTTACACAATATATAGACTCTTCTTTTTTCATGCCTACCTTCCGAATGATTGAAGGTGGTTTTACAACAGAAAAATATGACATTAAACATGATGTTGTGAAGGAGTTTTATCTAAAACTCAATAACGAAAATGAATACAACGATATCGCAACATCTTTAAATAAGTTATCTAAAAGCTTAACCAAAAAAGAGCATCAATTTATCACGAGTATTTCTGCAAAAGAGATTGACAGTTTTCTCGTGAAAAAATATGCAGAAATCATGAAAAAAGTGAATATGCTTCAAACAGATAGCGTTCACCTTTTATCAAAAAAAATTAGTTTAATGCTGAGTAACAAGAAAAATAAATTAAATGCAGAAGATATTAGCAACTTAACTATGTTAAGTAAGAAAATTGAGGAGTTAGATGTTGAAGTACAAGGATTAAATACTCCTCTTAATAAAATTAGAACAGCTGTGTCTAATTTTATGCCTTTATTTAATATTGAGTTTGACCAAAACATTTATTTTTCTCATAAACGTGACTTTCCCGCTGATTTTGGTTTAGATCATGAACCTCTTTCTTTGCACCCTGATCACCTCGAAAGTGATGATGAAGATCAATATTTCGATTTTGAACAGTTTGAATTTGATGAAACTGAAAACGAAAAAAGTTCTAACTTAACCATTAATAACCTGTCTGCTGGGGAAAAGCAGTTCTTAACCTTTGTTGCCTACAATATTTTCCACAATGACACTATTTTCTTCATTGATGAACCAGAGTTGAGCTTGCATGTAGATTGGCAAAATAGATTGTTTAGCTTACTAAAAGAGCAAAACCCGAGTAACCAATTTATTATCAGTACTCATTCACCTTTTATTTACAGTCTATTTCCAGATAAAGAACTGATTATTAATGTAGATAAAGGTTGTTCTGAGTTTTAAATATGAGCGTATCTACTCCACTTCCTGTTGCTGTAATCCTTTCAATGATACAAAGACAAACCTTAACTAAATATGTAGTCGTTGAAGGTGTTGATGACATTATTGTGTATCGCAACCTAATCAGTAGCAATTTAGATAAAAATATTAGCGTATTAGCTGCAGGTGGCAGAGACAAGGTTCTAGAAGTATTTACTCAATTAAAAAATACACCCAGTATAGACAACGCAATTTTTATTGTTGATCAAGATTCTTGGGTTATTTCTGGAATTCCTGAAGATTTTCAGCATCCTAGAATCATTTATACCAGTGGCTACTCTATTGAAAATGATGTCTATATAGATAAACAGCTTGATGCCCTTATGCAGGGCACAGGTGTTTATTCATCATTTAAGGATTGTTTAGCTATTTATTTAAAATGGTTCGCTTTGGCAATCACACGATTCTGTACAAATGCCAATGCAGATAGTGAAAAGTTAAAAATACACCCTAGCAATTTTTTTCAGTCTCAAACCACTATAGATGCATATTGTGCTCTGAAGGAAGGCGAAATTTTTCCTCAGGAACTCTACAATGATCTATTGAACAACTATGCCTTGAAGTTCAGGGGGAAATGCTTATTGCCTTTAGCTGTTCAGTCTTTAGGTAAGCGAACTGATGGTGCAAAATACAATACTAAAACAATTATGGAAGAAGCTGCGATCACAGGTCGAGGAATCCATCTTAATCGGATATTTTCTGAAGTTGAACGGTTAGCTTCATAAAGCTCTGAAACATCTTATTATTTTACTTTCTTGTTTATAGTGTGCTGTTATGCAAATATAATGGCACATTATTTTTATAAGTAGACAATAATTATGATTCTCTACGGCTATCGATTTTTCGTGATTGATCATTATTGGGAGTTCTTACCTTCAGTTGATCAATTTTTTAAAAATTTAGTGGATTTGTATCCACCTCAAGAGAATATAGAAGAATTTCAACTCGCATTTTCATCTGCAACAACCAAATGGAAATATGCACAAAAATTAGCTGACAAATTAGGTTGGGAAGGTGATTTTGTCGGTGAGCCGCGAGTATTCTTTCTTCCAGACCCTCAGAATATGATGATTAATTTTGGTTTTGTCTTCAAACAGCGAAATAACGGGATGACTTTCGTGATTTCTCCTATCCACTTAGACTATATAGCTAACTTGGAAGAAGCAGAATGGGATCGAATCATCATAGAAGAGTAATATTTTTTAATTGAGATTAGGTTGAAATAGTGAATCTTCAACAAGAACAATCTAGGAGGTTCATCTCCAAAGTGATATTTTTATAAAATAGTTCAAAAAGTTGCTGTGAATCATGCGTCATTCACAGCTTCCGTATCTATTACTTCTGCAGATTTAAGTTCTTGTATTTGTTTTAAGGTGGGTAACTGAACGTCTGGGTTGGGCATGGCACTTGGTGAAACAGTGTGAGTAATTTCAATATTTCCACCGCAGGTAAACCCACAAAAATGATTAGGGCATTGCAACCAAATCACTTTTAAAAATGGATGTTTGGGTTCACTGGAACGAATCTTTAAATTGGCTGCCTGACAATGTGGGCACAGCATCTGAGGACGTGAACTCGGTATTTTTGTTTTAGGTTGATGATGCCCCACGTTATTTCCCCTACATTAAAGAACAAATATTAATCCATTATAATTTAAAAGAATAAATATTTGTCCTCTTGTATTCATTTATCAGCTTTTAATTGTTTATATTCCCTTTTTACTGCTTTTGTTGCGGTCAGTTTATTCACATATAGGTATGTCAGCCGCTTAGGTGTGGTCTGATCGCCCTCTGTTACTTTTCGTGTATTTTTTCCATCCTTGTAATACGCCAATACGCCTGTGTAATTTCCAACACTGGACTCAATCAACTGTGCAACATCGTCAGAGTCTGGCAAGTATATTTCTGCTTCACAGGAAGTGGTAAAGCCGCCACTGGCATCTAGTTGGTGCACTACTCTTGTGCCAAGCCAAATAATTTCATCAATTAAAGGCTTAAAGCCCAGAAACATTAAAGGTGCTTCTGGTATGAGCTGTGGGTTGCCGTATGCCAATTTAAAACTGAACTGAGCAGATTTGCTTTTAATTTTATTGTACTCGGCCAGTGCTACATGCTCTGCAGTTTGTTTATCACGCTGAATACCACGCACTTCGCGGGTGTTTTCATCTGAAATGCCAATGGTGACTTTCTGCTTTTCGGCTTTGTTGTTGTCGTAATAATAAGCCGTGACGCCCGATACTTCATCTGCACCATCGCTATCACTAAAGCTATGCGAGTCGCCTAAGTCACGGGTGATAATGGTATCGGGAAATGGACTACCATTGAATGTTTTTCCCTCACCCTTGGGCATAAATAACAGATTGCCATTTTTTACGGTGGCAATCGCATCATGTTCATCTGCAATACGGGTGATCAGGTTTGCATCGGATTCGTTCTGATCTATATGCGGCAAAACAATAGCACCCAATTGTGGGTTGATTTTGGCAATCAGGCCGTGTTCAGCAGCAATCGTTTTAATAATATCGGCAATGGTATTTCTATCGAAACTGCGTTCCTTTTTCTTTTTAAAGGCAGCTTTCAAGTCTGCAGATTCTGCTCGCAGCGTGAGTACATCGGGTGCGCCCGTGTGTCTGCGCTCTTTGACTAGATATTTGCCTTTATATACCAGACCCGTGTTGCTCCAGCCAATCCATGCTTCAATTTCTGCACCTTTGGGTGGAATTTCAAGTAAACCGTCATGGTCAGAAAGATCAATTTCAATGGAGTCCGTTTCAATGCCACGGTTATCGGTAATGGTCATACGAATCAAGCGATCCTGAACTATGCCACCAATATCGGTACCATTCACCAATAACCGATAAATTGCATGTGGGTAGCTCCCATTTTTTAAGTCGGACAATAAACTCATAATAGGTTACTCACCATGTTGCCCAATACATTACCAATGAGCTGGCCAGCGGTTTGAGTTTTGGTTAGTTTTAGTGAAAACTCGACTTTGCGGGGTTTACCATTTTTAAAAAAGTAGGTTTGAGTTTCTTCAACAGAATCTAGTACCCATAAGCCATAAATTTTTCCATTGCCTGCAATAAGCGGAAATGACTTACCTGTGTCCCCCATTGCCCGTAATGCAGTTAGGGAAAGCTGGGAGCCAAATTCAGGTACGATTGAACCATCCAGCGTGATTTTATCTTCCCCTTTGCCCACATACTGATATGCGGGCATGGAACCTACACGGCTGTTATTGGCATGGTTCCACGTGGTCGAACGCTGTAATTGTTGATAAGTCGCTGTTGGTATAGAAAATACGAACATGCCAAAAATCATCATCATTTTTGATTATTCCTATTCTTGGTCTAAAAAGCTGCTACGGATTCGAGACAGTTTTTCCTGCTCACGTTTATTCAGTACGCTTTCAATCATGTGTTGCAGTTGCTGTATGTTTTGTCCTGGTGAAGCATGAATCTGAATGCTGATTGTGTCGCCTTGAACCACGACATCTTTTCTGCTGCTGCCGAATTGTTGCGTTGACTTGCTTTTAATTTTTGAAAGCGCAGGGGCAATATTCACCTGCCCTAAATCTGAATTTTTAGAGCTGAAAACATCTGCCACGGCAGAGAATTTGTTTTTGAGGCTTGGGAAACCATTTTGTAGGCCAACTTGTAAGCCCCCCATAATATGCCCACCAATTCCTGCCATTACCCGTGATGGGCTGCGAATATCCATACGTTTACGCATGAAATCTGGCATGTAAGAGTTGACCGTACTCCACAGGTCTTTGAGTTTTCCAAAACCTGATTTGACCCCATCAATCAAACCTTGAATGATGTTGGACCCTATAGATCGCATCCGTTCATATAACCCTGCCAAGAATGCAAAAACAGAATTGAATGCACTCGTGATGTACGGCAATGGTGAAATGGCAATGAAAATATTACATAGTCCCTGCCATGCAGCAGTGACGATATTCTTAATACTATTCCAAATGCTGCTGGTAAAACTTACTGCAGCGTTAAAGCCTGTAGTTACCATGCCCACAACAGTAGAAACCGAAGATGATACGATCGCTAAAATTGCAGACCACAGGTTAGTAAAGAAGCCTGAAATAACTGACCAATTGGCGATAATCAACCGAGGTATGCCAATAAACGGCATTAATACGTTTAATATCGGGTTTGATGCAAATACGCTATCTATGCCAACAATAATGCTTTTTATAAAACTGACACCTGTCTGGAATGCGTTTTTGATAGCATTCCATACACCAGTAAAGAATCCTTTGATTGGCTCCCAATTTCTATAAATTAAATATGCCGCGCCTGCGACCACAGCTACAATTGCGGTGATCGCAAACACCATTGGATTGGCCAGCATTGCTTTCCCCACCCATAAAAAAGCAGTACCAATCATTTTTATAGGCAAAACCAAAGCTTTCAGTAAACCTGAGAAAATACCGATGCCACCACTTAGGCTCACCAATGACATTTTTAAAAATGCCAGTGGTCCAAGTACAGTTGCAATAGTCAAGGCAATTGCACTGATACCGCCTACAACAGCAATCCCGCCTACAGCCAATTTGACCAAGGTAGATGCCAAAGTTGGGTTTGCACGTGACCACTCTTGAACATGCTCAAGTATTCCTCTGGCTTTATCAGTAAATGCATTTAATGGCGGCAATAAAATATTGCCTATGACAATGCCAATTGCAGAGAGATTATTCTTTAACAGTAATAGGTTGTTTGCTGTAGTTGCTGCCCGCGCATCGTATTCTGCATTCATTGAGCCTGCATATTTGGTCGAATCACCAACCATATCTAGGTTTTTCTGCAGGGCTTCCATGTTTGTGAGCAAAGGTGCAATGGCAGATAAAGATTCGGATCCGAACAATTGTTTTAAAATGGATGCCTGCTCGTATTTATCCATTTTGGAAATAGACTGCAGTACTTTCATGGTGGTTTCTTCAGCATTGACCTGCATGTCTTTGGCCACTTGCACATAGTCCAAGCCTAAAGATTTCCATACTGCCTTTTGTGACTTCGTTGCAGCCTCACCAGAAACCAAAGCAAGCATCATATTTTTAATGCCTGTTGCTGCAATTTCCTCTTGAACCCCCATACCTTTAAGCGTAGCACCAAGCGCAGCAATAGAACCTGAAGCATATCCCCCGACTTCACCAAGTGGGCCAATACGCTGAACAATTTGCATAATAGATTTTGCAGCGGCTGGTGTGTTGTTGCCCAAATAGTTAATTTTATCTGCAAGGGTAACTACTTCATTTTGAGACAAACGAAACGCTGTACGCATTTCTGCCATGCTCTGCCCTGCTTCTTCTGCTGTGGTGTCAAACGCTACACCCATTTTTACAGCATCTTCTGCAAATCGGGTCAGCTCCCCCTTAGCAATACCCGACTGACCACCTGCCGCGACAATTGTTGCAATGTCTTTAGCAGCCATGGGTAAATAAGTGGACATTCTGACCACTTCATCTGACATAGCTTTTAAACCTGCAGCAGCTACGGTTGGCTGATCACCAAAATCTACAACTTTTTTAACGTCAGCCATGGCAGATTCAAAATCTACCGCAAGTTTGACTGGTACAGCCGTTGCAGCCATTCCCGCGCCTGCAAGCATCATGCCTTTGCCTGCAACGTCTTTGACAGACTGTAATTTTGCCTGTGTCTGCTGATATTGTTGCTGTGCTGCATTAATTCGGTCTATGGCTTGTTTCTGTTTGGTATATGCCATAGTCGTTTGAAGGATTTTGTCTTTTAAGTTGGACTCATCCTGAGTTAATGATTCAACGGCAATACCTGCCTGATTCATCTTTTGAACTGTTTCAGTCAACTTTTGTGACTGCTGGCCATAAGTCTGATTTAAGCGTTCTAAGGCTTTTTGTGATTTACCTAATTCTTGAGTTTGTTGCTTGGTCAGTGGACCTAAATCTGATTGTTTTTTTAAATCAGAAATGACCTGTTTATGTTTATTAATTTCAGCAGTAGTTTGATCCAGCTCGGTTCTGAACTTTCGAAAGCTGTCGATATTCTTTTGATCTAGTTTTAATTTGGCAATTTGTTTGGTCGTTTGCTCAAGAGCAGAGGCAGCTGCTTTGCTGCCTCCAATCATGTGCTTCAGTGCAGGGCTTAAACTGTCTTTTGAACCAAAAATGACTTCTAATTTTAAGGGTTTCATTCAGCATCGTTTCCATTTCTTTCAATGGCTTTTTGATGCCATTGCATCAACTCAAATAAATGCATATCGCTATATGCTTGCGGTGGCCAGTGGAACACCACCGCAATGTTGGCTATCGCATCTTCTACTGTTGCTGTAACAGCTGGGCACGAACTGATTTCGTCTGCAAAAAAATCATCACCACACCTGCAACTTGGGCAATGTCTGAAGGTTCTAATTGATTGATTTCTGCTTTGGTTAAGGTTGGGCTACTAATACGAGGCAGAATTGTGCAAATTGAGTTCACATCGCCCTGCAATAAATCCGCAATTTTTACGCCCTGTAATGCCTGGACATTTGGCTTACGAATTTCTAGCTGTTTAATTTCCAAATCACCCATTTTGACTGGTGTATCCAAGTCAATTGTTTGTGCTTCTGCCTGAATAAGTTTCTGGTTTTGAGTTTGGTCCTGAGTTTGCATATTAATTCCTTGAATATAAAAAAGATGTAAAAAAACCTTCTGCAGTACAGTGACTTCAGAAGGGTAGGAAAAGTTAGATACCAATGTTGGCACGGTGTTTTTCGAGCAGATCTACACCGTTCACAATTTCAATTTGGTTTGGAATATCAATTTCAATTTTGACAACACCATTGATACTCAATTTGTAATACGACCACTGTGTTTTAATTGTCGTTTCAGTATCATCACCCGCCTTTTGATTACCGAAATCAATTTCTTCATGACGACCACGAACAATAATTTCTACAGCTTCCGTTTCACCCGTATCATCACGCTGATATGAGCCTGCGAAGCGCAGCATGTTTGCAGCAACGGTGACTGCACCAAACTGTTCAATAATTTGAGAGTCGATACCGCCAAGTTTCCAAGTAAACTCGGAAATATCATCCCCCAAACCTAAATCAATTTTGACGTTGCCATTCATGCCACCGCCACGCCAGTTTTCAAACTTGCGTACTAATTTTGGAATAGTGACTTCACCTGTTTGGCCAAGGTAAGAATTACCCTCATTAAACAGGTTGCACATTTTCAGTTTCTTAGGTAAAGCCATCGTTTGTTATCCTTTTATGCGTTCATACGGGCGGCGAAGTCAGAGAAATAACGATCTGTAATACGCTGGCGAAGTGTTAAATCTTCTAGTGGTGGTACTGGCGTATAGTCATAATCCAGAATCAAGCGACCCGATTTCAGTGTTTCTTTTGAGTTGACGAATGGATCAAACCAACAGCTCGCATCAATTAAATAACCCTGAGTTTTTAAATCACGGAATTTGGCATTGATGCCTTCCACAATGTCACGGGCCAAACTTGGATGAAGTGGTTTGTCTACAGCCCACAAATGACCTTCTGCCATGGTGTCTGCAATGACCTGTGCTGTACGGGTATAGTTTTCAAATGCGAAAAGCGGATCGACTGAACAAGTACGCGACCCCCAGAAACGGAAGCTATCGCGCTGGATTAGCGTGGTAATTTCATTTGAGTTCAAATAGCCTGCATCGGTGTCCATGCTTTGTAGCTGCCAAAACACATCTTTTGAAATGCCTGTGACACCGTTTACAGGTACGTTTGAAAGGGTTTTGTGCCAACCTGTGTCGTTATCAATTTTTGCACGTAAGCCAAGTGCTCGAGCGGTTGCTTCAAAAGTGGTGGTGCTTGAAGTTGCTGTATCCCAACCTAAAAAGTCTGGCCAGATCACCATTGTTTCACGTGAGCCAATTGCGTCACGATAAGCCACGGCATCTTCTTTTGTTTCACAGCCATAGGCTGAAACATAGTTAAATGCACGTAATTTTTCTGCAATGCCTGTTAACGATGCTGTGACTTCTGCTGTGTCAAGTCCTGGTGCACCCAAAATACGTGGTTTTACTTTCAGGTTTTGCTCTGCAGTAAGCAAAGCTTTCATGCCTGTATATTTACCACCTACTTGCCCACCGATGACTGCAGTGGTCTGTTCTGCTGGATCTTCTTTTTGTTCGACACGCACCACGACCACTACAGCATTGGTCTGGTCTGCAATGGCTTGTAATGAACGGGCTAAAGTGCCTTGAGTTCCTGCTTTTTCAATAGACCCTTGAATATTGGTCAAAAGTACCGCTGTATCTAATGGAAATAGCTCTGCATCTGCATCTGATGCTGTTGCAATTAATCCAATGACTGCTGTTGAAACGGTACGAATTGGACGTGTGCCTTCATTGAGTTCATGAACTCGGACACCGTGATGATATGAATCTGTAGCCATAAAATTAGCCTGTGATCTGTTGTTTTAATTACAGTTCACAGGCTTACAAAATGGCTTTTTAATTGCGATTGGTTGGACTTGTATATGGGTTATATACAAAAACTTGGATTATTGTTGTATCTGTAATAGCAGTGGTGTGTTTCTGCCTTAAAAGGCCTGTTTATTGAGGTTTTATTTCAACAAACAGGCTTGCATGAGTCTTAGTAAAGCCCAAGTGCATGAGCTTGTATTAAGTGGGTTTTACAAATTAATATTTCGACTTTTCAATGTAAATTATTTTTGTAGATCCATTTTAATAACTTTCCCAGACATATAAAGTTCCCAACTCATTTAAGACACCTGTTACTGTTAAACCACTATAATTTAACGTTGCACCCTCTTGAGTAAAGTCTTGGGTGATCTTTCTAGTTAATGTTCCATTTTTAGTAGTTATATCGACTTTTTTAGGAAAGTATCCGATTAATATATTTTGAGACTCAGTATTTCCAGTCCCAGTATAAAATCCTTGTTTCCTAGTTGAACGACCATAATATGATGGAAAATTATGCAAATAATTAGATCCGTATACTATTGTATCTACAGTAAAGTTATTAATTGCTTGGGTTAAATTAGATCTCTTATAAGGCATGTGAGTTGTAGACAAAGCTTTTATTGGTAAATCTTCAATTGTCAAAATATCAATATTTCCATTTTCCAAAAATAAAGCATGTGTTGTTTCAGTGAAGCACAAGGAATATTTATTGTTTTTTAATGAAATATTTTCAGATTTTATGGTTGGATGGTTTATTAGCAGCATGTTAGCTTTTAGACCGACAAATGTATTGTTATGGATATTTAACCCATCTACTTTACCGAGTAACCGTAAAAAAGTGCCCCCCCAATGCTTTTTTAAAACGCCATCTTTGTGAACAGCAGAAAAATTATTTGAAATAATATTGATATTTTCCCCGCCATTAAGAATCATAGTGTCGTTTGCTGTATCTCGCCAATACCCGTTATTTCCAGTTATTAAGACATCACGTGCATAACCATCAATTAGTCTACCTCTGCCCTCTAAATCATTGTTTTGTATTCTTACACCACGAAGATTTTGAGCATTATCTCCTTTATTAACTAAAAAAAATGGATGACAGTAATGCACACGATTTTCAGTAAAAATGAAATGTCTAAAGCCTTCTTCTAATGTTTGATTATCATTTGGTCCAGCTACAAAGTTTTCAGGCCAAGTGGCGTGACACCAACCGATTCGAATATCAAACGCAACACATTTGTAAAATATAACTCCACGACCTTTTACTAAAACAACTCTGTACACGACAAATTTCACAGAACCCTTATCCTATCAGGATTCTGCTTTCTTAAAATTGCCAAAATTTCCTTAAACTCTTCTTTTTTCCCAAAACCAATTAAACGCTGAATCGCCATTTGAACA
>NZ_VPBU01000032.1:0-17311 GCF_013418565.1 Acinetobacter sp. YH12135
AAAATCATTTGAATGATTTCTTCTTGGTCTACGTGCCATAAAATACTCCATATATTGATGTTTATAACATCATTTGAGGAGCAGAATATCACTTATAGGAGTTGTTCAAATTTACGGATCCATCTCTCTTGATTTAGCTGAATCACCCGTAAGGTGATTTTTTCTAATTGTTCCAGTTCGCCTTTATATTGACTCAGCACCACACGATCAAGCTTTTGTGTATCAATGGCTTGCTGAAAAGCCTCTAAGAATTGTTGTTCCTGCACAGAGGGAGAAGCCAAAGTCGACATAATAAAAACCTGAAAAAATTACAATTCAAGTTTAATTGTTATTACCCTAAAAGCAAAATTGAATTACGATACAGTTGTATAATTAAAGAAATTAAAGCAGATTCGCCATGAAATTAAATGCCCCTTTAGTGCCTGATTATGACCTGCAAGAAGAACGGATTAACTATCTGAGCCATGGTGTTGGTGCGGCTTTGGCATTTATTGCAGGTATTCTTTTAATCATTAAAGGTGCGTATTTAAGTACGGGACAATGGCTAGGTTTGTGGGCCTATGCAATAAGCATGGTACTGCTTTTTTCTGCTTCAATGCTGTATCACATGGCAACCGCAGCAGACCGTCGTTATTTTTATAAAAAGTTAGATCACACCGCAATTTATTATTTAATTGCAGGGACTTATACCCCATTTTTATCCATCGCGATTCCTACTCAAAAAGCACAATATTTGTTAATTGCCCTGTGGATTATTGCCCTGATTGGCACCCTATTTAAACTGGTATTTATCAACCGTTTTCATAAAATTTCTTTAATTGCCTACTTGGTGATGGGTTGGTTAGCCGTTCTGGTCATGGACGATATGCAAGCCTATTTAAGCAGCCAAGCCCTGACCTTTTTGCTAATTGGCGGCATTGCCTACACCGTGGGTGCATTGTTTTATGCCTTAAAACGCGTAAGATATACCCACGCAATTTGGCATGTATTTGTCTTAATTGGTGCAGGCGCACACTTTCTGGCAATTTATCTGTATGTGATTTAACGCTGAATATCGCTCATGTCTTACAGATAAAACGATCAGATTTGAATGGTGTTCATGGATGCAGTTTTGTAACCGACTTCTTGTTCAAAAAAGTATAACTACAAGAAGTATCTACTATTTTTCTGCCAGTGCGGTCTGTGCCAAATTGCACTTTCATTTAAAATTCACTTTACATAAGGTCCTGTATGGCATCTTCATCTACTGCTGCCGCTGAACAGCCGACTCAAAATTCTAAATTTCGAGTACTGACTGCAAGCTTGGTCGGTACCACCATCGAGTTTTTTGACTTTTATATCTACGCCACTGCGGCAGTCATTATTTTCCCGTATCTGTTCTTTCCGATCAGTACTGACCCAATGACGGCAACCATTCAATCTCTCGCCACCTTTGCAATTGCCTTTATCGCCCGTCCAATTGGCGCAGCTTTATTTGGACATTTAGGAGATCGGATCGGACGCAAAGCCACTTTGGTCGCGGCATTATTGACCATGGGAATTTCTACAGTCTGTATTGGTTTACTGCCGACGTATGCACAAATTGGGATTATCGCGCCATTACTGTTGGCGTTGTGTCGCTTAGGGCAAGGTTTAGGCTTGGGCGGTGAATGGTCGGGAGCAGTACTGTTAGCCACAGAAAATGCCCCTGAAGGTAAACGTGCTTGGTATGGCATGTTCCCACAATTGGGCGCTCCGATTGGTTTTATTCTTGCCACAGGTTCATTCCTTATTTTAGGTGCGCTGATGTCTGAGCAAGACTTTATGACATGGGGCTGGCGCATCCCGTTTATTTCGAGTGCCTTATTGGTGATTGTCGGTTTATGGATTCGCTTAAAACTGCATGAAACGCCTGCCTTCCAAAAAGTGTTGAATAAACAAAAAGAAGTCAATGTGCCATTTATTCAGGTCTTTAAAAAACACGCTAAAATGTTAGTGCTCGGTACAATCGCTGCAATTTGTACCTTTGTGGTGTTTTATCTGACTACGGTATTTGCCTTGCAATGGGGCACCAAACAACTGGGTTATTCACGTGAAGAATTCTTAAAACTTCAACTACTAGCCACATTGTGTTTTGCTGCTTTTATTCCCCTCTCAGCCGTTTTAGCCGAAAAATTTGGACGTAAAACCACCTCTATCGCAGTGTGCATCATCTCTGCAATTTTTGGCTTATTTTTTGCCGATATGCTTGCTTCAGGCAGCACGTGGATTGTATTTATTTTCCTGTGTATTGGCTTGGCAATTATGGGACTTACTTACGGGCCCATTGGTACAGTATTGTCTGAAATTTTCCCAACATCTGTACGCTATACAGGCTCCGCACTCACCTTTAACTTGGCGGGTATTTTTGGCGCATCGTTTGCCCCACTCATTGCCACCAAACTTGCCACCACTTATGGCTTGGCTGCAGTTGGTTATTATTTAAGTGCAGCATCCATCTTGTCTTTAATCGCATTTTTAATGATTCGAGAAACCAAGCATGATGATGTAAACAATCAAATTTAAGCGCAAAAATTGCATCAAAAAACCAGCCTCGGCTGGTTTTTTTCATGTAGGCGATGGTGACGGTGCTTACAATAATTCAATAATATCAATCGTGGGCGGCACACCAAAACGAAAAGGAACACCGACCATTCCTGTCCCTACAGTCACAAATACATCGGCATGATCATGGCGATATAACCCCTTTTTATGCCCTAAAATAGATACTTTTTTCATCACATAATCGGTCAGCCACGGCAGTTCAACCTGCCCACCATGGGTATGTCCTGCCAACATCAACGGACGTGTCGGCAATTTTGGCACCATATCCACTGTATCGGGGTTATGTGATAACAACACCCACGGCTTATCCTGAGGTAAATCGGGCATATAGCGCATGTCGGTTTTACCTGCCCATAAATCGCCAATACCGAGCAAACGAAACTCATCAAACTCGACAATTCTACCTTCAATATCAATCACGTTATTTTGTTCTAAAGCCGTTTTTAACAGCTCTTGAATGGGCGGGCCAGGATACTGCTCATCATGATTACCATTTACCGAATATACAGGCGCACAAATTTCTTTTAATACCGCCAATTCTTCGACCAATTTATTTTCAGGCTCATAAGTCCAGTCGCCTGCTACAACGACAATATCGGGGTTTTGCAAATTGAGTTTTTTCACAATTTGCTTCAATTGACGCTCATGCCCAGAAAACAAGCCAATATGTAAATCTGCAATTAAAGCAATTTTGACAGGCTTTAATAAACGGCGATCTGCATGAATTTGATATTTGGTAGTTTTGACTTGAATCAAATGCGGTTCAATAAAACGCGCATAGCTCAACACAGCACTGACTAAAAATACAAAAATCGCTTCGTGGATGGAGTAATAGCCCTGAATACCCGCATAAACACTAAAAAAAACCAAAGGCGGCAACAGGTAAGACAAATAAAATGCCAACAAATGCACAAAGGCCTTAAACGGGTGAATGGTTTCTGTATTGGCCTGACTGCGCCATGCTTGCGAAACTGCCCACAGCGCCAAAATTGCCATACCCATATAGAAATACAACACGACTGAATCGTTATCCCACATATTTATTCTCTATTACTTCATACTTCTGCTATTCAATGCTGCGCTAAACCCAGATGTCGCATTTAACCCACACACGTCATATATCTGTATTGTCATATTTATCTTTTCATAGCTGACAATTATACTCAAACCCTATTTTTAACTTATTTGCTCCTCGTGCTAAAAAGGAATTTAATTTGGCAAACCGCAGCTCATCCGCTCCATTTCAAAATATTCGGCACAACGTCTTGTGGCTGAGTTGCGCCTTCGTTTTGACACTCTCAGGCTGTAGCACGCTGCCCAAACAGATTGAACATCCGATCCGGATGGCGTTTGAAACCCCAACCGATCAAACCAGTTTGGCCAAAATTGTACTGCCGCTACGCGAAAAATATCCGCAGCTTACGGGTTATCATGTCCTGTATGATCCGCTCGAAGCCCTAGCAGCACGTATCTATCTGATTAATAAAGCAGAAAAATCTTTAGATTTACAATATTATATTTGGGATAACGATAAAATTGGCGCGCTTGCACTACACGCCATTATTCGTGCGGCAGATCGTGGGGTGAAAGTCCGCTTATTGGTCGATGATAACAATGCCAAAAAAATGGAAGGCATTTATCTCGCGCTCGATCAACACGTCAACATCGACATCAAACTGTATAATCCATATCGCTTTCGACATTATCGTGCCATGGACATGATTTTGGATTTGAAGCGTATTAACCGTCGTATGCACAACAAAAGCTTTATTGCCGATAACCAAATTTCTCTGATTGGTGGGCGCAATATGAGCAATCAATACTATAACGTCAGCGACAATTATCAATTTTCTGATGTCGATGTGATGTTAGTCGGCTCGGCTTCGGATGAAATTATTCACTCTTTTGATGAATACTGGAATGATGACTATGCTTATTCAGTCAAGCAATTGGTCAATCCACAACATTACACCTTGCGTTATGAAAGCTTAAAACAGCAATTAGAACAGCACGATCAAGAAGCCACCGTACAAAATTATTTAGATTTGGTGACTCGTTCTAAAGCGATTGAACAGTGGATGACGCATAGTATTAAGTTCGATTGGGGCAGTGCTGAAGTGGTCAAAGATGCGCCGAGTAAAATTAAAGACCGCGCCTCAAAAGAAGAACATCTCAACTTTCAATTGCTGACGCATTTAGAGAAGCCAAGCAGTAGTGTCGATATTATTTCTGCGTATTTTGTCCCCGAACAATCGGGGGCAGAAAAACTAAAAGACTTGGCGGATGATGGCGTTCAGGTACGCGTACTGACCAACTCCTTTAAAGCCAACGATGTTCCTGTGGTGCATGCTTTTTACGCCAAATATCGAGAAGATTTATTGGCAAATAACGTGCAGCTGTATGAGTTTTTGGCGCGACCTGAAATGGAAAACCTAAACACACATACGCACGAAATTTCCAAAAAAGCCAAAGTCAGTATGAAAGGTTTAAGCCGTTCTAGTTTACATGCCAAACTCATGGCATTGGATGAAAAACAGGTATTTATTGGTTCGTTTAATTTTGACCCACGCTCGGCATATTTAAATACTGAAATTGGAGTAATTTTAAATAGTCCACCATTGGCTCGCGCAGTTCACCAGACCATGGATGTCAATTTATCCAAATATGCTTATAAACTGGTTTTAGATGCGCAACAAAACATTCAATGGCAGATGAAAAATCCACAAGGCGAAACTCAAATTCTAAAAAAAGAACCAGGGATGAAATGGTATCAACGTGCGGCAATGAAAATTACCTCATGGCTGCCAATTGAAGGCTTTATGTAGCAACATAATATTGAAGCTGTTGGATGATGACCATTATTCTTAAAAAAATGTGATGTGCTTAGGCTATCTTTAACATGAAGATGCGCCTAAGCATGTTTTATGATGTCAGCACTTGTGGTTTTAATACCTGACGATGCAACTCAGCCAAACCTTCTGTCATGCGTTCCTGTACCACAGCAGTTAAAGATTCAATATCGTGCCCTTCTACCACAATTGCAGGTAACGCCATTAAATGCGCTGTCACTTTCGGCATTTCCAAAACATCTTTCACATGATCAACAAAGGTCATGTCATTAATAAACGGTGCAACAGTATCTAACTCACCTTGCTGATTCACATAACAAATCAGACAAATTTGCACAGGTCGTTTGGCTTCAATTGCTGCCCCTAAAATACGACCATGCACTTTTTTAATTTTGCTTCCATCTGACGTGGTCGCTTCAGGAAAAAATAATACAGGAATATCTTGTTTTAAAAATTGCGTGATTTGTTCACGAATTTTGACTGAATCGCCAGAGCCACGCTTAATAAATAGCGTCCCCCCACCTTTGGCTAACTTACCCAATAACGGCCATTTTTCAATTTCAGCTTTGGCCAGAAAAAATACCCGCGCACTAGAACCCAATACCGCTACATCTAACCACGAAATATGATTACTGACCCATAGCGCAGGGTCATGCGGAATTTCACCATGAATTTGCACTTCAATATTAAAAACTTTGCACAATTGACGGCAAAAATATTGCACATAGCGCGTATTGTTCGGGTTGTTGGTGTCTTTATACAATTGATGACGATAGACCAAATAAAACCCTTCACCAATCGCGCCAGCCGTTGCCAGAACTTTTTTGCTATACAAAGCAAGCTTTGCAAAACCATGAATTGGAGATGTGTGAGTTTCAACAGCTGGGTTCATAGGGTCATCACTAATTGTTAAACGCAAAACAACGTATAAAGGTCTATATTTTGCTCATTCTATACTGTTCAATCTGAACTTGCATTGATAATAAAAACCGAAACCTGCATGCAAACATGCGACTTTTGGCAAAATCTAAATAGATAAATTCTATATTGGGGTCATCCTTATAATTGAGTTTACATACGTTGATATAGCATCAAATCAGGGCGCAGGAAAAATCCAATCATCTATTTCCCTGCACAAACATTTTTTCTACTAGAATATAGCTTTAGCATGGAGATTGCGCTGAGTGGAAAATTTTGTGCCACCTCAAGATGGCGAGCGTGTTGTACTGGTCAGTGTCGCTGTCCAAATTTTAGAAGACCTAGATGCCGAAGAATTTCAGCTCTTGGCTGAATCTGCGGGTGCAGAAGTTTTACAACACGTCCACACTCAACGTAGTAAACCCGATGCCAAACTCTTTATTGGCTCAGGCAAAGCCGAAGAAATTGCCGCATTGGTCAAAGAACACGACGCCAATTTGGTCATTTTTGATCATGCACTCAGTCCTGCACAGGCACGTAATTTAGAAAAAGTGATGCAATGCCGTGTGGTTGACCGTACCGAACTCATTTTAGATATTTTTGCTCAACGCGCCCGCACTTACGAAGGTAAATTACAGGTCGAATTGGCACAATTACAACATTTATCTTCACGTTTGGTGCGTAGTCGCAGCAACTTAGACAGTCAAAAAGGCGGTATCGGCTTACGTGGTCCTGGGGAAACCTTGCTTGAAACTGACCGACGCTTATTGCGTATTCGCATGGGACAACTAAAAACCAAACTCGATAAAGTCCGTCAAACCCGTGCACAAGGTCGTGTGGCTCGGCAAAAAGCCGCCATTCCTACCGTTTCATTGGTCGGTTATACCAACGCAGGCAAATCGACCTTATTTAATATTTTGGCGCAAAGTGATGTCTATGCTGCTGACCAACTGTTTGCTACGCTTGACCCTACTTTACGGCGTTTAGAATGGGATGGCATCGGACGTCTGGTATTGGCCGACACCGTTGGCTTTGTAAGAAACCTATCTCACTCTTTGGTGGAATCTTTTAAAGCAACTTTGGAAGAAACCTTAGAAGCCAGTTTATTGCTGCATGTGATTGATTCAAGCAACCCCGATGTGTTGGAACAAATTGAAGCAGTCGAAGGTGTGCTAAAAGAAATTGGCGCAGATGTACCTATTTTGCGGGTTTACAATAAAATTGATGTCTCAGGCGAAACAGCCAAAATTATCTATGAAAAACCGCATCAACCTGACCGTGTCTATGTATCGGCACATTCAGGGCAAGGTTTAGACTTGTTAAAACAAGCCGTACATGAATGTTTGATGGGGCAAATTCAAAAGTTTGATCTTAAATTACAACCTGCTTATGGCAAACTGCGCAATCAACTGTATGCGCTCAATGTCATTCAGGCAGAACAGTACGATGATGAAGGTCAATTACATCTACAAGTCAGCATGGCACCACATAAACTGGAACAACTGATTAAACAGGCACATTTACCGATAGACGAAATTTTAGGTGCACAGGCAGAACAATTTAAACGTCCGCTTGAAGCATTTGAAATTGACGATCAGATCGGTTAAAACGTGATAAGTAAAATTTTAATGAAAGATCAAAAATGAGCAGGATAAAACATATCGATTGGCCAGCATGGATCGGCACACTCCTTTTGATTATTGTGTTTCGTGAAGCCTCTGTATGGATCATGACCCAATTTAATCACCCAGAATTAGGCAATTTAGTCGGTTTGCTCAGCCTGCTGGCGGTATTATTTACATGGCGCAAACTCAGTAAAATTCCTGCTCGTCTGGTCGATACCAACAACAAAATCATGAAAGAAAGTGCCTTTGCCTTTTTACCCATCAGCGCGGGTTCATTAATTATGCTCACGCACATGGGCAAACAAATTCCAATCTTCTTAATTGTGTTGTTTATCAGTACGCTGATCCCGCTTTGGCTGTATGCCAAAATGGCAAAACGCTGGCTTTAGGAGATTAAAATGCTGTCAATTCTATATGGTTTTTTAATCACTCTCGTTGCATATTTACTGGCAAAACCTTGCAACCAAAAAGTCCCGCAAATCCCTGTGATTGTCTTTGGCATGTGTTTTGTGTTACTACTGTTGTATTTTTTCGGGATTCCATACGAAACTTACGTCGCACAAACCAACCCTTTGTTTAATCAATTATTGGGCTATGTGACAGTTGCACTCGCCATTCCTCTAGCAGCCATGCGTTATGACGATTTACCCCTCAAAGCGATTTTAGGTATTTTGTTCTTTGCCAGTCTTAGTGCTGTGGCGCTGCCGATGGGGCTTGCTTATGCGCTACATATGTCCAGTGCCGATATTATGGCATTTGCCACCCGTGCAGTGACCACGCCGATTGCGATTAATATCGCAACCTTATTAGAAGCACCGATTCAATTGGCAGTATTAATTGTAATTTTATCAGGTGTCGTGGGTGCTGCTTTTTCACCACTTATTTTAAGGCATATCAATGATGAACGTGCTTCAGGTTTGGCACTTGGCTTAGCTGCACATGCCATTGGTACTGCTCAAGCATGGCAACGTGGCAGTGTTGCAGGACGTTATGCTGCCTTTGGCATGGCAGTCAATGCAGTCTTTACCGCAGTTTGGCTGCCAACATTTATACTGTATTTACAAAGAATGTGACTGAGCAATCACTTTTAAAGATTGTGACCATTTCACTTTCTTTTTATTATGAAATATCCAGTTTGCGAAATGAAGGAACATTGAACATGGTCAAGATGAAACTCACCGTTGCCTTAATCTGCTCAGCCTTAGGTAGTTTTGCGCTGGCTCAAGATATTACAGGAACTTGGAAAAACATTGACGATAAAACGGGTTCATCTAAAGCCATTTTAGAAATTCGTCAGGAAAGCAATGGTAGCTATACCGCTAAAATCGTTAAAGTGACGCCACGCCCAGGTTACACACCAAGAGAAACCTGTGTCAACTGCCCTGCGCCTTATACCAACCAACCGATTTTAGGTATGGATGTACTCACTGGCTTAAAATATACAGGTAATTCCAATTTCACAGGCGGGAAAATTATTGACCCTTTAAGCGGCAATATTTACAGCACCAAAGCCAAATTGAGCAATAATGGTAAGCGTTTGACCATGCGCGGTTATGTCGGTGTATCGGCTTTAGGTCGCAGCCAAACTTGGATTAAAAGTGATTAATTTATAAGTTATTCCATCAACTTAATTAATTCACTTTTCACTTAAAATGCCACACGTTCGTGGCATTTTTCACATCTTTTCCAGCATTTTCCCTGCAAGTTTAAGATTAAAAATTTCCTCAAATCTCTTGACTCTTACCACAACTCGCTTTATATCTTGAATTAACCTCTGTAATAACTTTCGACAATCAAAGGAACTGATATGAAGAAAAATGTATTGATGGGTGTATTTGCAAGCTTAATCTTCAGTGGTTCAGCATTTGCTGCAGACCTAACAGGTATCTGGCAAAGTATTGATGACAAAACAGGTTCACCCAAAGCCCTGATTGAAATTACCCAAGCTGAAAATGGCAGCTTTACTGGTAAAATTATCAAAGTCACACCAAGACCGGGCTATACCCCAAAAACTATGTGTGTGAATTGCCCTGTACCTTATACCAACAAACCTTTGGTCGGTTTGGAAATTATTAGTGGCTTAAAGCATGTGGAAAATAACAACTATGCCGATGGGCGTATTTTAGATCCACTTACAGGCAAAATGTATAGCCTGAAAGGTCGTTTAGCATCTAATAATAAACGTCTCACTTTACGTGGTTACGTCGGAATTTCAGCCATTGGTCGGACACAAACGTGGATTCGCCAACAATAAGCGAGTAATTGTGTCTCATCGGTCATTTTTTCTGGATACTCGGGACTTTGTGTCCGTTAATTCACAGATTAGACTAGCCGCAAAGACCGAGTAAGGGAAATAAAATGATTCAGAAATTGGCTTTAGGAATAGCCGTCATCTTCGGCAGTCTAAGCACTTTGGCGATGGCACAAGATTTAGCAGGAACTTGGCAACAAATTGATGATAAAACAGGCTCACCCAAAGCTGTCATCGAAATTCGTAAAGAAGCCAATCAAACCTATACGGGTAAAATTGTGAAAGTAACCCCGCGTCCGGGTTATACCCCACGTGAACTTTGTAATAAATGCCCTGCGCCTTATACCGACCAACCTATTTTAGGGATGGATATTTTAAAAGGCTTACAACAAGTCAAAAACAGCAACAATTACGAAAAAGGACGCGTAATTGATCCATTGGCAGGTCGTATTTACGATGCAAAAATTCGCCTCAACTCAACAGGTAAACGTTTAACTTTACGTGCTTATATGGGTGTATCTACACTAGGTCGCAGTCAAACTTGGATTCGAATTCAATAAAATTCAAGATAAAAAATAGCCACCTCAATAGGTGGCTATTTTCATTTCATCATCACATTTTTAAATTTTAAAGATGAATGTTATTACCATTCTGCCAGCGGATTATCCACTGCAAACAATTGCTGATCTTCCAAACGATAAGCCACAAGCTGATTGCCCCACACACAACCGCCATCCACATTTTGAATATTGTCGGCTACCGTTTGTCCCTGCAATGCTGCCCAATGACCAAATACGATTTGATGTGTTTGCGCAGCTAAAGATGGATATTCAAACCACGGTTTAAAACCTTCTGGCATCGGATCATCTAAGGCATCTTTAAAGCTGAATTCCAAACCACCCTGTGCATTGGCTAAACGCATACGGGTCAAATAGTTGGTAATACAACGTAAACGCGCATGCCCCTCTAAATCATCCGACCAAACTGCAGGTTCTGCCCCATACATTTCCTTTAAGAATGCATCCACCACCTCAAAGTCCTCATGCCCAATCACCGCCTCAACTTCTTTTGCCAAAGCTGCGGTTTGTTCCGCATTCCAAATATGTGGAATACCTGCATGAGTTAAAATGGTGTTTTCATTAGGAAAAAGACACAATGGTTGTTTACGCAACCAATCAATCAAATCATCACTGTCAATTGCATCAATCACATCACGAGTGTTGTCTTGTGCTTTGATTTTCTTTAAGCCACGTGCGCCTGCCAACAAGGTTAAATCGTGATTGCCTAACACCGTTGCTGCAACGCCACGATCTACCAGTTTTTTAATAAAACGCAAAGCACCTACCGAGTTTTCACCCCGCGCGACTAAATCGCCTGCAAACCAAATAAAATCTTGATCGGGATCGAACTGTATTTCTTTTAATAACAGTTTTAAGGCTTCAAAGCAGCCCTGCACATCACCAATGACATAGTTGTATCGAATTGCTGCCATTAATTCACCATCTGATCTGCCAATGCGACAAATGCACTCAAACTTAAAGTTTCAGGACGTGCCATTGGGTCTACCCCTGCACGTTCAAACGCATCTTCAGCCAACATGCCTTTTAAGCTATTGCGCAATGTTTTACGACGTTGGGTAAATACATGCGCCACCAAACGTGCCAATGCTTTTTCATCTTTGGCAATAATCGGTTTAGTCACATAAGGCTCTAAACGGAATACTGCAGAAGTCACTTTAGGCGGTGGATTAAATGCGCCAGGCGGTACTTCAAACAAGAACGTTGGCTTACAGTAATACTGCATCATCACCGATAAACGCCCATATTCTTTGGTATTCGGTTCAGCCGTGATACGATCTACCACTTCTTTTTGCAGCATAAAGTGCATGTCTTTAACTTTGTCACCAAACTCTAAGAGATGAAACAAAAGCGGCGTCGAAATGTTATACGGC
This sequence comes from Acinetobacter sp. YH12135, assembly GCF_013418565.1. NCBI lineage: Bacteria > Pseudomonadati > Pseudomonadota > Gammaproteobacteria > Moraxellales > Moraxellaceae > Acinetobacter > Acinetobacter sp. YH12135. Next base: position 12,178 of record NZ_VPBU01000032.1, read on the forward strand.
AAGTTTCCAACCACACGTAGCGGGCGCCCTTCCTGAAATAACTCGGTAAAGTCATATTTCAGCGCATCACTTTCTACAATAGTTAAACGCTCAGGATGTGGCACACGTCCCGGTAAGCCTGCGGCCAAATCACGGTCTAATTCCACTACAGTCAAAGCATCACACTCACCAATTAAAGGTGAGGTCAATGCCGCTAAACCCGGTCCAATCTCGACAATATTATCGCCTGGACGTGGGTTCACTGAGCGGACAATTTTGGCAATCACGCGTTGATCATGCAAAAAGTTTTGACCAAAGCGTTTACGAGCCTGATGCCCTTCATCTTTTGGGTTTAGGGCATTAATTTGATACATAAAGATTTCCAAGCTGAAATTATGAACGTGCTAAATCCAGCGCTAAATCGACAGCAACATGCAAGCTAGAACTTTTCGCAAGTCCCGTACCTGCGAGGGAGAGCGCTGTGCCGTGATCGACTGAAGTGCGAATAAACGGTAAGCCTAAAGTAATATTGATTGCTTCACCAAAGCCCTGAGATTTTAACACAGGTAAACCCTGATCGTGATACATCGCTAAAACTGCATCGGCATCTTTTAAATTTTCTGGGGTAAATAAAGTATCTGCAGGTAAACTTAAACTGAGATTTTCACCGCGATTACGGTAATTTTGCAGCACAGGATTAATCACCTCAATTTCTTCCATGCCTAAATACCCATCTTCGCCCGCATGTGGGTTCAAACCACAGACCAATACTTTAGGATGTTCAATTTTAAACTTGCTTTTTAGATCGTGCAGCAAAATATCAATTACTTGTTCTAAACGTGTTTTGGTAATGGCATCTGCCACGGCACGTAAAGGTAAATGCGTGGTCGCCAAGGCAACGCGTAAGGTTTTGGTGGCTAACATCATCACCACACGCGCAACACCTGCAAACTCCTGATAATATTCAGTGTGCCCACTAAAAGAAATACCAGCTTCATTAATAATAGATTTTTGCACGGGTGCTGTCGCCACGCCCACACTCTTACCTGTCATTGCATAAGAAGCTGAGCGACGTAATTGCTCCAAAACGTAAGCTGCATTTTGTGCATTTAAATGCCCCAACTCAACATCTACAGCCAAAGGCACATGCTCAACATATAACTGCCCAAGCGCTGCAGGCTGTTGCTGACCTGAATATTCAATCAATTCGACTTGTTGCTTTAGAATTTCGGTGCGTTGTTGTAATAATTGATGATCTGCCAATACCACAATTGGACGCTCATCTTGTCGAGCTGCCAGACTTAGACAAATATCAGGTCCAATACCTGCAGGTTCACCACTGGTGACATATAAAGGGCGCATGCAGCTTCATCCACTATAGCTAGGTGTAGCTGAATTATAGCGCCATCCTGAGCAAAATTGTTTTATCTCCAATCTAATCTAAATCGGCTATCTAAGATGCCCATCTGATGCGCCCATTCCGAAATGCCAATCACGACCATACATAACAACAAACCTATAAATAGTATTTTGGGCGCTTGTTGAGTGACTGCTCGATAGTTTTGATCAGATAGACTCAACATGATGAAGCCTCCAATGCCATATAGCATAAAAGGGAGCAAGGTGATGTGCATAAATACAGAATAGATTAAGATAAAATCAAATACATCAGTACCATAAGCTGCACCTACCAACAAAAATGCCAGTTCATACAGACCAATCAATGTGATGAAAAAACCTGCTATAAATTTTAGCAGTTTATTTGGTTGCGGCTTTAATGCTTCTGTCGTTAATGCTTTTGTCGTTGTAGCGATGCGTTCTAAATCATCAGACATAGTGATCCGTCCTCATCATTATTATTTGCTGCGACCATACAGAAAAAGCTAAAACAGCACTAGATAAAGAAGATCAATACCTGATTTTTACTGTCGTGAAATGGTCGCTAGAGGTGATTTTGCTTTTATAACCAAACTTGATAAAATATAGCGCTTAAAATGTGACTTTTCCATTGTAGTTCTACCCATTCTCAGGTAGAATTCGGACTCCTTTTTGTTTGGACAGCTTCCATAGTCCAAACCAACTATAATAGGTAGTGGTTTAATGAAAACTCTCAGCGCTAAGCCAGCTGAAGTTCAACACGACTGGTACGTTGTTGATGCTTCTGGCAAAACTCTAGGTCGCCTTGCGACAGAAATCGCTCGTCGTTTACGCGGTAAGCACAAAACTTCTTATACTCCTCACGTTGACACTGGCGACTACATCGTTGTTATCAATGCTGAGCAAGTTCAAGTGACTGGTAACAAATCACTTGACAAGAAATACTATCGCCACACTGGTTTCCCTGGTGGTATCCGTGAAACTAATTTCGAGAAATTAGTTGCTCACAAACCAGAAGAAATCTTCCAACGCGCTGTAAAAGGCATGTTGCCAAAAGGTCCTCTTGGTTATGCTATGATCAAGAAAATGAAAGTGTACGCTGGTGCTGAGCATCCTCACACAGCTCAACAGCCACAAGTTTTGGACATCTAAGGGATACAGCACATGGCTACTAACTATGGTACAGGTCGCCGTAAGACCGCAACTGCACGTGTTTTCTTATCAGCTGGTACAGGTAAACTCGTAATTAACAACCGTACTCTTGAGCAATATTTCGGTCGTGAAACTGCTCGTATGATCGTACGTCAACCATTAGAGCTTCTTGAAGCTACTGAAAAATATGACCTTTACATCACTGTTGCTGGTGGTGGTATTGGTGGTCAAGCTGGTGCAATCCGTCACGGTATTACTCGTGCATTGATCGCATCTGACGACACTTTAAAACCTGCTCTTCGTCAAGCTGGTTTCGTTACTCGTGATGCTCGTGAAGTTGAACGTAAGAAACTTGGTTTACGTAAAGCTCGTAAACGTCCACAATTCTCTAAACGTTAATTCGTTTACCGAATCGGACACAAAAAAAGCCTTGGATTTTCCAAGGCTTTTTTTTATGCAAATCAACGAGCTGAGCATTTTAAGTCAGATAAACAATTCGGATTCACATACACCAAAAATCAAAATTCAATACAGTCCAAAAATTGAAAACCAATCAACAAATATCTCATACACTTTTATCAGCTTTGCTGGGTGATTTTAGTGGCTAAGTTTAGTATCCTATTCTATTCATTTGGTTTTATTTCGGATTATGTCAGTCGAGAACGCACCCTTACAAGGCATTACCCTCTACAGTCATGCGGACGACTTTCGCTCACATTGGATTCGTTACGTTCTGGCCGAAAAACAAATCAAATATCAACTGATTTTGGTCGATTATGAAGATGAAGATCTTGCAAGCCTGAATCCGTATAATCAACTTCCAATGCTGCTAGAAAACGATTTAAAACTCTTTAATACTGCGATTATTTCCGAATATCTGGATGATCGTTATCGACAAAATAAACTCTATGCAGATGCACCTATGCCACGTGCAGAACAAAGACAATATATTTGGCGCTTTGAACAAGACTGGTTCAAACTTGCCGATCAGATGCTACGTCATCCTGATAGCTTAGATTACACAACACAGCGCGCTGCACAAAAAAAATTACGTGATACACTCATTTCACTGACACCATTATTTCAGCATTATCCTTATTTCATGTCAGAAAATTTCAGTATTTTAGATTGCATGCTGGCACCCTTATTTATACGGCTAAAAGCCATGGGCATAGAATTACCCCAACAACACTGTCGTCCAATTTTCCTGTATTGTCAGCGGATTTTTTCACGCCCTGCCTTCACTCAAGCAATGACTTTGCAAGAAAAAAATCGCTATCAAGAATTTTTAATTCATACTTAAAGAGCATATTATGTCTGAATCTGAAATCAATTTAAGTCCAACCCGTCCTTATTTAGCCCGCGCAATTTATGAATGGATTTGTGATAACCAACTCACACCACATTTATTGGTCGATGCTACACAGCCGAATACGCTTGTTCCTGAACAATTTATTCAGGATGGTCAGATTGTCCTAAATATCGTTCCACATGCAGTGCATGCCTTACACATGAGCAATGATGCAATCACCTTCTCTGCACGCTTTGGTGGCGTATCACGCGACTTATATGTACCTATGAATGCCGTCGTAGGTATCTATGCAAGAGAGAATGGACAAGGCTTATTCTTTGATCCAAGTGAGTATGCACATATCCAAAATGATCAAGATGCTTTAGAATCAAAGACTGAAGAAAAAACCGAACAAACTAAGAAAAAACCAAGCCTTAGATTATTAGATTAAAACAATGGAGTAGTGAATGGCTTTTGATTTAGTACAATATTTTGCAGCGCAGATTAAACTTCAAAAGCCCTCGCTTTTGAAACAATATAATGCTGTTGATCGCGACCAATATATTCAAGAAATCAATGCGCTGAGCTTAGGCAAACTGGTCAGTCTGTGGCGAGAAGACAACCAAAAACTTTATCAAGAAATTGATCATCAAGATGAATTGTATATTCAGGAAATTGCACGTCGACTCACCACATCTCCACACAATCAGTCACCTCTCTCCAAAACTGAGCTTGAACAGAATATTAGTGAAGTCTTAGCCTTACAACTCACAGAGCTCAAGCAATTGGATCAAACCGGTAATTTTGGCAATAAAGGTCTAGGTGAATTATTGCTAGGTCAAATTGAACATTTATCTGGTCAAGCGGATGATTGGGTTTGGTCAACAAACGATCTAATAGAGTTAAAAGGTTCTAAACCAATTCCTCAAGAAGAGCTATCATTAGAGGCATCAATGAAGGAGTTTAATCAAATGGTACAACAACATACCCACGATGATCATCAAAATATTGAGCCTGTAGAAGCAATTGTACCCACTTGGTCTAAAGTACTAGAACCTATCGTTGCGATTGCGATTTTAGCAATTCTATGGTGTTCCGTTACTCAATTATTCGCTTAAATCAATCTTCTATCTAAGCCGTAATAAAACCATCATCATCTGATGGTTTTATTTTGCCTTCACTTTTTATAGTTTTTAATATTTTCTTTTCTACATAAAAAAACACCCCCAACGCTAGTTGAGGGTGTTTGAATAATGAGCTGGCGATGACTTACTCTCACATGGGTAACCCCACACTACCATCAGCGCGAAGAGGTTTCACTTCTGAGTTCGGGAA
>NZ_VPBU01000033.1:0-13291 GCF_013418565.1 Acinetobacter sp. YH12135
TGTCTTTTATACGTAATTTAAGGGTTTTCATGTACTTATATTAACAATCAAAACTCAAGGAAAATAGTCCTTAGTTAAATCAAACGACACTTTATGTCGTGTCGCTTATATCTCTGACCTGAAGGACAGAGTTTTACGCTCCATTTGATAAAAAAGCCATGATCAACATGGCTTTCAATGTTCCTAACGCAGGATGATAAACAGATTATAAATAATCGCCTTCACGCTCTGGCTGATACAAAATCTTCTCAATTTTGACTTTCATCATATGACCATCGGGCTGTGGCCATTCAATTTCCTGACCTTCAGCTAAACCTAAAATGGCAGTCCCGACAGGTGCAACCACATTCACCTGCCCTTTCTCACCTTTAAAGTCATGCGGATAAACCAAGGTAATTTCAGTCGGTTCTTTTGCAGGTGCAATGGTAATCAATGCGCGGGCATTCATGCTCACCACATTATTCGGTACATCTTGTGGCGCAACCACTTCAGCACGTGCCAATTCATCTTCTAGATGTTGCATCGTTGGCGTCAATTTAGGTTGATGCTCAAGCATCGTTTCCAAACGGTGCAAATCTTGTTCTGAAATAATAATCTTTGGTCTAATCATTTACTTTTATTCCTGTCATTCCGACAATACTGTCATCATCAGCTTGCCTACAATCATATTCAATACGCTTAAGTTATAACAGAAATTCAGCTTATTGAACGAAAAATCAATTTTTTACATCCATAAAAAAAGCCCCCTTGAGGGGCTTTTCTCAAGGCTGTGCTTATTTTGCGTAAACTGGGAATTTCGCGCAAACAGCTTCAACTTTTGCTTTTACAGTATTAATTACAGCTTCGTCACCTTTGCTGTCAAGAATGTCTGCAATCCAACCTGCAAGATCACGTACTTCTGCTTCACCAAAACCACGTGTAGTTACCGCTGGAGTACCGATACGGATACCAGAAGTTACAAATGGAGAACGTGGATCGTTCGGTACAGAGTTTTTGTTTACAGTAATGTGCGCAGCACCTAACCATGCATCTGCATCTTTACCTGTAATATCTTGCTTGATTAAAGAAAGCAAGAACAAGTGGTTTTTCGTACCACCAGATACTACATCATAACCACGTTCAATAAGAACTTCAGCCATCGCTTGCGCATTTTTAACAACTTGTTGTTGATACGCTTTGTATTCAGGCGCCATTGCTTCTTTAAAACAAATTGCTTTTGCTGCAACTGCGTGTACCAATGGACCACCTTGGTTACCAGGGAACACAGCAGATTGTAATTTTTTCTCGATCTCTTCGTTTGCTTTCGCAAGAATTAGACCAGAACGTGGACCACGCAATGTTTTGTGTGTAGTAGTAGTCGTTACGTCAGCAATTTGCACAGGGTTCGGATATACACCAGCAGCCACTAGACCTGCTACGTGTGCCATATCTACAAATAAATAAGCACCAACTTTGTCTGCGATGTCGCGGAAACGCTGCCAATCTACAATTTGGCTATACGCAGAGAAACCCGCAACAATCATGCGTGGTTTGTGTTCAAGCGCTAAACGCTCAACTTCTTCGTAATCAATTTCGCCAGTTTCTGGGTTTAAACCATATTGGATAGCGTTATATGTTTTACCTGAGAAGCTTACTTTTGCACCATGAGTCAAGTGACCACCATGTGCCAAGCTCATACCTAACACAGTGTCGCCTGGGTTAAGTAAAGCTAAGTAAACTGCAGAGTTTGCTTGTGAACCAGCGTGTGGTTGAACGTTAGCATAATCTGCACCAAAGAGTTCTTTAGCACGGTCAATCGCCAATTGTTCAATAATATCTACGTATTCGCAACCGCCGTAGTAGCGTTTGCCTGGGTAGCCTTCTGCATATTTATTGGTAAGTTTTGAACCTTGAGCTTCCATTACTGCAGGTGAGCAGTAGTTTTCAGAAGCAATTAACTCAATATGAGCTTCTTGGCGCGCATCTTCATTGGTGATCGCTTGAGCTAATTCTGGATCAAATTCGGCAATAGAAATATTGGCAAACATTAGCGAGGTCCTATTAATTTAGGGCTTTTAAGCCGTGCTAAGATTGGCGCGTATTGTAGCATAAAGTTTGTGAACTGAGAGAATGAACTTTGCTCAGTTTTACATAAAAATAGCTCATGTTTCAGATAAAACATGAGCTATTTTAGGTCAAATCAATCTTTATCGTAATTCAACAACTTATTGAATAGGCATTAGTGATTGAACATCTTTGACAATCTCATCCATATTATCCACATACACCGAACCATGATCCCATTTTTGCTCTACAGGTAAATCCTGATCAGTGACGTAATGAATTTTAGTTCCCATCCCTTGAGCTGACTGAACCAAGTAATCCGTGACTTGTTTCGGTACAGTTGGGTCAGCCGTTCCTTGATAAATAAATATAGGCGTACTGATTTTCACTTTTAATGGCTGTGAACCATTGGTTAAGAAATCTTTAACTTCAGGGATGGTCGTCATGAAATTCGGTTGAGTACGTGGATAACCATCCAATTTTCCATAAGTCTGTGCGTGCTCTCGCATTGGCTGAAGCATACTCCCACCTAATGCCTCATAACAGATTGACTCTGCCTGAGCAGCAAGTTGATCTGTTGGTGACACAAATATTTCAGAATATTTCAAGGTTGGAGCAGTATTTCTTAGCCCCGCAGCAATTAGAGCAGTAAACGTATCTAATGGTACAAGTGTCTGTACTTTCTTTATTACATCTGGCTCCTGAGCTGCTTTTTGTTCACCACCCGCCAATACCAACGCTAAATTTGATGCAGGTGCGATAGCTATGGCACCCTTATAATTTAACTGCGCACGCGATGCATACTGCGCTGCACCTAAAGCCGCATGTCCACCCTGTGAATGTCCAACTACACTCCAGCGCGTTTCTGCAGTATTACCCAAAAGCTTGCTTGCAGCGACAACAGCATCTGTAATCGAATAAGCTGCACTTTTTAAATTCAAGAATGGATGTAATTCTTTACCACTCGGTTCGCCTAAACCTTCGTAGTCGGGTGCAACAACGGCATAACCTGCTGCCAATAGTTTAGCAATGAAGTACTCATTTCCATTTAAACCTTGACGACTTGGTGCACACGCATCTGCCACGCCTGTTGTGCCATGTGCCCAAACTACAAGTGGCCATCCGCCCGTAGGTTTAACTGTTTGAGGGGTAAAAACAAGTGCAGTTGCTTGAGTTTCCCGTCCATTTACACCTAACATTTTATATGTCATCAATGTTTTAGATGAACTCACTGCATTTAAAAGATTATTCGCATTTTCACCCTGATCCCGATAAAGCTCTGTTTTCACGACTGAGGCACTAAAATTATATTTCGGAATACCATCCTCAACAACCACAACACTCGTATCGTCATGATCATCATTACAGGCGGTTAAAAACAAACTGCTGCTGGCCAAAGCCACGCTTAACCATATTTTTTTCATTTGCTTACCCTTGTCTTCATATTCTTATTAATTGCATCCTTCGCAATCTTTATTTGTACGCTTTTTTATCGTATCAGGCAAGATTTCAACAATTAATATGCAAGTGTATTTTATTTAAAATTAAACACTTACGGTAAAAATCAGTAAATTGATCACATATACAAGTGCCTATTAAATTTCAATTCAATTTGTCATACGCAGCGGCTAATGTTAGATTGCATTTTTATTGAATGACGCAAGCGAATCAGGACATGCAGGCAATTATTCTCGACACTGAAACCCATACTTTAAATGGACAACCCATTGAGATTGCCTACGCCCCCATTCAAATTCAAGATGGCAAAATCAGTCTAGATAAAAGTCAAATTTTCGATCAGTTATATCAAGTCGATGAGCCAATTTCATTCGCAGCGATGGCGGTACATCATATTTTAGAATCAGATTTAATTGATCAACCGCATTACAGTAGTTTCGAATTACCTGCCGAAACCACCTATATTATTGGGCATAATATTGATTACGATATTCGCGCTTTAGAAAAATGTGGTGTGGATACTTCTAAAATTAAAGCCATTTGCACTTTAGCACTTGCACGTCGTGTATGGCCGAATGCTGAAGCACACAATATTTCAGCTTTAATTTATATGATTACCAAAGGCAGCGAAAAAGCGCGTGATATGATTAAAAAAGCGCATCGTGCCGATATGGATATTATTTTAACGGCCAATATTTTGATGCACGAAGTTCATCAATTACAAATTCAAAGTATTGAAGAACTCTACACTGCCTCAGAAGAAGCACGTATTCCACAAATTATCAATTTTGGTAAACATCGTGGTACGGCAATTGCTGACCTTCCTGCCGATTATGTGCAATGGTTATTAAGACAAGAAGATTTAGATCCTTACTTACGCAAGGCGCTCGAAAATACCAGTATTTTGACTTTATAAATGTTTCAAGTGAATCTTATTGCATTTACCTATCATAAATTATTCATATTATTGTAATTTTCAAAGTCTATGCTTTGCCTTAATTTATTGGGGAAATAAATTAAGGCTCATGTTTAATTATCAAAAAACTCAACTCGGTCTAGATGCATTACAACAGCGCACACGTGATTTAAATGCACGTCAACGTCGTTTATTGGTACTGATTGGTACTGAAGATTTTGATTTACTCGGAGATCAGTTCAAGCAACGTCTTGCACCACCTGAATTGATTGAACAGCTATTAGATATGCACCTGATTGCCCCTGCTGCGCTTGAGCAAGACACTTTGCAACACCAAGAGCAAACGGCTGAGATTTTGCTGCAACAAGCGCCAGAGGCATCATCTACCACTTTACACACAGAAATTCATAGCCAACTTGCAAGCAGCACCCCGCAAGCGTATGCTGAAAGTTTGGCAGAACCAATCCACACCCAACATCTTCAAGTAAATTCAGTTCCTGCATATTTAGAAGCACGTGTTGCAGCTGCCATCAATACAGAACAGCCCGCTGAACAACCTGAACCCCAAGCAGAAATACAGCCTGAAATTACCGCTTTGAGTTTTGAAGATGTAAAATTTCTCATGATGGATACTTTGCAGCGTCATTGTGGATTAATGGCAAAACAACTGATTCAGCGAATTTTACAAGCTCAGGATATTCGCAGCTTAAAACTCTGCCAAATGCAATGGATTACCTCTTTGCAAGAAACTCGTTTACCACCGAAAGCACTCAATCAGATTTTGCAGCAAATCAATCACTCCCTACAAAAGCTTAATCCGACTTAAAGCTTAGATTTTTTTACTTAGTTTTAAGTCTTTTTAACAATTAAAACCATGCTCAGGGATATATGGATTAATTTATTTTTATTACTTTTCAACACTTTAAAAACACATATAAATCCACATCTAAACCTTAGATTCATTATCCCTATAAAAGCTAAGACTTTAGCGGCATAGCCCCGACTCATAAAAATCAGCGATATAGTATTTTCCAGAATTGTTGAGGCACAGGGTCATGATGAATCATGCATTTTTTTTAGCGTTTGATGCTTATGACAATCCAATGCAACTCAGTAAAGTTGGCAATTGGGTGATTACCTTTTTAAGCCCAAAAGATCAGGAAAGCCAAATACAGTTAGCGATTACCAATGTGTTGCCGCGTCAAATTTCAGCACATTTACAACCGCGACGCATAGTGATTCAACAAAGTACAGATGCCCAGCTCTGGCAAATCTTGCAAATTGAATGTTTTGATAGTCAAACCAATCAAGAGTTGAGTTTTCAACCCGATGATGACATTGGGCAAGCGGTCATTCAAAAAATTATTCAAGAGTTTGATAAATACGATGTAAATATCCAACTTGTAGAAGATCAGACGGTTTAAAGCGATATGTTTTACACTTAATGAGCACTTTATTTACGTGTGCTTTAAAAATCCTGCGCACAAAAAAGCTCATCGAAATGAGCTTTTCTAAAAATAAAGTAGTCTCACAAATATTTACTCCAACACACGGAAAATACTATCAGACTCGCGGCTTTCAAACAAAAGTTCGATGCTTGGTAAAATCACTTCACCTTCCACAATAATGTGTTCAATTTTGTGAAATAGTGCCAAACCCGCTGCCAATGAAGTTTCTGGGATATTACGTAGCAATGCTTTTGCTTCGTAAATATGGCTAAACTGGTCTTTAACTTTAATATCGATGATTTGCGTCATTGTTGTTCCCTTTTTCTTGACGGAAATTTTTTATACCATAGCTTATAAATTTTTTAAAAAAGTGAGTTGTTAGATTGTTTGACAATGTAGTATTTTTTTAAACTAAATTTAAATTATCTAATAAATTCAAACACATATTTTTTAAAATTTTATTTACAACTTACAAAACCACAGTAAATTTGCTTGTTTTTCATTCTAGCACAGAAAAAACTCGCATTGCTGCGAGTTTTTTTATGTTGGAAGGCTAGTGCTGATTTTATTGTTTGAACAAGAGTTACAAACTCAACGAGCTGTCATTGATCCGTCCAACTGCATCGTAGCGTCTATTACATTGAATGACCTACTGTAGTTTTAATATAGTGAAACTTATTTTTTGCTGCAATAGCCCACTACATTTCAACACATTCACACAGCAAAATTTCAATTGATTTAATTTTCAGTTACGGCATAATTTTATGCGGTTAAAAGCTCCAGCTTTGCGATTAGCTTCTGCATAACTTGGCGATACTTTCAAATAATAAGAAGTCGACGATTATTCAATTAACTCAATTTCATAATCAACATCTTGCAGCATATCTTTATTGTATAGCTTTACCATTGCTGTTGCTTCAGCATAATCGTAGAACAAACCTTCTGCGACGGCTTTACTGCGAAATTCCGTGGTACCAATTTCATTATCATGCGGAACAAAATATAAGTTTTCTGGAATGAGTTTAACGATATAGCCCACGAAGCTGCCCTCAGATTTTTCAGTTTTAAAATATGTGAGTTTTATATGCTGAAAAACGTGATCAGGCTATGGCAAATAAGATCGAATGTTTATCTTAATTTTTTATATACTTTTCAACTATTTTTTATATTACAGTTCAATGCTTATATACTAATTTGGTGCGCTCAGCGCGCACAAACATAATGCGAAAATATGCCATAATATGGTTATAAGACAATGATAAATAATTATTTTTTGTAAAAACATAGCAACATATAGTTGTAGCATCATCCGTATAGTTGCAATTTTTAAGTACACAAATGAGTATACAGACAGGTTGTTAATGTATGTATAAATGCTATGGCAAAAACTGTTGCTCCTCTATCGGAATCTAAATGCTCATCATCAAAACCACGTGATTTAGATTACTCACTTTTTGATGGGAATGGATTGATTCTGTATATCCGAAAAAGCGGTACCAAAGTTTGGCGCTACAAGTATAAAAAGGCTAATGGAAAAGTAGGCAACATCACGCTCGGACAATACCCTGCACTTTCATTAAAAAATGCCAGAGAAAAACGCCGTGAGTTTGAATCATTAATTGCTTCCAATGTAGATCCCATCGAACATTTAAATAACCAGCGCTCCCATAGAGGAAAGGCTGTGACATTTGAAAGTATTGCCCGTGAATGGCACAGAGAATATAAAACTACAGGTAGATGGAGTGAAGATACAGCAGAAAGAGTTCTTCTAAACTTAAACCAGTACGTTTTCAGTCAAATAGGAAATATGACATTTGACGAAATTAGGCCTAGAGATTTAATCCAAGTAATCCGCTCCATTGAAGAAAAAGGATTTACGGGAGTCGTTAAAAAGACGCGCCAACGTCTTATTAGTATTTATGCATATGCTATTTCGCGTAGTGTCACTGAAACGAATACGGCGTACTTTCTGAAAGACGTTTTTGTTAAGACCAAAAAGCCTAAACATCATCCACAACTGCCTCTTGAAAAATTACCAGAGTTATTACAACGCTTGGAAGCAGATAACGGCCATCCTGTCACTAAATTATGTATGCTTTTTGCCCTTCATACATTTACCAGATCGAGTGAACTCCGATTTGCAAGATGGGATGAATTTGATTTAGAAAAAGGTATTTGGAGAATACCTGCAGAAAGAGATCCAGTGCCAGGTGAAAGATTTTCTCAGCGTGGTGCAAAAATGAGAGAAATGCACCTTATCCCCCTTTCAAAACAGGCTTTAAATATTCTCGGGGAATTAAAAACGTATAGCGGTATGTCACCAAATATTTTCCCTAAAAGTAGAAATTTGAATGGATTTATTAGCGAATCAACTATCAATAATACTCTACGCAGATTAGGCTATGACACGCAGAAGGATGTATGTGGTCATGGCTTTCGAGGAATGGCTTGTTCAGCATTGGTGCAAAGTACTCTGTTCCAAAAGGAGGCTGTTGAAAAGCAAATGAGCCATCAAGAGCGTGATCAAGTAAGGCTTGCTTATACTCACCAGGCAGAATATCTAGATGAACGTAAAGCTATGATCAATTGGTGGAGTGATTATCTAGATGCAAATAGCTTAGATCACATATCACCATATGACTTTACAAAGCAATTACTAGGTGAGGAAATTATTCAATTCAAATATGCAAAGTTAGCAAAATAGCTAATTGCAAACAGTTTGCTAAGCCTAGGTTGATCCCCGAACATCAGAGACCCAATCTGACTGGCTTAGCTCCTATATTGGGGCGCCGTGGGAGGCAAGAATGCAAGAGAAGTTAAAATCAAAATGGAATACTAAGTTACTTCCATTATTAGTAGAACAAGATGAGGTTTCACTTTACGATATTGTAAAACTAGCATCGACAGAATATATTTCAGCGATTAAATATTTAGCCGATTTTTTAGATTACTTTATATGCCAACCAGGTAATTCATTAAATGTAAAGCAGAACAATCTTGTTTTAAAGTTTATTCAAACTCTTATAAATCCTTATAATTTTAAAGAGAATAGCTCACAACAACTCAGAGCTTTTTCTAATTTCAATATCAAAAATAATCTAACTCCTGAAGGCTATATAGCCCTACATGAAGTTTATTGGACTAAAGAAAATCTAAATAGGCTTTTTATTGAACAGGATTTATCAATACACCAGTTTGAAAGTTGCTTCATATTTGGAAAGAATCCTACAGTTACCCAATATACCCCAACTTATTTTTTCCAAGATCAATTTTCTTATTTTGAGGCTGCCTGTCTGATGGTGAGATGCTTAGATGTAATTGAAGCAAAAAACCTATATGAAAAAGATCCAGATTGCTTTTATAGCCAAAACCCGCAATTTAGAGGTTGCTTTAATTTGCTTAAAAATGCCAAAGAAGCGTCTTTATTGCCGCCAGATAGCATTCCAACAAAAGTGCTAAAAGAATATCTTGAACCTAAATTTCATATCCCTGGGTATACTGATCGTGAGATAATTGAATCACAAACATCTTACACTTGCTCACCTATACATCCATCAATTAATCCAACACACCCTCATTTTGCACCCGAACTTGCACTAGCAATTAAGGTTTGGGAGAAGAAATATTTAGAGAACTATTCAACAAAATATGAAGACCACTCACCAGCAATTAAGCAAATTTTAGAAGATATGGGATATACAAACAATCGCCTCATTCAAAGAATTACTGTAATAACAAATAATAAAAAATTAGAAATTTCATAATTTTAAAAGACATGTCATCTCAGGTGTCACCTGAGGTGGCAGTAAATATTTTAATATTGTCACTTGTATGACACCAGACTTCATTTGCTTAGATACAACCATATTCATCTAAATATGGTTATGTTTATGCTTCAAGCAACTCCTATTCGAATTCAATTCAGTACTGCGTGCAAGCTACTGGATGTGACCCGTGAATCACTTCGTCACACTATTCGCAGAGACCCCTCCTTCCCGCGGCCAATCAAGCAAGGTACATCAAAACAAGCTCCTGTTTTTTTTGATTATCAAGAGCTTGTTGAGTGGCATAACAGTAAGAAAGAAGCTGCTGCAGCCCAACTGGAGGCATGATTATGAATGTTTCGTATGCCTCAACAGTGCTTACCCAATCATCTTCTCAAATTAATATTGATGGCAATGTTATTAATCAGGATCAGCACAGTCGCTATTGCCTGAATGACTTACATAAGGCGAGCGGTGGAGAAGAAAAGCATGCTCCTTATCGTTTTATCCGAAATGAGCAAACCCAAGAGTTAATTCGAGAAATTGACCAGTCACCAAATTTGGTGAGTGCTTGCGAAGTGATAAATGGTGGAAACGGTCGTGGTACATACGTTGTCAAAGAATTAGTCTATGCATATGCCATGTGGATCAGCCCAGCTTTTCATCTTAAAGTGATTCGTACCTTTGATACTTTGACGGCGCAGCCAGGACTGCCAGATCTTAATAATCCAGCACAATTGCGAGACCTCTTGCTGGGCTATGCTGAACAAAATCTACAGCTAACGTCAGATAACCAAGTGCTGAGCAAGGCAATTGAAACTATTACGCATACTGAACACGGTGTGAAGTTCCAGCAAGCATGCAAGATCCTGAATATCAAACAGCAGACATTGGCGGAATGGTTGAGAAAGCATAATTGGGATCGGTATCTAAACAATGCCAGGGCCTCAACTTATTACAGTGAAAATCGCGGCTACTGTGAAACTAAGTATTCACTCAAAGAAGGTGTAAAGCCTTCAGGTCAATCATACAGTTACACACAGACTGAGTTCTTCATATTGCCAAAAGGTATGCAGATCCTAGCTAAAAGGTTTGGGGAGCGGCCATGAATTTTCAAAATATTTTCTGTTTAAGGCTTCTCAAATTAAAAATGATCGGCTATATTGAACGTGTTCGGTGCAAAATCACTGAATCAGCTTTGGTCGGCTGCAAAAGTAACATAGGCGCACAGTCCGCTCTTCGGGCTTTTTTTGTGCGTAAAATCTCTATGCATCCGCATGTTATGGCGGAGCTGGAGAGGGACATCTTCGGATGTGCAGGTTCCCTATGTTACCTGTCGACCAACCCTTTTCAGCTTCGTCTCCAAAATCATTTGGTCGTGATTGACGAAGCTCCAAAACACATAGGAGCGCATTCATCATGAACGCTAAAGTACAAATTCAATTTCCAGAACAATCAATTCCTTTTTACAGTGTCGCTGATATTATCAGTGCCTATTCACTTGCATCTGAAGCTGCCACACAACTTCGAACTTTGGCTAACCAGATCAACAAAGCAACGGCTTTCGTTAAAGCATTTGTACAAGAAAATGATAAAGCCGACTCCTCTGCTTTTGCTGAACTAGAAAATCTAATAACAATTTCCCAGCAGCTTGCTAACAGTCAAGCAGACACTTGCATGCGTGAACTTAACAGACATACGCATAAGCCTGATGATCAGTACGGTGCTGGGGATCTGTTCGATGCTTACTCTCTTGCTCATGAAAATACATCATGGCTTGAGACCATGTTTTATCAAATTAAAGATGAAGTCGAAGTAGTCAAAGAAACTATCAAGCAAGGTACTCATGGCGCCATCTTTGGGACTCTTGAGCACTTAATTCATATTGCTGCGTATTGGGCAGGGAGTCATAGCAACACTTTCGATGTTGAACGCGAAAAGTATGAAGCGGAATGGGAGGCTACTAAAAATGGATAAGCCTTCTATCTCACCAGAGCAAACTCAAGTACAGCCAGAGCCTGTTGTCGATCAGATAGCAATGCCCCCATCAGCTGCATATATTGAATCAGTGCGTATTACTCCAGAGCGTCTCTGGAATACTGTGTTGAAAAATTATAAGCAGCAAGGAGGGCCTAGTGAGCATTGATGCAACACGCTGGGCTTGGACTGTTCCAGTGAACAATTCATCACAACGCCTCGTTCTGCTTTCACTAGCAGATCGAGCTGGTGAAGAACATACTGCTTGGCCAAGCATAGAAAGATTGGCAAAAGATACAGTGCTGGACAAAAAAACTGTTCAAAAAGTCATTCTAGAACTGATCGACCTTGGCTTGGTTCAAGATACGGGAGAACGTACTGGGCCGACCAAGCGAGTCAGAATACTTAAACTCAACGGCGTGAAAGGGCGTGAGGACCATACCCAAAATTTAGATGATGCCAATACACCCAAAAACGGGAACATTAAACAATCCCAAAAACGGAATGATTCCAAAAATGGGAATGATCCCGAAAATGGTGCTTTGAATAACCCCAAAAACGGGATGTTGAACGATCCCAAAAACGGGGTACAGAATCCATCAGGGAATCTACCAATGAATCTCTCTCAAGAGCATGACTGGATTCCTGATGTAGATCAGTTGATAACAAAGATAAAGATGGCAGGTCATGGCAACAATATAGACCTAATCTTTGGCCTACCTAGCTTTGAATTTGAGCTGAGTGCATTCAACTCTTATTTTGATAATAGCGGACTATCTGACAGTAAAAAACTCCATAAGTTCACGGCTTGGATCGTAGACAAGTTCGATCGCTACAAAAAGCAGAATCCTGAATATGGCATTCAGTCTCTGACCGGACAGCAAGCTAATACGGCTCAACCATTTCTTAATTTACCGACTAAGCCTAAGAGCCTATTAGGAGGTCCTCAATGAATACGTCTATTCATAATCTACAAATTGAACAAGCTGTGCTTTCAGCACTGATGACAGTTTCAAACTCGTATAGCCAAGTTGAAAATCTACTGACCGAAGAAGATTTCCACGCTACACGCCACAAACTAATTTTTCAGGCCATAGTAGATCTTGATTCTAAAAATTCACCATATGACGCCGTATTGGTTAACCAGTGGTTAGAAATGCGTAACTATTCTGAAGCTGCTGGTGGTGAGCAATACATCATGCAAATTTTAGGTGATACCCCTTCCAGCTTTTATAACCTGGTGTCTTATGCTGAGAAATTGAAGGATCTGACGACTTGTCGCCAAGTTGAAGCTGAAGCCTTCAAGATCATTCAACAAGCAAGGCAACTAACAGTAAGCCGCGGCGAACTGGTCCAAAATGCTCAAGCTGCTTTTGCTGATCTTAATACTGAATCAGCAAGTGAATCTCTATTTCATATTCATGATGCGGCATCTAATACATTTCATGAAATCAGCAGAAAGATGGAAGCAGCAATTGCTGGAACAACTCTAATCAACGGCATTCAGACTGGTATCTATGACCTAGACAAAAAGTTGGGCGATGTCGAACCTGGATGTCTAATGGTGGTGGCTGCACGGCCCGCGATGGGTAAAACTACGATGCTCCAGCTCATCGCAAACAATGTAGCAGTCATACAGAAAAAGCCTGCCCTCATCATGTCTGGCGAAATGCCTAAAGAGCAGA
>NZ_VPBU01000034.1:0-12181 GCF_013418565.1 Acinetobacter sp. YH12135
AATTCTTTTTATAAAATCAGAAATATTATCTTCTATCATATCTTGAGAATTTGTTAGATGTTCATTGAGTTTTTTGAGTAACTCGATGTGTTCTTGTTTTTCACTCTCAAGTGACATTGATAGTTTTTGTAGAGCATCTGACATATCTTTTAATGTCGCTGCAATTTGTTGATCGCTCATAACGAACCTCTAAAATGGATTAAAATCATCCCTCCTCGCTTGAGCCAGGCGTTCCGCTTCTGCTTCTGCCCTGATCTTAGCCTGATGCTCAGTTTCAAGTTTTGCCTTGGCCTCAGCTTCTTCCTGGGCTTTCAAACGCTGCTCTTCTTTTGCGATACGCTCAGCTTCAAGCTTTACTCTTGATTCTGTCTTGAACTTGGCCTGACGTTCCGCTTCTGCTTGATTATCAATGCTTGAATCAAGTTGTGAAAACAGCGCTGTTTTGTTCAAACGGGAGATACTTGAGTTGAGCGTATCAAAAATTTTTTTTTCATTTTCCGTTTGTTGGGATTTTAGAAAAGTTTTATCAGAATCATACGTTTTTGTATTTTTTGCTTCGTTTAAGATGCTATCAAAAGTTGTTTCTTTTGCTTCGTGCCGCATTGTTTTGATGAGTTTTTCAGTCGCAGTAATCTCAAGCTCAAGATTAAACAGTTTGATAGCGTCATTCTGTTTTGCCAGGGCTGGAAGCACGATTTCATGATTTCTTTCATCAAATAACTTTTGCTGTTCTCTTTCGTATTGTCTACGCAAAGCGGTAACAGATGGACCTTCATGTAATGTTGCTTGTAATCCGTTGTTTTGGTCAGCATAGCTGCGATGATCAATACGTACATCAAAGCCAGCTTGCTCTAAATGCTTGTTTGCAAGATCGGCAAAGTCTTTTCGCCACTGACTGACTGTTTCTGTGCCATTGTCTCGACTAAAGTCCCGATATTTTTTAGATGCAAAAAGTCCCGTTTCTAAGTCAATCGCTCTCGCCGTAAACATGATGTGAGCGTGATAGTTGCGTTCATCAGATCCGCTTGTCGTGTGCGGTGCATGAATTGCTGCGTCCACGATCACGCCATGGCGTTTGACAAGATCCTGGCATAGCTCATTGAGCATATTTTTACGCTGCTCAGCATTCAACTCATTTGGAAATGCGATTTCAAATTCGCGAGCAAGTAAAGCGTCTTTTCTGTTTTCTGATTTTTCAACTGCGTTCCACAGTTTTTCACGTTCTAAAAGATCGGAGTGTGTGTTTTCTGGTGCATAGATATTGGTAAATTCCACGCCTGATTTTTTTGTGTAATCTTGTTCTTTGCCGTAATAGTCGCAAGTCAATTTTTCAGCAGAACGATAAGCAGCAGCAGCAACGGCACTACGTCCTTCACTTCTGCTAATCGTCTTTACCGAAAAATGATAGATCGCCATTTTGCTTTTGCTCTTGCTTTTAGATTTCGCTTTAGCGGAATCACCAACCGGATCAAGGTTGGTCGGGGATCACAAAGGGGAAGTTCCCCTTGTCGTACTCATTGAACTCTGTTCAATGGCTAAGTGCGCCCTTACGGGATTCTTTGAGTATCATATAGTGTCTTGAACCAAAGTTCAAACACGCTTATGATCGAGAAGAATCCACGGGTAATGTAATGTTATGAGTATTGATGCTTTAAATGAAAAAATTGCAAAACAGCAAGAAAAATTAAACCAGTTAAAAGCACAAAAACAAGCAATCGAAGCTAGAGAAAAAAAGAAAGCTACAGAGCAGCAACGGAAGGACGATACTAGACGTAAAATTCTGCTCGGTTCTTATTTGCTTAAAAAGATGGAAAATGAAGCCAACAAAGAGAAAATACTCACTGAACTCAATGAGTATTTAACAGAGGATCGAGATAGAAAATTATTCGACCTCTAATTCTGAAAATTGATAAATTTTAGAGTAAAAATTAAAGTAGGTTAGGGTTCTTTTATAGATTCCCTAAAGGGCAAAATGTCAGTTGATACCTACCTAAATGATCAAAATGTCAGTTGATACCTACCTAAAATGGGCTAAATGTCAGTTAATACCTACCTAAAATGGGCTAAATGTCAGTTAATACCTACCTAAAATGGGCAAAATGTCAGTTGATACCTACCTAAATGATCAAAATGTCAGTTGATACCTACCTAAATGATCAAAATGTCAGTTGATACCTACCTAAATGATCAAAATGTCAGTTGATACCTACCTAAATGGTCAAAATGTCAGTTAATACCTACCTAAAATGGGCTAAATGTCAGTTGATACCTACCTAAAATGGTCAAAATGTCAGTTAATACCTACCAAATGTCAGTTGATACCTACCTAAATGATCAAAATGTCAGTTGATACCTACCTAAAATGGGCTAAATGTCAGTTGATACCTACCTAAAGATAGTTTTTTACAGTTATATGCCATCCTCCGGACATTTCTATTTTGGACTTACAGATGAACTGCGTATAAGAGATTTTATGTTAAATAAAAGATATTCTCCTTTTTAAATAAAAATTAAATCATTAATATATAAAAAATTTTATTAGATAGATGAGTATTCATGAGTTCTACACCTTTTGTTAATGCTGGTATACATCCAAAATTTGCTCTTCAACGGTTTAGTGCATCTGAAAAGGCTATAGTCAATAAACTTAAAAATTTTTGGTACGTTACTTCTAGTGGGGAAAGCCTTCAAATAAAGAATTCTACTTACGACTATTTCCTTATTAAACCAACTACGCAATTTACTGAAAAATTTAACTTAGATCGAGAAATTGTTTGTTTATTTAGCCCATATACAAATTTTGAGCCAAGAACCTTAGATGTCTTTGAAAATATCTTTCAAAAACTCCCAAAATCTAGAGTGGAAAACTTATGTTCCATTTTAATTAGTAAAGATAATAATGTTGAAGAACTGGTAAAAAAAATATCCAATTCAGATCCTGAACAGAAACTAATTATTCCATTTACTTATGATGAAATTTATCACAGTGTTAACTCAGAATTATATGATAATAGGTTTAGAAAAGTTTTTTATTCTAGAGATTTATTTGCATTTAAATCACCATTGAAAAAAGACAGCTACTTTTTTGGACGAACAAATTTAGTCCATGAGCTTATAAGTAAACATAATTCTGGCGAGCATGCTGGAATTTTTGGTCTAAGAAAAAGTGGTAAAACATCAATTGTATACGCTATACAGCGAAAATTAGACCTTGAAAAGAAAAAATGTTTAATGATTGATTGTGAAAGTCCATCAATACATAAAAAAAGGTGGTATGAGTTATTAAAGGATTTAGTTTTAGAATATAAATTAGTTAAAGATTCAAAAATTAAAATTGAGTGTGAAAATAGATATGATGAAAAAAATGCAGCTAAAAGTTTCGAAGAAGATATTCTAAAGATATATGAATCTAAAAAACATGAAACAACACTATTTATTTTTGATGAAATTGAAAGAATCAGCCCAGGAACAGCATCTTCAGATCACTGGTCAAATCACAAGGATTTTATTTATTTTTGGCAAACTTTAAGAGCCTTTTATCAAAAACATCCTCTTGTTTATACATATATGCTAGTAGGTACAAATCCTAAGTGTATAGAAGAATCTCAGTTTTTGGGTCATGATAACCCTATATATTTATCTTGCTCAATTCATTACTTACCAAATTTTTCTATAGATCAAGTTATTGAAATGGTTGGTAATTTGGGAAGATTAATGGGATTGAATTTTGAGGCAGATATTTGTTCTAAATTATATAATGATTGCGGTGGACACCCATTTTTAATAAGACAAATGTGCAGTTTTATACATACTAGTTATAGAGGTGATCGCCCTTTTAAAGTAGATAAAGGTACTTATACTATCGCTTTAGAATCATATCAGGCTAATCTTGAACAGTACTTCGATATGATGCTAAATATCTTATGTACTTGGTATCCTGATGAATATGAAATGTTAATTATGCTTGCATTAGAAGATAATGAAACATTCATAGAATTAGCAAAAGATAATAAAAGTTTGGTTCAACATCTTCTCTCATTTGGTTTGGTGGAAAAACATTACAATGAGAAATATATGTTAAGTTTAGAGTCATTAGGTGATTATTTAAAAAACAAAAATAGATTTAAAAAAATTAATTTATCTGATGAGGAAAAACTGCAAGAAATTTCATTAAGAAGAAATAGATTAGAAAAGAAGTTAAGAGAATTAATATTAAATGGATTAAAATTCGCATATGGAAAAAAAGCATTAAATGAATTATTAAAAGCAATTCCAGAAGCTAAAAGAGATAGTTTAAGAATACACACTATCAATGAGGTTCTTGGAAATAGTAGTCCTTTATATTTATTGGATTTAAAAAATATCCTAAGTCAAAACTGGGAAAAATTTTTAAACTTTCTAGATGGTTTTGAAAAACAAAGATTTTTAATAATGTTAGAGGATATTAATAAATATAGAGTAGATGCTCATGCAAAGGATATTGAAGATGAGGATTTTAAACAATTACGCATCCACTTTGATAAGTTAGAAAAACTGGAGATTTAAATAAAATACAGAAATTGTTAATTTCTTCTAAAATTAACATAATACTGATTATGCGAAACGAGAGCCTACAGCTCTCGTTTTTTTGTTCTAGAACTGCTAAAATTCTTATACGCCATTGACGTACTTAACCCTATGTTATTCATTGAAACCAGTATTTTTACCAAGCAAATCAAAGAGCTTGTCAGTGATGAAGAGTATCGTCAGCTCCAGGAAGATCTCTTGGTACAGCCCGATAAAGGTGACTTAATCAAGAATGGCGGTGGTATTCGTAAAGTACGTTGTGCTCAAGGTAATAAGGGTAAAAGTGGTGGTATCCGGGTGATCTATTATTGGGTCACAGAGGATGATCAGATCTTTTTCCTAGTCGCTTATCCAAAGTCTGTGAAAGATAATCTGACAGACAAAGAGACCTCGATCCTACGTCAATTAGTGAAGGAGCAATTTCATGGATAACAACTTATTTGATGACCTGGTTGCTTCAATCAAAGAAGCTGGTGCCATCAAACGCAATGAAATCAAAGCAAGTCGAATGACTGAGCTTGAATTACCAGATATAAAAGAAGTACGTGAGAAAACTGGCTTAACCCAGGCAGAATTTGCTGCACGTTTGCATATCAGCGCGAGAACTCTGCAAAACTGGGAACAAGGCCGTCGATATCCGACTGGTCCTGCAGCGACTCTAATTCGCATTCTGGATGCCCATCCAACCCTAATTTAAAAAGTTTAGATAATAAAAAACCCCGGCATCCTGCCGGGGTTTTTCGTATTGGTTCGCTCGGTATAACTCCTGTCGTACCTTACAGTCCTTGAGCTTATCTCTTGTTATTCTTGTATGGAACTTCCTGTTCCTGATGAGTTTATCATAGGAAAATTCTAGTATTCCGGATAGCCGCAAAGGGACGAGTTTCATGTGCGCCAGGGCGTACAAAATAGCCTAAATTTTATCCACAAAAAATGTGGATAATTTTAAGCATTCAAGCATTGATAAAATTTGAAAAACCTCAAAATTGACTATTTTTTAAACAATTTTATTGGCAAGAAGTATCAAAACCGCTCATAAAAAAGCCGACTTGTTTCAAAATCGGATTTTGGGGCATTTTTGGATTTTTCTACTTTGAATAAGTTATTGATATTTATATTAATATACAAGTGTATTGCGTATAACCACCATTATGTTAAATAGAAGGCAAATTGGTGGAAAAGTCCAGTTTTTAAAATTGCGAATAAGAGATTTTATGTTAAGTGGATAAATTTAGCTTTGAAAGTCAAAGGTATTCATCTTTAGTTGAAGTGATTGATAATTGTGCATTATTAAATAAATAATCGAGTAGAATAGTTAGTTTTTATGGCTGAGATACTAAATGATTAAGGAGGAAAAAGATCAAGAAAATTGGAAAGACCTTAATCTCGATGATATTAGAAATACTCCTATAGAAGAATTTCATCCATTTGAAGAAACAATGATTTTGAAGGCTGGTAACACAGAAGAAGAAGCTTTAGATATTGTTTGTAAAGAGTTTGAGTTAATTGATGGTATTTACTCAAGAAGAATCCCTATTAATGCCCTTCAAAACAGTTGGGCTATGGTCTCGATAGATAACTTGAAGCATGTGGTTTTAAAAAGAAGTGATGCTAGAGAACGATTTTCTAAATTGGCTCATTTTACATTGTTGAATCCATTTGAAGTATGGGAAGTTAAGTATTCAGATGGTAGTTTTAGACTCGTTTTTATTGGGATATTTAGAAATTCTAAAAATCATATTCTTCTTATTTTAACAATAGATATTAATAATAATATTCTGTGGAATTTTATGCAGTGCGAACTTAAAAAGCTTAATAAACATCGTCTTGGTAAACTTTTATTTAAGAAATAAAAAAAGGCGAGCTAATAAAACTAGCTCGCCTCCGTCTCTCTTAAGGTCTCACACGACATTAATATCCAAGCATTAACGGTGTTCCTACGCAAATTATAGCTCTTGGAAGCAATTTGTTTCGCGCTTAAAAGAGACATCTAAATCGATTAGATGATGATAACATAAAAAAAGTTAATAAATTTTGACAGTAAAAAAAAATTACGTACAATGCGCTTAGCGCATTGTACGTAATTTTTTTTTACTGTCAAGTACTTAGATTCTCTTGTACTACACCAAGCAGGCAGTATAATGAGTCCTAGACTCATTATACTGCCTGCTTGGTGTAGTACATACATATTTTCAATTTCAATATTTTTCTCTTTATCTTCATAATTCAATTTTGTGGTTTTGATTAAAATATCAAATAATAATGTGATAGTTGTTAAATTTTAGAACTCTGATCATCTCGTCTATTGATTGATGTAATTCTTCCAATGTGTAGGGAAAGCTTTGCATAGTAATATTTTCAGGATGATGGATATGATTCCTAACAAATGTCATTAGCGTTACTGAATATGATGGAAGTACAGTTCCGTTTCTTTCTTTAATCCATGATTTATGTTTTGAACAACTCTGGCTCTCTAACCATGCCTCGAATTCTCTTTCATTAGATTTCTCTGATTTTTCTTGTAAATATCCATATAGTTCATTATGTAAATCTAAAGTCGGCAAATTGTAAGCTTTATAATTAATTTCTCCCCATGTTGGACTCCATGGGAAAAAATAATCCATATTAGCTTTTGATATAACATTTTTATGATTTTCTTTCTTAAATATAAATATTCCAACTTTATCAAGATAGCGAGAATTTAAAAAATAAGGCGAATGAGTGGTGACAAAGACCTGCCGATGTTTTGAGATTTCTAAGAGAGCATCAAATAATTTCATTTGTCCTGTAGGATGTAGACAAATTTCAGGCTCATCTATAAATAAGTAAAATGGTCTAGATAACTGTTTTTCTTGGTCAAATGCAATTTCTTCTGCATAAATTTGAAGTAAAGCTAATGCAACAGATCGTTGCATTCCATTTCCCTTTTCATCCATTTTAACTTGTACACCATCATCAATAAGTATGGATGAACCTTTAAAAAATGACTCGATTTTAGGAGTGTCAAATTGAAAGTTTAAAGATGCCTCACCAAATTGGCTAGTAAAAATAGAATTGAGTTTTTGTTCAATAACAGAAATTTTTTGCCGTAATTCTGATGTTTGAGAATTAAAAATTTGATTGAATCTTTCTTCAAAAGCAAGGAATTCATCTGTTTTTGCATGTTCTGCTGCAATTTCTTTTAAGAGCGTGCCACATAGGGTTGATGCACCAAAAGCTGCTTCATCATTAGGATTAGTATCAGCCCAGATAAAATTAGTCTCAAACAGTTTTTTTATCGTCGCATCAAGACCTCCTGTATTAGTAAATGAATTATTATTTTGATTCCATGTTTTTAAAACTTTGATCTCTGAAGTTGATCTAGAGATCTTAAAGTAGTCTTTACCTTCCTGACATTGATAGATTACTTCTCTAAAAGACTCTACTTTATTAGATTGAGCAAACGTCTCAATAACGTTAAATATTTCTCCAATAAATTCTAGTTCGATTACTGCTTCTTGTGCAGACTCACCAGTTGAGCTTTTGTGATGAATTATATTTAGATCCTTTTTTGTACTATTTCTTATGAAATCAATAGCTTCTAATACAGTGGATTTCCCACTATTATTTTCTCCAATGAAAATATTAAGGCCACTACCTTTTTCACCCGTTGGAGTATTAAAAGATAAATAATTATGTTCTTCAGAAAACCCTTTAAAATTCTTAATTTTTAAACTATTTAGATACATTCAATTCACTATATTTTTTTTAAAAACAATTACTTGAAAATATATAGAACTACTATATATTAAGCAACGGAATCTCTCTAAATCTTTCCCATAAATAAGCAAGGGCTTTAATGGGTGTTAGTTCCCCCAACTAACAGAATTAGATAGGGAGTAAGGACATGACCAAGAAATTAGTCAATGTACGAGCATATAAACGCTATCGTTTGGGTGTTTTAGAGCATGTGTGCAAACACAAACGCTCTTATCCTAAGCGTTAAGTTATATATAGAGAGATTCCACTAGAATATCTTTTTAATTACTTTATAAAATGATTTGGCATAATCAAATTAAGAATTTCTAAAATTAACATAATACACCTTATACGAAATGCGTTATAATTTACTTTGAAATTTATATACTTATTTCAAAGTTTATAGCCCATCTTCCCCAAGGTGGGTTTTTTTTATGATTTTTCACGTTCCACGCCTATTCTTTGAGCAATGTTTCACGACTTTATTCATATTAGTTAAATAATCGTGGTTAATCATAGGGTCTAAAAAAACGGCTCCAAAAGCCCCTTTTCTCCGGTTCCTGTTCAACATGCTCCGGCACGGGGATCCGCTTATTCTGCGTTTGGATCTCAGTTTTAACCTCAGTTGCTTGTTCAGGTACTGGGACTTCAATCGTCTCTTGAGGAGGTACAACTGGTGTTGGATCTTCCATTTTTGGTGCTTTAGGAGCTTCTAGTAGGCGTTGCATCGTTTCGATCTGATTTTGGTAGAAAGACTCACGATCTTTAGCATCATCAAGCTGATTTTTCAGCATGTCTATTTGTTGTCTAAGCAGTAAAACTTCTGCCGAATTTGGACTGTCTACTTTTACAAATTCTTTTACATCCTGTTTTTTGACTGGTTCTCCAAAAACACGGATAGCTTCTGCTAGATCAATCTTATTCTCAGAATTTTTACTTAAAATTCCTTTCTTTATGTTGTTGTAAATCGTTTGTCTATTAATGTTGTAAAGCTTGGAAAGTTCAAGAACTGTAAGGGTTTTCATTCAGTAAACCTATGCCTAAACTTGTAAAAAGTTACTGTCTATTAGACTGTCTAATAGACAAATGATCAAGTTTAAATTTTAGGCAGGAGCAAAGCCAACTTTTTGAAGATAAGGGAATAATTCTTCAAATTTTTTAGCGTCTTTTAGCATTTCTGAAATGCGTACAGCGAATTGTTCAAAGCTTTCTGTACCTTGAGAGTAGCTATTCATTTCAGGGAGTCTAGAAAGTTTATTTGCAAACAGATGACGTTGAGAATCAGTCATTTTTGAAAAAATATCTATCGTGTTTGGAGCTCGCTTATCCGTTATTGGTAGATTGGTTTTCTTTTGCTTGAAGGTAAATGAAAAGCCTGAAATAGCACGGCCTTTTTTATGTTGTTCATATTTAACGGTAATGTCAGAAAACTCATTAATTTGTTTAATAGCAATATCTAAAACACGTCTTTTAAAAGCCTCCATACGATCGTATTCATTAACTCCTATGCCCAACTGGCTGCGAAATTTATTCAACTCATACATAGGTGTTTTGCCTACAGACTTCCATTGCATTAACAATTCATAGAGTCGTACAGCATAAACACTCTTAAAATCAGAAGTTTTTTTAAGATGGTAACTAGTAAAATATTGTTCAAAACCATCTATTTTTGTGACATGTTCAATTACAACACGAGTTAATGTTACTAGTATGCGACCTTCACCTTTTCGATAATTAGCATCTTGAATCCAACGACTTTTTGTTAAAGTCCCATCTTCATTAGTAATAGTAAATTGTCTTTTAAATAAAGAATCTTCTGCCTCAACTAAAGCTAAATAAGCAGCATCAGGTGAAACATTAAAAGCTGTAGCATATCTAATAGCATTTAGCTCTAATGGCTCTTCAGTTGATAATCCTTGGCCAGTTTCACGAGCATCGACAATAGCGAGCTGTAATAGGCGAGTTTCACTTAAAGTAAGTGTTTGTAAGGCTTGAACAAGTTTATTTGATTTTACGACTAAGTCGGCCATGTCTTTCTATTTAGCAACGGTTTTATTATGTTGTTATAACAACATAATAAATATTTGTTGTCAAATACCGAGGAAACGTTGCTATATGACCGAGGAAACGTTGCTATATGACCGAGGAAACGTTGCTATATGACCGAGGAAACGTTGCTATATACCCCTTGAAAGCACTGTAGATTAAGCCTTTCAGGACATTTAAAAACATTTAAAAACATTAAAATTAATTAAAAGCCTAAGTCATGAAAAATTGCCCTTGGTTTTCGCTACGCTCAAACTCTATTGAATCTCGCTATCGCTCGATTCGTTGGGGCAATTTTTTGACTAATACCTACTTGAAATTAAAAAAAGCAAAAGCAACTATGAATTCGCTTCGCTCATAAGTTTTAACACTCGCTACGCTCAGTCTAGACTCAAATTAAATAAGTTCGCACCCTTCGGGATGCTCTGTATCTAAGTCTGAGAATCAAAAGGAAGCTTGTAATCAGGGAAAAAACATAGCGAGAATTTTGATTGCATCCGTTCGCTCGTAGACACTCGCTCTGCATATGCTGCTTAAATACAAAAAAAAGGGGTTTTTGGATCGATTTAAGCTATTTTCATAAAGACCTGCAACGATTTATCAAAAGTCGCTTAAATCGGAAATGAAAGCCAAATAAGCTTAATCTAGTGATTTACAGTTTATTCCTATCTGAAGCTGTGGAAATTTCTTTCTCACTTCATTAACAGATTGCTTTGTTAAAACGATTAAATCATTTCTGGTTACTTCCAGGTCTTTGATATCAGATTGCAGTTTTTGACTCTGACTGACTAATGCTAAGCTGTAATTTTTCATTTTTTCATATCGCATCGTTGCAGCGATGTTAAGACCAAAAAGAATAACAAGAGTAACGATAAGAATAGAAATTGAATTAACTGAAAAATACTTTAAATTCAATTTATTACATAAATTTTTATAGATATTTTCTTGTTTTTCTATAATCTTTTGAGTCATTCCAATGCTTGCATTTGCATTTTCCTCTAAAACAGACGTCAGTTGCTTGGATTTCTGATTGATCTGCTGTTCTGTGTTGCCCATTGTTTGCAGAGTATTGGCGCAGCTATCTTGTACTGCTTTAGAAATATCACTAATTTTTTGGTCAAAAAATTTATTTATTTGTCCAACTTCTGCATTTATTTTTTCAATGACTTTATTTTGAAAGCTGGCGCAAGAATTATAAAGATCATTCATGCTTTTAATGTTATTTTCTTTGACTTCTGAAAATGCACTTCCGATATTTTCTATTGCAGAATTGATTTCTTCATTGAATGCATTAACATGTTCTTTAAAGTTTTCAAGACTTTTAAAGTGATTACTTTTAATCTCATGTACTCCCTCAGTTAATTCACTATAAATTGAAATTGAATTATTTACCGCTTTTTCGTTCGCTTCTGTTATTCTAGCGATAAGATTTTTATTCTGTTCATTAAATTGACTTAAAAAATGTGTTGTTATGCTTTCTTTTACGCTGACAGATACGTTTTTAATAATCTCTGTTTGTATTAAATTGCTGTTATTCTGGATTGTTTTAGAAATATATTCTGTTTTTTCATCTAAAACACCAAGACTATTTTTAACATTTTTATAAATTGACTCAATTTCTTGATTTAATTTATTAATATTTTCTTTTTGATTTTGAATATTATTTTTTGATTCATTAACAGTATTTAATAACTCAGTTAAGTCAATTCTTTTTATAAAATCAGAAATATTATCTTCTATCATATCTTGAGAATTTGTTAGATGTTCATTGAGTTTTTTGAGTAACTCGATGTGTTCTTGTTTTTCACTCTCAAGTGACATTGATAGTTTT
>NZ_VPBU01000035.1:0-10830 GCF_013418565.1 Acinetobacter sp. YH12135
GTTATAATTCCACTTAGAAATCAATGCTGTCGTTTCTAGTTGATAGCCCACCTTCCCCAAGGTGGGCTTTTTTTATGATTTTTCACGTTCCACGCCTATTCTTTGATCAATGTTTCACGACTTTGTTCATATCAGTTAAACAATCGTGGTTAATCATAGGGTCTAAAAAAACGGCTCCAAAAGCCTCTTTTTTCCGGTTCCTGTTCAATGTGCTCCGGTACTGGAATCCGCTTATTTTCCTTTTGTTCCGGAGTAGTCAATCCGTCATCTTTCTGGTCTGGTTCTAGTTTAGGATTCTCTATCATCTCAGAATCAACTGGAGGAACAACTTTGTGCTCTTCTACCCCTGTTTTTGGTTGTTCAAGCTGACCTTTAAACTCAATTCTATGAGTCAAATCTTCTATGTGTTGCATCAAAGCCTTTTCTCTGTGATTGGCTAAGTCCAATTGATTTTTAAGTAATGAAATTTGATCTTTTAATACAGTTTCGACTTCTGACTGGACGTGTACATGTACATCCTTCTGTACGTGTTCAGTGCGTGTACTGGACTGAACACCTGAAGGATTTCCGTAGACTCTGATAAGTTCAGATAGATCTATAAGACCATCATGATCCCTTGATAATTCACCATTTTTTATAGCTTCGTATATTGTTGTACGTGATTTTTTAAAGGCTTTACTAGCGTCCATAACGCTAAATTTTGTTGTGTTCAATGGAATCCCTCAGTGCGTGTACAAGGATGTTCATCTGAACATTCTACCTAAACATGAAATTTATTTTGCGTTAAATCCTACTTTTTTAAGATACGGTAGTAGTTCTTCAAATTTCTCTTGATTCTGTAGCATTTCAGCAATTCGAATAGCAAATTGTGCATAGCTTTCGGTACCTTGAGAGTACTTACTCATGTCAGCAAGTTCTGACAGTTTATTAGCAAACAAATGGCGTTGTGTATCGGTCATTTTCGAGAAAAGATCAAGGGTATTTGAACTCTTACTATTTGCATTAGCTGTAACTACTTTCTTTTGTTTGAAAGAAAATGAAAAACCTGAAATGTTACGTCCCTTTTTATGCTGTTCGTATTTAACAGTAATGTCAGTGTGTTCATTAATTTGAGCAATAGCTAGATTTAGTACCCGATCTTTAAAATTGCCCATTCTTGTGTATTCATCATCGAGAACACCTATCTTGTTTCTAAATTCTGTTAGTTCAATAACTGGTGTTTGACCTGTACTGCGCCAAGCAATCAATAACTCGTATAAACGTACAGCATAAGCACTACTGAGATTACTAATTTGCTGTAACTCATACTTTGTGAACTGTTCTTCCAAACGTGTAATAAGGGGAACAATAGCTGGTGCAAAGATCAGCTTTACTGTTGCTTCATCATCGATATATCTAATTTCGCTAACCCAACGACTTAGAACATTCTCAACATTCCCTCTTTTGTTGATCTCTTGATAGCTAAATTGTCGGGCGAATAAGTCTTTACAAGCATCTTTCAAGGCCTGGTAGGCTGTTTGTCTTGCAACATTAAACTGGTTGATATAGCTCTCTGCATGGACTTCTAAAGGATCATTTGCATTGATCCCTTTACCGCTACCTCTTGCTTCGACAATAGCCAATAGGATTAAACGCTGTTCTACTAAATCTAAGTTATAGCTTGCATTGATTAATGCATTATCTTTAACAACTAAATCCCGCATCTTATGTATCTACATTATTATTTATGAATATAAGTCTATATTAATAATTATGTAGATTTATGCAAGGTAAACGTAGTTAAATCTACTAAAAATATTTTGTAGATTTATGGTAGGTAAACGTAGTCATATTGGTAGGTAAACGTAGTCATATTGGTAGGTAAACGTAGTCATATTGGTAGGTAAACGTAGTCATATAGCGTCTGTAACCATTGTGAATAAAGGCTTTCAGTATGTCTAAAAGCATTTAAAAACTTTAAAAATAATTAAAAGCCCAGGTCATGAAAAATTGCCCTTGGTTTTCGCTTCGCTCAAACTCTATTGAATCTCGCTTTCGCTCGATTCTAGGGGGCAATTTTTTACTTAATTTCGTTGTAGCTTGAATAAAAAGCAAAAGCTCTATCGTTCGCGCACTTCGTGACGCTCTGATTCTAAATCACGTAAGTAAAGGGGAGCCTGTAATCAGGGAAAAAAGCGGGTGAAATTTTAATGATGTCAGTTCGCTCGTAGACACTCGCTCTGTAAAGTTAGGTGATATTCCAAAAAGTGTCGCTACTTAAGTAATAATACTTTTTGAATATTCCATATGCATAGGACATAAAATGTTTTACACATATTATGGTAGTTTTAATTTTTATAAATTGAACATTATTTAATCAAAAGTAACTTTTTTTCCAAAAATGCAACGTATGAAATCATGAAAAATTAAAAATTGTTATGCTCCAATTTTCTGCCCAAAAGAGAGAGTTCACATGAACTTTTTTAAAGAAAATGAAGAACATATTTTATTGTATTCAAAAATTAGTTATTGCGATAAGACGGCATATTTACATTTAGTATTTTCAAATTGTGAGCTGACGTTTAAAAGTACTGATCTGATAAGTGTTAGTTATGAACAGATATATTTGCTCAAAGAGAATAAAAACATGGCAATACAAATAAATCCTTGTTCTGAAAAACAAATTCATAATTTACAGCTTCTTTTTAAAGAAGCTGTAAATTATGAATCGACTTGCTAATCAGTCGATCGTAGCACACGCTCTTTATATACCTTCTAGGTATATAGAAAACATCAAACCTAGGGACCGCCAAAATCATAATCATCAGATTTTGGCTTTGGCTGTTCGGGTTGAACCGGTTGAGGGGGCTTATTCTGCATGGGTAATGGATACTTTGGCTGGGAATGCACTTCAAACTCAAAGCATGGCGTTGAGTTATGCTCTGAATCTCTCAATTTTCGATTCATGTTCTGAAGGTTCCAGCCTTCTTGATGCAATATAGGCTCTTGGGTTTTGATAATTTCACTAAAATCTTTTTCCAGTTTTTCCTTATTTTTCTGGTTCTTCACTAAATAATTCAGGTAATACATCACTTCCAATGATGAAAATGGATGGTTTTCAGCACTATAAAAATATTCATGTTGTTGATCTAATTGCTTTTGGCGTTCTTCGAGTTCTCGTTCTTGCTGGTTGTGTTCTCGGATTTTTTGGATTTGGGCGAGATATTCCGCTGTCGCATTTTGTTGGCCAACGCCTAGTTTTGGCTCTGGAAGGTATAGCGTGCTGTGGATCTCGTTATATTTTTCATAGCTGTCTGCTGAAACCTGATTTTTGATGGTGATGTCTTGGCCATCCAGTGTGTAGGTGACGGTCGGGCAGTGCTGTGCAAGGGCATCATTGAGATGGTTTTCCCATTGTTTTCGGATATAGATCAAAAAAGTGGAATAGTCTGCATGGCCATCTTGCAGCTGGATTTTCTTTGCACCACCTTTGCTTGGCTCTTTGGGGTTATAGCGTTTGAAATATTGTTCGGCTGTCCGTTCAATACCGTCATTGGCTTTGAGAGAGAACATCAGGTGACAGTGGGGCTGATCTTCGCCACTGATGCGTGATTTTACGTTGTGTATTGCGTATGAGTGCGGATATTGCTGTGGGACTATGTGTTTGTCAAAAAACGTCTCTATGAGCGTTTTACGCTGTTCTGGCGTAAACTCATTCGGTAGGGCAATTTCATACTCCATGTAGGCCTTGGCATTGGCTCGTTCATAAGTATCAGCGGCTTGCCAAAATTCAATCGGATCTTTCACCCAGGACGGCATGCATTTGCCAAGTTCAACATGTTCCAGCACCTCATTAGTGTTTTTGCGAACTTGCTCATATTGCATTAGCCGGGCAATGTAGAGGTAATGGCCCATGGCATAACCTTTATTCTTGCTTTTGATGCTGAAATGGTAGGTTGCCATGTTCACCTCTGATGGTTTGAGACCGGTTTTTATGGAGTGAAACGAGATGAAAACCGCACGGATTTGGAATGCCTGGATGGCTGAAAAATCCGGTTGAAGGGGGTCAAGGGGGAAGCGCCCCATTGCGTACTAGTTTCTCCGATTAGGAGAAACTGTCAAGTGCGAATTATTTAAAATAAAAATAAAAATTCTTTTCAAGAAATTTTATTTTTATTTTAAATAATTATTTTCAGACTGACCGATTTAAATATGGTAAAACCATATTTAAATCGGTAGCAGTTCTGAAAATTAGGCGGCAGATGATGACTCTTGAAAAACCCAAAAAACGTGGAAGACCAGCTCAATTACTCCAAGTGGCAGAGTTACATGGTTTTGTTGAATTTTTATTAGAGAAAGACCCGCGTACCGAACTACAAAACCAGGTCATTGATGTATTGCAGACTGGGGGCTGTAATTTTGAGATGTTGTCTGAAGCTCAACAGATCCTGGTCAAAGAGGCATTAAAACCATATCGTGAGCATATAAAACTAAAATTGTTGTTTGATGAGCTTTCTATCCTGGCGAAACCTACTGAATATGAAACCAAATTTATAGAACTTTTTCAGGCATATCAGAACAAAGAATTAGATCTAGCCGAAACGAATATCTTAAAAACAATGTGTACCAGATATTACCGTTTTAAAGCTCAGCAGTTACAGTTAAAGGATCTTGAACTTTACTTGAGTCAGATTCAGAAAAAAGATGCCAGAGAAAAACGTAAAGCTGAAAACCATCGTAAGTTTGAGTTGGGCGGTGCTGTGTTAGCTGCTTTCAAGGAGTTAGGGATTGATATTAGTCAAGATACGCCTGAACAGATTAGGAATCATATTAAGAATGTGACAAAATTCCACAATAATGTATTAAAATCCAAGGTATATCAGGAGGTTAAAAATTATAAAAATGAATATTTTGAGCGGAATAAGCTTTTTCATCAGGTTCTGCATGGACTAAGTACTTGGTCCAATAAAGGGGAAAGCTTGTATCTCATCGAAATCAAGAAAGCTTTAGCGAAAAATCAGGAATAGCCTTTTTCAGAAAGGCTGTACAGGCGAGTTTCGCATAAAAGCTTTTATGTAATGTAAACCTGGAGTACACCCTAAAGTGACGTCACAGATATCTGAATCCGCAACCTTAAATCAATGGTTTAGAAGCCGTGGAACATCAATTTTAGTATGTTTAAATAAAGTCTTAGATTTATAAATGACAATAAAAAGCCAGTTGTATGCACTGGCTGTTGTTTGGGATTTACTTACCCATTACGATTTTTACCGTGCCTATCATAAATAAAAAAGTCTCCGACAAACCCGGTACGGTTCAGTCAAAGCTGAAGAAGTGTTCTGGGAAACAAGAAAGGAATGCTTTTTGAATATCGCTGTACTCACACTCAGGATGCTTCTCTAAATAACGTCGAGTCCAAATCAGTGTGGCTTCATAATCATTAAAGCACTGATCGAGTTGTAAAAAAATCCACAGTTCATGGGCTTTTTGAATGAAAAAGTCATTGATGATCATGAGAGCAATTTTCTTTTCAGTGTTTGAATCCGGGTATGAGTACATATTATATTTCTCCGATAATAAGGATAAATGGGTTAGCTGATAAGCTATTTATAACACATAAAAAATGTGTTTGTCACATTTTTTATGTGTTTTTTTAAGTTTTATGGTCTGTGTTATACTTCTAATTCAAACAGATTGTATTTATCACGATGCCATACGAAGAATTTCAAAGACTTATGGGGAAAGCAGGTCTTTCAATTAAGGAATTTGCAACCTTATTGGACATGAACCCAAACTCCATAACTAACTATAAAAAGATCGGAAAAGTACCTACTCATATCGCTGTTCTGGTTTACTTACTTTCTAGCATGAAAGATGAGGGTGTAGACTTTTACCCTATTTTTGAAAAAATTAAGTCGTATTCAAAAGACTAAAACTCTCGTTTGTTGATTGTTGTAAGCTGTTAGTGATGACGTAAAAAATGCCTGAAGTTCAGGCATTTTTTTGTTTCAGGGACTTATAAGCCTCGATAGAACTTTTCAATAAAGTATCGAGTTTTGAGAACCAGGGTGATCATCAAATTCTTATGTTCTGAGATCTTAGGTCGAGCAATCGGTAAACCGGACATTTCTATTTGGGGGTTACAACTGAATTTCGCATAAGAGATTTTATGTTAAATAAGACTATTAAGATCAGTTATAATTATCCAATAAGTGATTAAAAATAATAAGGTAATTTATGTCTACATGGGTGTGGGTACTTATTTATTTGGCAGTTAGCTTAATGTTCAAATGGATTATTTCATGGGGTGGAGCTGATTATATTAAAGGCTGGAAGAGTATCTTTTTCTTAGATATGGAATCAAGCTCATGGAATGAAGAACAGCTTAGAGCTATGGCTTTGTTTCTATGGATAGCATTTACCATTCTTTTTATTATAGGTTTAATTTACCCCGAATTTAGATTCTATAAGCTTAAAAATAGTTTGTAAAAAACGGAGCTTAAGCTCCGTTTTTATGGGTGATTTTTTAAATCATTCAGCATTGCATCACGTAAAATCTTATTCATACGTGTCTGATAGCCTTTGCCTTGTGCTTTTAGCCATTGCATGACATCTGCATCAATGCGTACTGTAGTCACTTGTTTAGTTGGCTTATAAAACGGATTTTGGACAGCATTTTTCCAAAAGCTTTCATCAAGTTCAGGAATGTCGGAAAAGTCTATTTCACTGTCTGCGCGTTTAGCCAGAGCTTCAAGTCTTGCCTTTTGTTCTTCAGACAAAACAGGAGGTTTATTCAAATCTACTTTGTACGTAACGGTTTTGCTCATACTGTTTCCTCTCTTTTTTCTCTGCCTGTCGTGCCGAAATAATGCGGATATGATCCATCCCGTTATGGTCTTGTACTGTGTGGGCCACCAATAAAACAGCTTGCCCATGTACCATACCTATCGCTTGCCAACGATATTCACCATTTTCAAAGCGATCCTGTTTATATAAGGCATGAGCATCGTAAAAAACCAATGTCGCATCTTCAAAAGCTATACCATGCTTTTTAAGGTTTATTTCTGCTTTATGCTCATCCCATGAAAACTCAATTTCCATAGTTGCATCGCTTTTTGTTAATACAAAAATGTTAATACAAAATTGTAAATTTTGCAAAGTTCTTCCATTTTTTATTGGCAAAAGCTTACAGAATCGAACATAAAAAAGCCGACTTGTTTCAAAATCGGCTTTTTACGGATTTTAGGGTTGAGTGTAAAATTTTAAGTCTTTGATATTTATATTAATATACAAGTGTATTGCGTATAACCACCATTATGTTAAATGGAGTTACTAGATTCATAATACTATTACAGTAATGCATTAGAAGATAAATCTTGATATCTTTCTTAACTAAAGAGATTACTAAGAATTTTAGGTCATTACATGAAAAATATTATTCAGGAAATTACTGAAAAGCTAAATATTAAAGATTTTAATAATTTATCAAAAGAACAGTATGTAAAAATTATGGAACTGGTACAAAATGATAATTTTTCACTTGCACAGTTAGCAGAGCTTGTAAAAGTAATACCTAATATTGTTGATCTTCAAAAAGATTACTTAGATAGCTTGAAGTTAATAGTAGATGGGGTTAAGACTACACAGGTTCATAGTCTTGATGGCATTAAAAAAAGTTTAGATTCTACAATGCAAATTCTATCAAAGATTGCAGATAAAGTTACTACCGATGAATCTCTTCACTTAATTGCTGAGATAACTTTGAAGCTTGCTGATTTGCATGTGCGAATAGCTGAAATAGTAAAAGAAACTAACAAGGATAATAATGATGCTTGGCAAGGCTTAGCAAAATTCGCAATGGCAGCTATAAGCGTAGTTGGAGTGGTTCTAACAATAGCGTTAAAGAGAAAATAATAGAGTTATTAAGAAATACTCAAATTAACATAATACACCTTATACGAAATAAAAATGGGAGCCTTAAGCTCCCATTTTTTAAGTAATTTTTTCAAATAAGGCTTGGGTGAGCATCTAAAATTCGAATCAATGTAGCTGCTGGTCCAGTTGGATAGCGTCGTCCCTGTTCCCAATTTTGCAGGGTACGGGGGCTAATATGTAGACGTGCAGCAAATTCATTTTGGCTCAAGCCAGTTTTTTCACGTACTTCTTTAATATCAGGCAATTCGAGTTCTGTAACTCGGCTTGCTTTAACTTCTTTACGTTTGATAGCTCCAGCTTCTTTGATTGAAGCAACCAAGTCATCAAATAAGTTGTTATCCATGAAATTGCTCCTTCACGAGTTGGCGCAGAATGGCGGTTTCCTTATCTGTTAAATTATCTTTTACTGATTTTGGATAAGCCACTAAGAAAAAGATCTGATCATCCTCGGTGACCCAATAATAAATCACCCGTATCCCACCACTTTTCCCTTTGTTACCTTGAGCACAACGTACTTTGCGAATACCACCGCCATTCTTGATTAGGTCACCTCTATCAGGCTGTACCAAAAGATCTTGCTGAAGTTGACGATATTCCTCATCAGATACAAGGTCTTTAATTTGCTTGGTAAAGATGCTGGTTTCAATAAATAACATGGACTCTTTATACGTCAATGGCGTATTTGAATTTTAGCAGTTTCCATAACAAAAAACGAGAGCTGGTAGCTCTCGTTTCGCATAACAGCCATTATGTTAAATAATTAAGGATAAAAGCTTTATTACTAAATAGAACAGTTGCTTAAAGCAGTATAGAGTTAAGTTTGCATTTTAATATCAAGTTGTCTTTCAGCACCGATAATCACCATACGAATCCCATTTTCAAAAATGTCATCCGCATTCATATTTTGTAAGGTATTCACTCCTTGGAGCATGAGTGGATATATAGTTGGATCGGCTTCGAATGGTGGGTCTGATCTTATTTCTTCTTGCTGCTCCTCAAGGACCCACCCAACAATAAACCTTCCTAATGTCATAAGTAATGCAACTGCTTCAACAGGAGAAAACCCAGCATGAGATAACAGCGCAACTTGGGCCTCAATCGTGTTGAAATGTCCTTGACTGGGGCTAGTTCTTGCATGTAGACGAGCACCATCACGGTAAGCTAGTAGTGCTCGACGAAAGCTTACAGAATTAGCGAGCAACCAATCTTGCCATGTCATCCCATCGATGGGTAAAGAAACTAAATGGTGTTCATTTATAATGGTTTCCGCCATTGCTTCCATTAACAAGGATTTATTCTTGAAATGCCAATATAGAGTTGGAGATTTAATACCCAATCGTTGAGCTAGCTTGCGTGTGGTTATTGAATCTATGCCTTCTTCATTCAACATATCCAATGCGGTACGCAGGACTATTTCACGTGTCAGACGTTGAGGTGCAATATCTTTTTTACTCATAAATCTATCACTGATAGGGAGTGTGTGAGAGAATATTAATTCTATCATTGCTAGAGAAGGCATTTGTGAAGAAATCATTGAGCGTGATTTTAATCACTATATTTCTGGATGCTGTTGGGATTGGTTTAATTATGCCGATCTTGCCTGAATTATTACGGTCATTGGCTGGAGCTGAAGCAGGCGGTGTTCACTATGGTGCTTTATTAGCTGTGTATGCTCTGATGCAGTTCATTTTTGCACCTATCCTTGGAGCGTTGAGTGACCGATTTGGACGTCGACCTGTATTAATTATTTCAATTGCTGGTGCAACGGCTGATTATCTCCTAATGGCTGCTGCTCCTTCTCTATTGTGGCTATATATTGGTCGTATTTTTGCGGGAATTACAGGTGCCAACATGGCTGTTGCAACAGCTTATGTTTCAGATATTACTCCAGCCCATGAGCGTGCAAAAAGGTTTGGTCTCCTTGGAGCTGTCTTTGGTATTGGGTTTATAGCGGGTCCGGTAATAGGTGGAGTTTTGGGTGAATGGAACTTACATGCACCGTTCTTTGCTGCTGCTTTTATGAATGGGATTAATTTAATAATGACAGCAGTCTTATTAAAAGAATCAAAACACAGCAATAAAATGACTGAGAAGGTTCAGGAGCAATCAATATTAAAGAAATTATCCTATTTGATCACTCAACCTAATATGGCTCCATTGCTTGGTATCTTTTTAATTATCACATTGGTTTCACAAGTCCCCGCAACTTTATGGGTTATCTATGGGCAGGATCGTTATGGCTGGAGTATATTTATTGCAGGTGTTTCCCTTGCTAGTTATGGAATATGCCATTCTATTGCACAGGCTTTTGCTATCGCCCCTATGGTAAAGAGGTTTGGAGAGAAAAATACGTTGTTATGTGGAATAGCTTGCGATGCAATTGGTTTACTTCTTTTATCTATTGCTGTTGAAGAATGGGTGCCTTTTGCGTTGTTACCATTGTTTGCCCTTGGTGGAGTAGCCGCTCCTGCTTTGCAAGCAATGATGTCCAGAGGTATTAGTGATGAAAGACAAGGTGAATTACAAGGGCTATTAAGCAGTTTTAATAGTCTGGGGGCTATAATTGGTCCTGTATTAGTTACTAGCCTCTATTTTATGACTCAGGCATCAGCTCCTGGAATGGTATGGGCATTAGCTGCAATACTTTATGTAATCACCCTACCCTTATTGCTTAAGTATCGCCTGAATA
The DNA here is from genome assembly GCF_013418565.1 of Acinetobacter sp. YH12135. Taxonomy (NCBI): domain Bacteria; kingdom Pseudomonadati; phylum Pseudomonadota; class Gammaproteobacteria; order Moraxellales; family Moraxellaceae; genus Acinetobacter; species Acinetobacter sp. YH12135. The sequence goes on from NZ_VPBU01000035.1 coordinate 10,604, forward strand.
AATATTCTGGAGTTCCATAAAATATTTAATTTATTGGTTTAAAAACTAATGGATTCTATAGTTTATCTAAAATTAACATAATACACCTTATACGTAATGCGTTATAATTCCACTTAGAAATCAATGCTGTCGTTTCTAGTTGATAGCCCACCTTCCCCAAGGTGGGCTTTTTTTATGATTTTTCACGTTCCACGCCTATTCTTTGATCAATGTTTCACGACTTTGTT
>NZ_VPBU01000036.1:0-9502 GCF_013418565.1 Acinetobacter sp. YH12135
TTCCGCATACATCTTTTTAAGTCTGGTATTTTCGGCTTCTAGCTCTTTCAGTCGAGCCATTAATGATGTATCCATACCACCATATTTGGCACGCCATTTATAAAAGGTAGCATTACTCATGCCGTGTTCACGGCAAAGGGTCGCTACAGGTGTGCCAGATTCTGCCTGTTTCAAGATGGACATGATCTGACTGTCAGTAAATTTAGATGTTTTCATGCAGAATCTCCTGCTCGTATCTTAAGAGAAAATTCTACTTTTAGATCCTATTATTTTTAGGGGGGATTACCCTGAAACAAATACACCCTTCTTGCGTAATTCGTTACTAGTACGATGCTGCCCATAAGCTGGATACTGAGTTGCGAAATCAATGACTGCTAGTTCTGTAGCATCATCTACACGATTTTTTAGATTAGGTACTCGACGGGATTTATTGATCAATGCATCCATGTCACCAGACTGTACTAGCTCCTGATAGCGATGAAAAGTATCTCTAGAAACACCCATCACTTTACACGCTCTAGATACATTCTGAAGCACTTCAGCTAAATTGAGCAGACCTACTTTGTGTTTAATGATTTGATTGTTAGTATGCAACATAAGAAAGTTACCTTTGTTTGATTAAGATTTCGACACCTTTATCAAAATGGGTAACTTTATCTTTTTCAAGAGTTATGTCCGATCAAGTCTGAACTAATACATCTGATGAATAAAAAAATTTGCTAGAGGTGCACTATGAAAAATATTGCTTATCATTCTTTTATATGCAGTCTATACTTTTTACTACATGGATGTTCAAATTCACAACCACAACAGCCTTTGCAGCATCAATCAAATAAAACCATTGCAAAATCAACAACGATACCCACTCAAAAAAATCCTCAACAGACTTTAGCCTCTTTTGACAAAATCTCTTGTGATGACATTCAAAATCCACAGTTTCAGCAAGCAGTTTTAAATGCCATTAATGAAATTCGAAATCACTCCCAACAATGTGGAAAAATTGCCTACTCGGCAACTCATTCATTAAAATGGAATAATCAATTACAGATGAGCTCAACTGCGCATGCACAGGATATTTCACAACGTCAGATTTTAAGTCATGTCGGGCGTGGAGGTGAAAATCTTAGATTCCGTATTAAAAAAACAGGGTATAAAGGCGGTGGGGGTGAAAATCTAGCAACAGGTCAAACCAACCTTAAACAAGTTCTTGAAAATTGGCTGGCATTAAGCCCAGGACATTGCGATAACTTAATGAAACCGCAATTTAAAGATTATGCGATCGCATGTAGCCGAAATCCTACAACCCATCGAACATACTGGGTGCAACACTTTGGTAGCGGGAAAAACTAAAACCGAGTACAAGATCTTTATTTGATCGGGTAAAACTGAAATTAACACTTATAAAATCTGCTTTATAAATTAAAAATCCCTCTTTTTAAAAGAAGGATTTTTAGTAGATTGATGACGTTTATTCGACTTAACGCTCGGTTAAGGCATTGTTTTTCGCTTTTAAAATTGGTTTAAGTAAATAAGAAAGAATTGTTTTCTTACCTGTCATAATATCCAATTGAACCGTCATCCCTGGAATCACAGACAATCCTTTACCGAAAGTTGGTTTGTCTGTCACTGCACGGACGATATAAAACATATTGCCTTTTTCATCGGTAAATGTGTCTGGGCTAATATGTTTTACTTTCGCATTCATTCCGCCATAGATTGAAAAATCATAGGCCGTAAATTTAATCACCGCAGGCAAATCTGGTCGTACAAAAGCAATATCTTTCGGAGACACTTTTGCTTCAACAATCAATTGTCCATCTAAAGGTACGATTTCCGCGACTTGATCACTCGGTTTCACCACCCCACCGATGGTATTAAAGAAAATTTTCTGCACGATACCATTGGTCGGTGAACGAATATCTGTGGTTTTTACTCGATCTGCCACGCCTGAAATACTTTCCTTTAAACTCACTAGCTGAGCTTGCGCTTCTGCCAGTTCATTGCGCCATTGATTTTTTAAACTCACCGCAGCCTCAGAAGTGCGTGATTGCGCTTCCCCAATAGATGCCTGCGTAGCTCTTAAATTCGCTGCCGCCTGTTTGCGTTCGCCATCGGCATTCGATACGTCACGTTCAAGGCGCAAAATATCCATTTCTGACACTGCACCCGTCTTTAACAACGGTCTTGTGGTATTTAACTCCCGCACCGCAATTTGATATGCTCTTTCGGCTTGGCCGAGCGCAGCTTGCGCCCGTTGTGACTCCTGTTGACGGGTCGAAACCGTGCCTTGATTGGTCATGGTTCTTTGACTCAGTTCACGCAGACTTTCTGCATAATATTGGCTTTCTTGCGCCATAATGCTTGCAGCTGCATCAGGTGAAACCCCCGCAGGGACACTGCCTGAGGTATAGCCCGAGCCATTTAATTGTGCACTTAAACGTCTAACTTTGGTTTGCAAGGCAAAAATCTTGGCATTAACTTCATTCAAATTTGAGGTGAACCGTGTCGGGTCAATACGAATCAATAGGTCGCCTTTTTTTACATGCTCACCTTCTTGCACATAAACCTTTTCTACTACCCCACCATCAACAGACTGAATCACTTGCATTTGCTGGGATGGAATAACTTTACCTTCACCACGAGTAATTTCATCAACCTGTGCAAAAGCTGCCCACAGCAAAAATATACAGCAAATTGCTACAACAATATAAAGAATCAAACGTGCTTGCATAGGCTTTTGCGACTGTGTGACCTCTTGAAGTTGACTTTGCCAATCATCTGCTGCCGCAGGTTGATACTTTTTAAATAACATCAATCTGGAAAAAATAGACTGACTGACTTGTTCAGAGTTCTCAATACTTTTTCCTACTTGCTCAAAGAGTTTTTCGCGTTGGGTTTTTTTCTGTGGTTGCGTCATGATGCTGCTCCACTGTGATGACTTTGCTGAGGAAACATCGTACTCATCACCGTTTTTTTATCACCATCGGCAATGATTTTTCCATCTTCCACAATAATAATACGATCAACCAAAGCCAATAACGAAGGCTTATGCGTCACCAAAATTAAAGTATGCTGAGCAGTCATATATTGTTGCAACTGCCGTATTACATGATGCTCTAATGGTGTATCCATTGCACTTGTCGGCTCATCAAAAATTAAAATTTTTGCATCTTGAGCAATAGCACGTGCTACAGCAATGGCTTGACGCTGCCCTCCTGATAGCTTGCTACCCCCCTCACCAATTTGAAAAGATAAACCATCTTCATGCGCTTTTAAAATATGTGCCAATCCCGACACGATAAGACTTTTTTCGACAGCACTTCGACTCGCATGCGGATTACCCAATACAATATTTGATAATACTGTGCCATTTAACAGTTCAATATCTTGCGGGATATAGCCTATCTGGCTTCGCAATTCGGCTGGGTCAATCTGTGCGATATTAGTTTGGTCAATAAATACTGAACCTTCTGTTGGACGATAGAGCGCCAATAATAATTTTTCAATTGAGCTTTTACCCGAACCAACCTTACCTAATATCGCAACTTTTTCCCCTGCTCGAATGGAAAAAGAAACATCATTCAATGCAGATTTTGCTTCCTCCGAATAGCGTAAACTTACATTTTTAAACTCAATTTGTCCTTGTAAGTGTGGATGACTAAGCCAGCCTTTTAGATTGTCACGCTCCTGTTCTGATTGTACTGTTTGATCCAGCATTTTTAATGCACTAGAAGCCTGATAATAAGAGGTTAATAACCCCGCAACTTGTGAAATAGGTGCTAATGATCGTGTTGCCAACAGATAACAAGCGATGAGCGCGCCTTGCGAAAGCTTACCATCTACAATGAGATACACCCCAACCAAAATGATCACTACACCTGTGATTTGCTGTACCCATCCTGCAAAACTACCAACAGTGCCACCCAAAAAACGTAACTTCGAAGAATAATGTACATTAAAGCGCGTGGCTTTTTCCCACAGGGCTTGCATACGTCCTGTCGCATTAAAGCTTTTTATTGTTTCTTCATTATTTAAGGTTTCAATCAATAAGCCTTGTCGCTGTTGAGATGCTTCCGACATTGCCTCCGACAACTGCTTCAAACGAATATGCACAGAGAGCGCATAAAGTAAAATAACCACTGCACCAATGAGTAAAGGTATGACAAAAATCCAAGATAAAAAGCAAATAACCGCTAAGAAAAGAATAAAAAATGGCAAATCAATCATTGCAACTACAGTCATTGAGCTACTAAAAGCACGAATGGACTCATAAGATTGAATGTTTGATGCCATCATTCCTACCGACAAATTATCTTGTCCCATACGGCGACCAAGTACTTTTTCCATAATATATGCCGACAATTTATTATCGGCACGTACTGCAGCCAAATCGACAAAATAACTACGGATTAGCTTAAGTGCCAAGTCGGCAGTAATCACCAAAGTAATACCAAGCGCCAAAACCCATAATGTATCTAAAGCATGATTCGGTACGACACGATCGTAGACATTCATCACAAAAAACGGTGAACATAAAGCAAAAATATTGACAAATAATGCAGCCAATAAAATGTCTTTATACATCGAACGATGCTGACGAATAACCCCCCAGAACCAATGCTGCGTACTCGACTGCATCTTAAGCTGATTATCCGCAATAAATTGTCGCTGCTGTAAGTAAATAACAGTGCCTAGGTACTTTTCTTGCAATTGTGATAACGCTACCTCTGTCACCGTATCATTCATTTCTGGGAAGTACACGGTTGCAATTTCGCGCTCGTTATCAATACGGTACAACACACATGCAGTCTGATCTTTGAGTAATAAAATCACTGGAAATACGAAGTGGTTGAGCTGCTGTAAACGCTGTTGCAATACATTGCTGTATAAACTTACTCGCTCGGCAGCTCGCTCCACAAACTGCGGAATCAAGCGGCCATTAGGTAATGGCAAACCAGACAACAAGCCCTCTTGGGTTATGCTTATGTCATGATCTTTGGCAATCCTTATCAAGCATAATGCCAAAGGATCGAATATCTGTGTACTCACGTGTTCACCACATCTTGATAAAAGGCTATTGGTCAATGCAAACAAACTTTCTCTGTCAAAAAAATAGGGCGCAATGTTGCACCCTGATCTTTATCTCTATAGCTCAAACAGCTTATTGTGCGGTTGTACTTGCTGTACCACACACATTTTCAGCCAAAATTTCACGTTGGCTAACTTCTGATACTTCAGGTAAGTTGTCACGCTTTACCCCTAAAGTTGGCAATAAGTTTCCTGTGCTATATAAAGTCTGTAACTGGGCGATTTTTAAATCATATTGTGCATTGGTATAGGTACGATTGGCTTGGAATGCCTCGTTTTCTGAATCCAGTACATCCAGCAGGCTACGACGACCAATATCAAACTGATCATTATAAGCTCTGACTACCGCAGCAGATTCATCACGGTGACGTTGTAACCACTGCATTTGGCTCTGATAATTGGCAACATTATTATATGCTACAGTTGTCGTTTGGCGAATATCTACACAGGCTTTATTTTTCAAATCATCTGACAACATAACCCGTGCATTGGCTGCATTTAATGCCGCTTTATCTGCACCGCCATTGAACAAATTATAATTCATGCGTAATTCAACAGCACTGTCTTGACCATATTTGTCTGGATTACTGCGTTCATCAAAGCTATTGCGGTTTTGATACAGCCCTGTACGCGCAACAAAAGAGAGCGTTGGGTACATATTGGCTTTGTACTCTTTTGCATTGGCACGTGCATATTGCATTTCGCTCAACGCTGCTTTAAGTTCATTATTATGTGCATAGGCAGCTTGTACAGCCTCTTGTGCATTCGCTGGCAAGTTTGCAGTTAAAGTCACTGGTGCCAATGTACTTGCTGGTTCTACACCTACAATACGTGCATAACGTGCAGACACATCATTGAGATTCGATTGTTCTGTAAGCATGTTGGTTTGTGCCAAAGACAAACGTCCTGCGATCTGAGACAAATCGGCGCGGTTACCTACCCCTTGATTGGCACGTTGTTGAATTTGGTTATATACACGCTGGTGATTGTTAAAGTTGTTTTCTGCAAGTTGTACCAAATCACGATAACGTTGTACATCAAGATAAGCTTGCGCTGCTTCTAAGGCTTTTTGCTCTACACCAGAGTTGAGCTCATAATAACGACGCAGTGCAGCATAGTCACCTTGTTCTACTTTATTCTTTACTCGAAAGCCATCAAAGAGCATTTGTGTCAAAGCCACTTCGACTTGACCTTGATTAAACCAGCCGCGATCATCAAAGTCACGATCGCCTTTACCATAAGCTGCATTTAAATCAATTGATGGTAAATAACCTGCTCGCGCCTGTTTTTGGTTCGCAGTGGCTTCAAGAAAGTTTGACCATTGCACCTGAACCTCTGGATTATTTTCAATCGCAGTTTTAGTCACAGATGTTAAGTCTGCTGCTGATGTACTCAATGCTACACTTGCTACCGCTACCATGCTTGCAATTTTTGTTAATGCTAATACTTTCACAGGTTTCCCCTTATTTTAAAGTTTCTTAAATGTTTAACGATGTTGCCATCATATTAATAAATAAATTTGGGATAGAGGGCGAAGTGACTACGCCCTCTATGCTAGGTTTAAGTCTGGAAGTTGGTTTTGTTGATCATGTCGGTGATATCGCTAAAGGTTTGACCCTCAACCACGATGGTGACTATATTGGTGTGCGTTGCATCATGAATGTTAATGCTATTACTACCATTCGTTACAGTCACGAAATCACTCAAGTTACCTGAACCTGTCCAGCCGAGTGCATTAAGCAAGGCTTTGGCATCTAGGATATCACCATCATCTTTGTTAAAGTCCTTGATGGTATCGGTTGAACCATCTGCATCATTTGTACCATTGGTCTCTAATAATCCCGTTGTGGTGTTGAGTGTTTGCCCCCAAACAAAAGTATCTGCACCTGTACCACCAAACAGAATGTCATTGCCTATACCACCTATCAGGGTGTCATTACCACCCTGACCATACAAAATGTCATTACCTGCAGCACCATCGAGAACATCATTACCTCCACGCATGTCATTGGTCGCATTAAAGCGACTTACACCTGTTGTATCATTAGATTCTGCTTTAATAAATTCATAGTAATCATTAGCTTCTGCTTCACGACCCAACATTTGTCCGAGATAGTAAGTCAAAGCAGCCATACCAGAACCTTCAGCATCAGGCTGATTTGCAGCATTAATGTCACGATTACCCCAAATCGCTGTTGTATCATTATCAACACCAAGCCAATCTGTATTGATGGTATCACCAAACATAATATCGTTACCTGTACCACCAAACATAATATCATGACCGACTTTATTTAGATTTGGCTTTAAACTACCTGCCTCCAAAGCATATTTAAGCTGGTCGCCTGTCATGATAATTTCAGATTGACCTTGTTTACCCGTTACATTATGGGTTGCATCTGCATAGTTCACCCGAATATTATCAAGGTGAACCCGATATTTACCACCTGTTGTGGATTGATCCTCAACGGTAAAGACATAACGATAGGTTGCATTACTCGCCACCAGTTTAGATGACATGGTCACTGCTGCACTTGCTCCAGTATTGGTTTGAGCATTTGTACCCTTATCCACATCTACCCAATCCGCACCGATTTTCTGTTGTAATGTCCAAGTAAAGCTATCACCACCTACCCAGTTGGCATGACGATACTCAAAAGATGTATAAGCATGTGGTTGAGTTGTTGTAATGGTAAACTCTGGACCCTCATAGGTTGCGACTTGATTGTTGTTTGCAATGGTATCTGCCAAGACCAAACGACCCCAAAACACCGTAGCCGCATCTGCTTGCGTATTATCTGAACGCACCCATGAATTTGGATTATTCTGATGACCACTCGTGCCTGTATAATTATCAAAATTGGCTATCCAACCAGTTACAGGGCTAACATCCACAGTCTTATCAGTGGTAACAATAAAACCATCACCTCCATCTGTCGTATTATCAAAGAAATCCAACCATGGTTTTTTCACCAATGGGCCAACACCTATCGCATGTACATCACTCAATTTGCTTAATGCTATACCACTATTATCTCGAACATCACTAAAGGCATTAATCGCATTTTGTAAAGTAGTTGCTTGTTGAGCAGCAGTTATACTCGTACTATATAGTTGTTCTGTTGTTCCTGTCATATATGCATATGGGTCACCATCGGTAATAAAGAATGTTAAATTCTTATAACCATTTGCTGCCGCAACATTATGACCAGCAGGTACACTCGTTTTTTCAAACCAGTTTGCTGCACGGTTAAAGGCAGCTTCATAGTTTGTGCCACCACTTGCCGTCATACCATTAATACTATTTATCAAGTTTGTATAGTTACCCGATTGCAAATCTTCAAAAGAGATCCGATGTGTGGCTGCATTGTTAGCATTATTATGGCTACCTGCTGCCGCTCCAAAAGAACTAAACTGAATCAGGGTTAAATTGACATGCCCACCTAAACCATCTGATGCTTCAACAAATGGTTTAACGGTATTGTTCAAATAATCAACTAATGCCTTTTTCACCAAATCCATACGCTGTGTAGTAATGTCAGATGGCTCTACATCACCCGTCATATCAATCGCAGCATTCATACTTCCCGAAATATCAATGATAAAGGCAATGTTATAGTTTGTTCCTGGTTCAAGCACAGTTTTAACACCACCGGCATCACCAATAAGCACATCATCACCATCACCACCTGTGATTGGGTCATTACCATTGGTTGGACCACCTGGCTGACCTGGCGCCTGAATCACACTTACAGCAATTTTACTGATTGCTTCATTACTATCAGCGTTGCCAATATCAGTGACTTTCACCTTAATGTTACGTTCAATCGTTTCGTTAGCTGTTGTTGTACTAAAAGTAATCGCTTTGATGGCTGTTTCATAATCAGCAAGTGTTGAACCATTCACTGTATCAGTACTCGTCAAGGTAATGACGTTGCCCGATACAGAAGAGGTAATACCTACTGGTAATGAACCTACCGTTAAAATATCGCCTGTTTGTGCATTATCCAGAGTAATGGTCGCACTCTTGATATGTGGCTGTGTAGTCACATCCGCATCGGTAATCTTCACATCCAGATCTGCAATCGCAACTGCTGCACCACCCAAAGTATATGTCGCACGATAATTATTACCTATCTCACCAGAGCTGTTGTTTTCATCCAAATCAATTACTGGCGCATCGTTCACTCCGTTGATGGTGATGGTCAGTGTGGCGGTTGAAGTGTCACCGTCCTTGTCGGTCAAGGTATAGCTGTAGGTTTCGGTCAGTGTCTCGGTCGGAGCCAGCTGTTGCACCAGCGGATTCGCATTGTCCAGGCTGTAGGTATAGGTGCCGTCCGCATTGAGAACCAGCGTGCCGTAACTACCCACCGCATTGCCGTTCAGGCTCACCACGTGTTCGGCAGCCGTACCG
>NZ_VPBU01000037.1:0-9259 GCF_013418565.1 Acinetobacter sp. YH12135
GCTTGGCCAGAAAAATGAGTCGTTCTCGCTGTTCTAAACTAAGTGGTACAGAAACAATTCGAGGCATGTGTGAGCATCTGTTAACTAAAAAAACTTTTTCGCATGATTAGTTATTTTTGTCAACTTATGATGATTGAAAATAAAATATACTCTGGAGAAGGAAAAGGTCAGCTTAGAAAATATAGAAATATTATTGAAACAAGTTATCCTGATTATAAACATAAGATTTATATTTATTTGTCTTTGGAAGATCAAAATATTAATGATCAGGATTCAAAACATTATGTTCAGTTAAATTATGGTCATATTAGTAAGCTGATTGAACAAAAAATCCTAAAACAATCAGCTAATTTGGCTGAAAAAACCAAATTTGTTCTTGAGCAATATTTACAGACGTTAAAATCTATGTTGAATGAAAATAAAGAAATTGAAGATATCGCAAAAAAACTCTATAAGAGATATAAGTCTGCTTTCGATTTAGTTTTTAAATATAGTACGCCAAATGATACAAGTGAAATTGGTAATATTTTACGTGAACTTATCGAGCAAGAGAAGTTATTGTTACCTTATAACAGTAATAAAACTTATGTCCGCTTTCAACCAATATTTTTGCATAAAAATATTGAGAAATTAAAGGATAAAGGTCTGTTTCCAAAGGATGGAAATTTAGAAAATAATACTATTTATTTGTATGAGTTCAATATAAGAAATCATGTTGTTAATTTTGATTTAAAAATTGGAGCAGGTGAACAAGAAGTTCGTGAAAGGCTTTTTGAAATATACCGCAAACACAAAAGTTTTTTTAATCGTGTTGACAAGAATTTACAGCCTAAATGGCATCAGTCATTTCAGAAATTAATTTTGTCTGAAAATGATATTGGTGATTTTATAGAAAGTGGGGATACAGAAAAATTAAGAAAAATTCTGACTGAAAAGTTTCGTGAACTTATAGAGCAGGATTTACCAAAGTATATTCAAATACTAGAGTCTGAACTCCTTTAAAATAATGGAATAAGCCCACTATAATGAGTGAGCTTATTCCTTTTTATTTAACGCGCCCGACGTCCACGGCTTTTGGTATTAGGACGTGTGGTACCATTGGTCTTACGACGTGGCTTTTCACTTTCTTCCATTTGCCAAATACGTGGCGTACCTGATTTTTTCTTAGGCGTACCATCTTTATTTTTCTTTTGATGGGTTGGCTTGCCACCCGTACCACCTGGTTTTTTCACATATGAACGTGAGCGATACGGTTCAGCGGCAGGCACATCTTTAAAATCAGGATATAACAACGGTTCAATTTCTTTGGTTTCACCAGGCTGTAAACCCAACTGCACCAAATCAATTGAACCAATTTTGGTGCGGATTAAACGCAAAGTTGGAAAACCAACCGCAGCCGTCATACGACGCACTTGGCGGTTGCGACCTTCACAAATTGAAATTTCAATCCACGAAGTAGGTACAGAAGCACGGAAACGTACAGGAGGATCACGCTCCCACAACCATTCAGGCTCATCGACTTTATACGCTTGCGCAGGTAAAGTTATTCCATCTTTCAGTTCTACGCCTTTACGCAATTGTGCTAAGGCATCTTCAGTGACATCACCATCGACTTGAACCAAATAGGTTTTGTATTTTTTATTGGCTGGATTGGTAATAAACTGATTCAAGCCGCCATGATCAGTCAAGAACACCAAGCCTTCCGAATCCATATCTAAACGCCCAGCTAAACGTAAGTCTGGATCATCTACAAAAGCCGACATGGTGAGATGTTTTTCATCTTCACGGAATTGAGAGAGAACGTCATATGGTTTATTTAAGATGACGATTTTCATAAGAAGTGCTTCTTTAAATTCAACAAATTGGGAAAATTGAGAGTATTTAAAAGGAAAAACGGGCGATTTCCAATTAAATCGCAAATACAGTGTGTTTAAGATGGGTCTATTATGCGATAAGAATAGGGGAAAGTATTGCTTAAAGACAATTATTTTTGTGTGTGTGCATTAAACTACAGAAACAGACTAGGCATCTATAATGCATAAAATTAAGATAAACGTGTATGAATATAAATTAGGATGTTATGCAACAAGGTCATTGGTGCTTTATACTCTTCTTTAGCTTTTCAATGCTGGCTTTGCTTAGTGCATGTCAGCCACCCGTGTCTGGCAAGTCTGCAGGAATTCAAACCCCGTATTTATACTGGAAATTGCAACAAACTGAATTCGCAGTGACTCCACTACAAATTCCAGTGAAAGGTGTAAATTTTGCTCAAATACAAGATACTTGGGGGGCAGCACGCAGTGAAGGGCGAAAGCATCAGGGGACTGATATTTTTGCGGTGCGTGGTACAGCCGTCATTGCGGCGACAGATGGCGTTGTGCATAAAATTGGTTTAGACCGCTTAGGTGGAAAAGTCATTTGGATTACTGGGCCTGCATTAAGCCAACATTATTATGCACACCTTGATGATTATGCCGAACATATTCATGTGGGAGACTGGGTTGAAGCTGGTGAAGTTACTGGTTTTGTTGGCACGTCAGGCAATGCCCAAAACACGCCGCCACATTTGCATTATGGCATTTATCTACGCGGGCATGGGGCTGTGAATCCTTATCCATATTTACTAGCAAGTTCACGCTAACCTCAGCTCTAATATTTTATAAATATGACATATTTTTAGCATTTATGTTTAAAGCCTATTCATATTAGGTAGCCGTCATTATTTTTAGGACAAACCATTTAATCATGAAAATTTACCAAGTTGATGCTTTCAGCCATGAATTGTTTAAAGGCAATCCCGCCGCCGTGCTTGTGAGTAAAACATGGTTAGCTGATGATTTAATGCAAAATATCGCATTGGAAAATAATCTGTCCGAAACCGCTTTTGTCAAAATGATAGATGCAGAAAACTTTGAAATCCGCTGGTTTACCCCCATAACAGAAGTCGATTTTTGCGGACATGCCACACTTGCCAGCAGCTTTGTTTTATTTAAGGATTATACAGAGGCAAATACAATTCAATTTCATGTGAAAAATTTGGGGATTTTTACAGTTCAGCAACAGCAAGATGGCAAAATTTGCATGAATTTCCCGATACGCGCTGCCCAGAAAGTTGAAGATTATCCCGATATTTTACGCCAAGCTTTGACTAAACCATTTAAAAATGTCTATATCAATGCGCAAGCTTATATTGTGGAGTATGAATCGGTACAAGATGTGCTAGATGAACAGCCGAATCTTGAATTATTAAAACAATTGGGACAATTGCGTACAGCTATCACAGCACAGTCGAGTGATGATGTTGCGATTACTGCTTCTAAAAATGCACAGTATGACTGTGTGTCGCGTTATTTCGCACCCGCTATGGGCATTGCAGAAGACCCTGTTACAGGCTCAATTCATACTGCAATTGCACCACTTTGGGCAGAAAAATTGCAGCAAACTGAACTTGTGGCTTATCAGGCTTCAGCCCGAGGTGGCATACTGTATTGCAAGATGTTGCCTAATGGTCGTATCGAAATTTCAGGTTATGCACAGCTATATTTGCAGGGCGAAATCATGATTTAAACTATGTCCTGCATTAGATTTCTTTCATCCTTTAAAAATGATCAAATGCATAGTCAAATTTACGATTGATCATTGCTTTATTTTTGTCATATTAAGTTTTCATCTTTCTTTATAGGAAAAAAGCTGAGATGAGAGTAGTTTGCAAGTTTTGCTTGGTTTAAATCATATATTTTGCAAATTTTTACGGTTGATTTAATCGCAGCTTGGTATGCTGTTAAGCTCAAGTTGAAAATTGCCATTTTCGATGGCAAATCAAAAATAGAATGAAATCAATCGGGAAAAAGAAGTTGCTACGTTTTAAAACCCTCACTTTATCTTTATGTGTACTGGCATTCAATGGCGTGATTTTCGCGCAGCCAGTTTTAGTAAAATCTAAGCAAGAAATACAAGAATATCAACTTGATAATGGCTTAAAAGTCATTTTGGCACCCAATCAGAAAGAAAATAAAGTCTTTATGAATATGGTGTATTTAACGGGTTCATTGAATGATCCACAAGGCAAAGGTGGTTTGGCACACTTGTTGGAACATTTGGCATTTAAAGGTACAGAAAACGTACCTGCCGAGGAGTTTCAGCGCCGTTTAGATCAATATAGTTTAATGCACAATGCCAGCACCGACTATTACTCCACTAAATACACCAACATCATTCGTCCTGAAACTCGCGCCGTCAATGAGATGATTTATCTTGAAGCGGAACGCATGGATAAATTGGTCATGCAGGAAAAATATGTGCCTGCCGAAATTGCGATTGTAAAGCGTGAACGTGAAGTGCGGATGGATCAACCGTTTTCAGTCTTGTTAGATCAGGTGTGGAAATCAGCCTATGGTAATCAGTATTTCGGACGCTTACCCATTGGCGATTTAAACGAACTGCAATCCATTAAAATGCAGGAGTTAAATCAATTTTACCGCACATGGTACGCGCCCAATAATGCTATTTTGGTGATGACAGGCAAGTTTGATCAGGCAGCGGTGTTAAAACAAATTGATCAGCATTTTAGTCCAATTGCTGCACGGCAAATTCCCAAACAGGTACAGGTGCCACGATTAGACAGTAACAAAATTCAGCAACGAAATTTTGTGGTACAAAAGGGCAGTCAACTGGCCAAATTTAATCTGTATTTAAATGGCAATGACGAAAAGATCAAAACCGCTTTGGCGCTGTCACCTTATTTACATACGTTGCAACCGAGTGGGCATTTGTATCAAGCACTGGTAGAAACAGGCAAAAGTACCATGGTGCAGTCCAGCACTTGGTTAGATCAAGATTTTAATTTGGTGCTGATGGGGGCTTTGTATGCACCGAATCATGATGCCAAGCAATTACAAGCTGGCTTGAATCAAAGTATCGAGCAGGCAAAAAACTTTGATGATGCCGAGTTACAACGTGTGAAAAACTTGATTCAAAATCAGGCAGACAGTGTGATGAATGATGCGGTGGCTTTGGGTGGTCGCTTGAGTGATTATGCTGTGGCGTATCAAGGTGATTGGACACAATATTGGCGTGATTTAAACAATATTCAACAGTTAAATGCAGATGAACTGAATCAGCGTTTAAAACAATTTTTTACTGCAGAACATCGCATAATAGGGGATATTCAACCCACTCCTGAAGATCAAAAACAGGCACTCACAGCAAAAAATAATCCAAATGTAGCAAAAACTTTAGATCAGCAAGATGCACCTGTTGCACCTTTGAAAGATGTGCAAAGTTATCAGCAAGAAGTGACAGACTATGTGCAAAAATCTAAACAAGCTTTGATTAAAAATGAAAAAAAGATTCAGCGTGGCAGCTTAAAAAATGGTGCCGAATATGCATTATTTCCAACTGCAACGCGTGATGATAAAACCTATGCGACCATTTCGGTGAATTTTGGTACGGCACAATCTTTATTTAAGCAGGGCGAAATTCTGGATTTAACCGCGTATTTGCTGCTGCGTGCATCTCAAGAGCATAGCTTGCAAGACATTGCCGATCAGTCAATTGCTGCAGGTGGTTCAGCATTTGCCCAAGCCGATGGCAACGCAATTCATATTCAAATTGTGGCGAAAAAAGAAAAGTTTAATGCGTTTTTTAACTTTGTTTTAGATGTCATGCAAAACCCGAGTTTTGAGCAAAGTCAGTTTGATTTAATTCGTTCTCAAAGTTTATCCAGTTTAGAACGACCTTATACCGAGCCTGAAACTGTAGCAGCTTTGACTATGGTGCGTTTAATTGAAATTTACCCGCAAGGCGATTTACGCTATCACTTCGAGCCTGAATTTGCGAAGCAACAACTGCAAGCTGCAACCCAAGCACAGGTGCAGCAGTTATATCGTCAATTTTTTGCTATGAATCATGCACATATTGCCATTACAGGTGAGTTTGATCCGAAACAAATCAAAAAAACTTTAGTTCAGCGTTTAGGACAATCGCGTAATACGGAAGCATATCAACGCTTAGATTCAGCCTATACGGCATATCCTGCGAAAAAGTTGCATGTATTAGCAGAACAGCGTGAATTTGGCAGTTATCAAAGTCTATTGACCTTACCTTTGGGCGTGAATCATCCTGACACACCTGCCATGATGGTACTGAGTTATATTTTGGGCGAATCGCAATTGTCTTCACGTTTGGCGCAAGAACTACGTGAAAAAAATGCATTGGTTTATGGTTTTAGTAGTGGTTTGAGTTTAAGTGAATTTGAACAATCGGGTGCACTCAGTATTTCTGCGCAATACAGTGCAGGCAAGTCGACTCAAGTGTCACAGGCGGTGCATAAAGTGTTGCAGGATTTGCGCCGTGATGGTGTCAGCTTGCAAGAAGTTGAAGCTGCAAAAGCCGATATTTTGAAAAAACGTGTGACTGCCTTAGAAGATGAACGCAGTATCCACCGTATGTTGGTACCGCAATTAGAACAAGGTCGTGATTTACGTTACCGTGAGCGACGTGATCAAGCGTTAGCAAAACTCAGCAAAGCCGATGTAGATGCTGTGATTCAGAAATATTTACGCTTAGAACATTTGCTTGAAGTAGCCGCCGATCAATATGGTCAAGCCAATGTTGAGGTGCTGCCGTTAAAGCCGCAGTCTAAATAAAGATTCAATTTAATTTTGAGCAGATACAAAAAACGCATCCATTTCGATGCGTTTTTTGTCTTCAAGTTTGCTATCTATGCTCAATTGGCTAAAGCTTTATAAACGATAAAACTGTTTGGCATTATGATGAAACACTTGCTGCAAAGCATTTGGATGATAGGCCGCAACAATATCACTAGTCGCATCAATTAAATTGACCAAAGACGTGCTCACTCGATCCATTGGAAAATTGGAAGCAAACATCAACCGATATATTCCAAAGCTTTGTAAGGCATGCTGAATCAGTGGTGCAGTTAAATCTATAATTTCCTGTTTTGAGGCTTCACGTTTTTGCAAGTGAAATTGATGTCCTAAAACAGGCATAAATAACCCTGAAATTTTGCTGTAAACATTTGGACAGTGTGCCAACTCGGCAATATCTTCTTGCCAACGAAACAGAATGTTTTCCCGTGCTGTTTTGGTCACGCCTGTATGTGTGCCAACTTGCCCGAACAACCCTGCAGGTGTGCCCAAATGGTCAAGTACAATAGAAGTTTCTGGAAATTGTTTAGCCAGCGCCAAGACATCGCCCAATTGGGTCGAATACGTCCATGCATCAAAACTTAAATTATATTGCGCTAAAGCTTCAAAACCTTTTAGAAACTTTTTGTTCCGATATAAATGTGGTTCGTCTGCCCAAGAGAAAATCCCGTGATCTTCATGCACGGCTGCCATTTTACGAATTCCACGGAAGTTTGGAGAGGCTTTGTGATGTAATTTGAGAATTTTCTTAAAATTAGAATCGCGCGGGTCTGCAGTGGCGACAATCGCGCCCAAAGCCAAACCATTATTTTTAAAATCC
Source organism: Acinetobacter sp. YH12135 (assembly GCF_013418565.1). Classification (NCBI taxonomy): domain Bacteria; kingdom Pseudomonadati; phylum Pseudomonadota; class Gammaproteobacteria; order Moraxellales; family Moraxellaceae; genus Acinetobacter; species Acinetobacter sp. YH12135. The sequence goes on from NZ_VPBU01000037.1 coordinate 7,489, forward strand.
AGACTTTCTATAAATTCGGTTTCACCAACTACACCTTTGCCTTTATGGTTGTGCCAATTGGCTTCAATATGCACAACTTTTTCAGCCGTATAAAAACCTAAGTCGCGGGCATAATGCTCAGGTAAATAGGGCGATGTGACGTGCTCGGTGCGTCCCAAAGTTTCAATGAGTGTTTTCGGTTTTATCAGGCGGATGGTTTTATCTAGCAAATTGGGATGCTTGCCCAAAAGCTTAACAGCAAGTCGTGCGCTGTGTGGCGTGTTATACGGATCCCACTGATGAATATGTGCATCAATGAGTGCAAATCCTAGATTCTGCATAATGATCCTGTTTTTATGACGCTATTATTTCACTATTCAAAGCCATCATGTTACAAAAGGGAAGGGTTATTTATCGAAATCTACAAGTTTGAAAATTAGCCGCAATAAAAAAGCCCCGTAGGGCTTTGTTTATATGCAAAATTAATGATCGTGCGAGTGGTCGTGATCATGTTTATGGGTATGAAATTCTTCGTTGTGACGGAAGCGCAAATAGTTTTCAAACTGTTCGCAATATTCATCATAGTTATCTTCAAGCATCATTTGAAATTGCTGCAAGATATATGACATAACTTGGTCTTTGGCATCGCGCATTTCATTGCCATCTTTAAAATTATTGGCTGCCACCCAAGTATTAAAACGTGCAGTAGCAAATAACATGGCAGCACTCACCTGACCACGAATTTCGGCAGGTTTTACTGTGGAGCCTTTTTCAAAATGACAGAAGCCATTGGCCTGTTTAATAAATTCATCGGCACGTTCAAAAAAAGCCGCATTTAATGCTTCTTCTTCGGTTACATCGGTTGCTTCAATCTTTTGAACCATGAATTTTTCCTAAGCTAAAAATCTGAATGTTTCATTATAGGCAAAGCCTTGCAGAAACAAAACCTTTGCCTTAAGCTAAAAATAGCCTAAGCAAAATTGGAGTGGCTGATGCAAGATGCGATTGCGGTACAAAGTTTAAAAAGCGACATTGCTTTATTACGTCAAAATATTTGGCCACCCGTGCAACTTGCCCATGTTGAAGGCTTGCCGATTTATTATGGAACACGCGCAGAAGTAGCAGAATACTATAAACAATGGACAGGGTTGATTGAACGTGCACAGGATTTATTTCAGCCTTTTATGCAAGATGCAGTCATTGATGCGGTGCATTTACCCAGTCATTTGAACTTGCCCTTATTTTATTTTCATGTCGATCGGATTCGAGTGAATAAAACCCGCGCCAAAGAATCGAAAACTTTTCGGGGGATTGCCAGCCTGATCGAAAAATGTGGGCAATTTGAACCGCAGGAAATTCAGCTCATGCAGCGTTGGTTAGACAGTGATGACAATGCAGCACTGGTGGCACATCGTGAGTTTATTGATTTGCGTACTTATGTGTTTCAGCATGGGCAAAGTGACTACACGCGCACCCGTTTTTATGTGAATGGTATTGTATTAAGTGTCGAACCATATTTTGAACTGGTCGATGCCCGAGATAAGCCACGTAAGCAGCGTAGTGACAGTTATCAAGACCCTTTGGCAGATAACCAAACATGGAAAGTATTTGGTAAATATCGTTAATCTTTTAGAAAGTTTGGAATTTGCAGATTAAATACTAATCTAACCCCAGTTACGGATAAGCCAAAGATTTAATCACATGAATTTTAGGCTTATTCTTTTGGCAAAGTTGATACGCACATAGTGAAGAAAATACGCCTGCTAAAAAACCAGCAATCGAATGATGTTTA
>NZ_VPBU01000038.1:0-8505 GCF_013418565.1 Acinetobacter sp. YH12135
CAACAGGAGGTGTTGCTGAATATATATCCATGTTCATGGATTAAGTCCCCACTTGTTTTTAGGTGGGAACTAAATTAAGGCTTATAGGATCGCTTGGTAAGGCTGTGTTAGCCGGATGCTTACAATTCAGCCAAAAAGATTGAGTGTAAAAAGAAAAAATCCCGCAATTGAATTGCGGGATTTTTTTATAGCACTACTTGATTCAAAATCAAACAGAAAGTGAAAGCTTTACACTAAAATTTCACGTTTCCCATTTGCTCCTTGCTCGCTCACAATGCCTTGCTCTTGCATCTGATCGACAATACGTGCCGCACGGTTATAGCCCAAGCTAAATTTGCGCTGTAAAGATGAGGTCGACACTTTACGTGTTTCCAAAACAAATGCTACACACTGATCATACAACACATCACGGTCTGGACTGCCTTCACCATCTTCAAAACCACGTGAAGATGGTTCTTCATCAAATGGCGTCAAGATTTCATCGACATAGTCAGGATCGCCACGCTCACGCCACGCATCACAAATACGGTTGACTTCATCATCCGAAATAAATGCGCCATGCACACGTTCTGGCTCAATTTTACCCGGCCCTAAAAATAGCATATCACCATGACCAAGCAGGTCTTCTGCACCGCCCGCATCCAAGATAGTACGTGAGTCAATTTTCGAGTTCACACGCAAAGCTACACGGGTTGGAATGTTGGCTTTAATTAGACCTGTGATCACATCCACCGATGGACGCTGAGTTGCTAAGAGTAAGTGAATCCCTGCTGCACGTGATTTTTGTGCCAAACGGGTAATCATTTCTTCCGCTTTCTTGCCCACTTGCATGATCATGTCGGCAAACTCATCTGCCACAATCACAATAGATGGCAATGGTGTTAAACGCGGTGCACGTTCTTGCGTTGCTGAATCTCCCGGCTTCCAAGTTGGATCAATTAAATCTTCACCATTGGCAATAGATTCTTCAACCTTACGGTTATAGTCGCTTAATTTACGAATTTTCAGGAAAGACATTAGCTTATAACGACGTTCCATTTCATTGACACACCAATTTAAAGCGCTGACGGCATCTTTCATATCAGTCACTACAGGCGTCAATAAGTGTGGAATATCGTTATAGTTGGCGAGTTCCAATTGTTTCGGGTCAATCAAAATTAAGCGTAATTGATCAGGCTTGTATTTCAGCAACATCGACAAAATCATCGAGTTCACTGCCACTGATTTACCTGAACCCGTTGTCCCTGCTACGAGCATGTGTGGTGCTTTGCCCAATTCAGTAATCACAGGATTGCCTGAAATGTCTTTCCCCATCGCCATAGATAAAATGCCGTTTGGATCTTCAAAAGCAGGCGTTTGTAATAACTCAATCAAACGTACCATTTCACGTGAACTATTCGGTACTTCAATGCCAATATACGGTTTGCCTGGAATCACTTCGACCACACGTACCGATGCCATCGACATTGAACGCGCCAAGTCACGAGAAATATTGGTTACTTTTGAAGCTTTGACCCCAGGTGCCAAATCCAGCTCAAAACGGGTCACGACAGGACCAGGCTGTGCTTCAACCACTTTGGCTTTGACATTAAATTCCTGTAATTTAATTTCCAGCAATTCCGACAAGCGCGATAATTGTTCTGCGGTGAAGTTCACTTTTTTGTTTGGATCGACTTTATCGAGCAAGTCCAAACCCGGTAATGGCGATAAATCACGACGTTTTTCTGCAACCTGCATGGCGCGTGACATCGGACGACCATGTGCATCGGTCAGCGGCGCATCAAAATCAAAGTCATCTTCGTCTAGTGGTTTGCCTGCGGTTTCCTGCCAAGCTTCGATAAATGCTTCTTTGGATAACGCCACTTTTTCTGCTTGTTCAGCCTGTGTAGCAGTCGCTGCGTTTGCCATCACTGCGGCAGTGGCTGCCGTCTGAATAGGTGCCTGAACAAAAGCAGAACTTTGTGCATAGCTACTGGTACTACGCGCTACAGGCGCTTGATCTTGAAATGCATCTTGCTGTAACTCATCACCCAAAAGATCATCCACCAACAAGTCATCTAAACTGTCTAAATCATGCTGCAAATGGCGCTCTTGGCGTACAGCATGATTTTGCGTATTCGAAGCACTTGACGATGGCGGGTTAAAATCTGACTCAAATCTGCTGAGATCATTGTTAAAATTGTGAGCCGTAGGATTCGAGTGCGGATGCACTGTTTCTTGCTGGGTCACAGACTCATCTAAAGTATCCATTGCCCCGCTGTTTTGGAATGGGCTGTGTAAATCACTTGCAGCTTTGCCTTGCGGAACTGCTGCGAGCAATTCATCAAAAATTTGATCATCATCCCAATCTAACGAAGATTTTGCAGTGGCTTGAGATGCCGTAGATGCAGGACGCACTTCATCAAAAGGATTCGATTGTAGATGTGGCTCTAGTTCTTCAGAAGCACGTAATAATGCATGAATGTCTTGGTTATGCTGACTGTCGGTATTTTCTTGTAAAGCACGCCACACTTCGCCTGTCGCAACAATACGCTGGCTGTCTTGTTCTAAGCGATGCGCCTTTTCGATGGTTTTTTCTAACTCAACATCATCAATTTCATCTTGCACCAATAGCTGTTGCTGCGCCTGTTGCTCTTCTTCTTCACGTTGCTGCATGTGATTAAACATACGCTCTGCCGCAGGATGTGGTGCAGTTGTTTCAGCTTCTTTCGCCTGTGCAACCACGGGTTCACTTGCTGCTTCTAAATCAGTTGATACCACTTCAACAGCAACCACAGGTGCAGCAGCGACAACGGTCTTTTTCACCTGTGGTGTAGAACGGTCAAAGTCAGATTCTGCTTCAGGTACATTGCGATAGAACAAATCTTGCAGATAAGCAGGTGTAGCTTTTAAAGTTGCCCACGTTCTGTTCCACTTCACCCCAAATGCGAGGGTAAATAAGAAAATCCAAAAGACGACTAAAAAAAGTGTTGCTCCATAAATGGTTAAAATTTGCGATAAACTTTTCCCAAGTTCAAAACCAATGATGCCGCCTGAGGCATTGTCTAACGTATCGGCAGGTACTTGCCAAAATAAATACAGCAAACTTGCTGTTGCCAATAAAATGAAGAATTGTGCAGCATAACGAAATGGACGGTTTAAAAAACTACGTGGCCACCAGACTTGTAAGGCTTCAATAAAAAAATAAGCAGGAAGAAGCAGACTCGCCCAACCTAAAAAGCCAAACAGTAAATCGGCAATCCACGCACCTGCGATTCCACTCGCATTTGAAACCTGTTGGGTGTCACTGGAAATGTGCATCCAACCTGGGTCAAATGGAGTATAGGTCACCGTTGCAAGGAACAGATATATTCCAAAAGAGACCAAAAATAATGTCGCTATTAAGCGATGTGCATAAGCACCCGACACCGCAGTCATATATTGTCCTGTCGCCAATTCTTCATCAATGTTTTTTGTTTGTTCGATGGTCTTAAAAAGCCACCTGATTCGGAGCGTCTGTATTTCATTTAGCTGTGTCATTTAAGTTGCATTTCACGATGCAAGCTTCACCACACAGCAAGCTATAAATTATAACAGACCTTCTATTATGCATGTGTTGCCTAGAAAAAGATGCAAGATTATTGAAGTGTGTTGTTAACTTTTTCTATATAGCTCAAATCGATTTACATGATCAGTAATATCAACTTTAATCACACAGCAAACTCATCCTGTTTCACGTATAATTCCATAAATTTCTAAATAAAAAAAGGATGCTGTGCATGAGCGCTCGTCACTCACGTTTAATTATTTTAGGTTCAGGCCCTGCAGGTTATAGTGCTGCAGTATATGCTGCACGTGCCAACTTAAAACCGACTTTAATTGCAGGCTTACAATTGGGTGGTCAACTCACCACAACTACGGAAGTTGATAACTGGCCAGGTGATCCTGAAGGTTTAACAGGCCCAGCGTTAATGGAACGTATGCAAGCTCATGCGGAACGCTTTGGCACAGAAATCGTGTATGACCATATCAATGAAGTAAACCTGAATGTGCGCCCATTTGTACTGAAAGGTGATATGGAAGAATTTACCTGTGATGCTTTAATCATTTGCACAGGTGCGACTGCACAATATTTAGGTTTAGAATCTGAAGCAGCATTTATGGGTCAAGGCGTAAGTGCTTGTGCTACCTGTGATGGTTTCTTCTACAAAAACCAAAAAGTGATGGTCGTTGGTGGTGGTAACACGGCTGTTGAAGAAGCATTATACCTGTCTAACATTGCATCACACGTGACATTGGTGCATCGTCGTGATTCACTTCGCTCTGAAAAAATCTTGCAAGATCATTTATTTGCCAAAGAAAAAGAAGGCAAAATCAGTATTCTTTGGAATAACCAAGTTGATGAAGTCTTGGGCGACAACACAGGCGTAACTTCAGTACGTTTAAAATCAACCACTGATGGCTCTACTCAAATTGTTGATGTGTCTGGCTTATTCATTGCGATTGGTCACAAACCGAATACAGGCATGTTCGAAGGTCAATTGAACTTGCGTGATGGTTATATCCAAGTACAAAGCGGCACTTCAGGCAATGCGACTCAAACTTCTGTGGCTGGCGTATTTGCTGCAGGTGATGTGGCCGATTCAATTTATCGCCAAGCGATTACTTCTGCAGGTTCAGGTTGTATGGCAGCTTTGGATGCAGAAAAATATTTAGATGCACTTGGTGAATAATTTAGTGACCAAGTTTAAAGACCGCTCTCCTTGAGCGGTTTTTTTATCACGGCATTTTTAGGTATGATGAAATCAAGTTCATCGTAAAACTTCATACGGCAATTGATATGCACACGCTCCCGGCTTCACAATTCATTTTCCCCGATCCCATTGAAGTTGATCCTGAGGGTGAAGGCTTGATTTGTGTAGGTGCAGACCTTTCCCCTTCAACCTTATATGAAGCCTATACACATGGCTTATTTCCATGGTTTTCAGAAGGTGATCCTATTTGTTGGTGGAGTCCTGAGCCACGTTGCGTAATTATTCCGCAACATTATCAGCCGAGTAAGTCTTTAATCCGCAACATGAAAAAAATAGATTATCGCATTACTATCAATCATGCCTTTGAACAGGTAATTCGCAATTGTGCCTTGCCCCGTAGCTATGCCAATGAAACTTGGATTTCTGAAGAGATCATTCAAGGTTACAGTCAGCTTTTTGCAGCAGGTTATGGCTACAGTGTCGAAGTTTGGGAGCAAGATCTTTTGGTCGGCGGTTTGTATGGGGGCAGCATTGGCAAGGGCTGTTTTGGCGAGTCCATGTTTAGCCATCGTACCGATGTATCTAAAATGGCATTTTATAGTTTGATGCTGCTCGGACAAGAACAACAATTGCCTTGGATTGACTGCCAATTGGTCAATGACCATTTAATCAGTCTCGGAGCATGTACACTTTCTCGCCAAGACTATCTTAAATCGTTACAAGATGTTGTAAAACAGCCTGCAATCAATTGGAAAAAATATCAGGACAGTGTATTTTCAAGTAAAACAATAGCGCAGTATGCGCGCCTACTTGAATGACAATAACAGAGAGGGATCTTGAAAATGAATTCATATCACCCAAAATCCCTGCTAAATGATTTGCAGTATTACATTACTCCGCCGCATGATTGCAGCTATTTACCTGAAAAATCTGCGCGGATGGTTTTTTTAGATCCTGCACATAAAATTGATGTGCTGACTTTGTCTGAACTCTCTCGGGTCGGTTTTCGTCGCAGTGGCGATTTTGTCTATCGTCCTGAATGCCATTTGTGCCGCCAATGCCTTTCTTCACGTATTCCTGTCGCTGAATTTAAAATGAACAGCACGCAAAAGAAAGCTTGGAAACGCAATCACGATTTACAGATCAAAATCACCAAGCCACAAGATGCAGGTGATTTGCATTATGCGCTGTATGAACGCTATATCAATGAACGACATGCCGATGGCGATATGTTCCCTGCCAGCCGTGACCAATTTGAAAAATTCCTAATCCACAGTTGTACCAGCAGCTTCTTTTTAGAGGTTTGGCAAGATGATCGCTTAATTGCAGTATCGACCTGTGATTATTTAGATGATGGTATTTCTGCGGTCTATACCTTTTTTGACCCAGACGAAAGTCGTCGCTCACTCGGAACATTTGCGGTATTAAAACAAATTGAACAGGTACAGCATTTGGGACTGCAATATGTTTACTTAGGTTATTGGGTACCACATTCCAATAAAATGAACTATAAATCGCAATATGTGCCCCTTGAGCTACTGCTTGATGGTCAATGGCGACGCATTAACCGCAGCCTAAATACCGATGAGGTGCAGCAATTGGGAAACTCCTTAATGACCACGCTGCCCTTAGGCTGGAATAACTCCATCATCAAATAAAAATGTAATGATGCAATACTGATTTTTGCATCGATCAGATTCACTTAAACAAACTGGCAAAATCATCGCTACAAGATTTCACCATAATAATGGCATGCTCCCGTGTGCCATCCGTTTTAGGATAATAATTTTTACGTAAATCAATTTGATGAAAACCTGACTTTTCATACAGGGCTATCGCAGCTAAATTACTTTCACGTACTTCTAAAAAAATCTGCACAGGTTGGTTTTTCAAACCTGCAATAGAATGTTCTAGCAGTTGATAACCTAAACCTTTGCCTTGCTGACTTGGATGCACCGCCATCAACAACAAATTTGCTTCATCCAACACAGGTTGCAAAATACAAAAACCCACCACTCTCCCTGCATGTTCAATCACGGTACTGTGATAACTCTCTACCGCTTCGGCAAATTGTTTGGCACTCCACGGATGACTTTGTACCAAATTTTCAATCGCAACCACATCGGCGACATCATGGGCTTGCATTAAACGAATCATAAGAAATGATCTTGTGCTGTTCTAAGATGTAGGCATTATAGATTTCACGACAAAAAAATCGAGCAAAAAAAAAGGCAACTTACGTTGCCTGACCAAAAGGAAAAGTTTAAAAGCCTAATTTAGCTTTCCAAGTATTTAATAATGTTGTGGTATCAAAATCGTTAGGATGAAAATTCGGTTTGAAATAGAACAACATTTCTTTGCCCATGCCTGTAATAATCCCTTTAGATGGACTATAGGCATAACGATAAATCATGCGTAAATTTTCCAAATTCAACTGCTTGTCTTGTTTTAGTAAACGCCACAAAAAATAGTTTTGTACAAAAAATAAAGTCAGCATCGAAATAACCAAAGAACTTGTACGTAGTGCATAGGCTTTCAGACCTTTGCCAAACACACCTTCAAATACATCATACGCAACAGCTTTATGTTCGTTTTCTTCAATCGCATGCCACAACCACATAGTTTTCATGGTGTCATCGGTCATCAATTCTTGAATATGTGAATTGGTCAATAATTGTGAGGCAATCGTAGCTGTGAAATGTTCTAGCGCAGTGGTCGCAGTTAAATCTACCATTTTCTGTGTAATGCCAATCGGTTTAGCCAACTTTGCCATAAATTTGCGTGTAGTTTGAATCACAGTATCTGTATAACAATCCAAAGTATCAACATCATGCCCAAATTTCTGTGCAGAGGCATTAAAACCGACATGCTCATGCGTGTGCATGGCTTCTTGTCCAATAAATGCACTGATTTCTTTCTGTAAATCTGCATTGTCTTTCAGCATTGGGTGATAACGCACAGCACGCACACTGTCTATAAAGAACTTCTCACCTGCGGGAAATAACGCAGATAATGCAGTCATAAAATGCGTTAGACCTGCATTACCATTCATCCAATATTCAGGTACAGCATCAAAGTTGAAATTCATTCGACGGACAGGAAAACTCGCCCCTGCACGTTCACTAATACTCACTTTAGCATTCATGTTGCTCACTCCTGAGGTTACAACAATGAAGTCATTCATTTCCTGTAACCCGCTATATTTTTTATTTTTCGGTATGAGTTCATATTACGGTTTTCTGTGCGGTATTTAAGTGCAGTTAAGGACAGTGAGTTGTCAGTTCGGGACATGAGGAATAAAAAATAATGATAAGTGAAATTATTTTTTGTGACGCAAGAGTAAAAAATAGACAATGAAATTATTTTTACGACGCAAGAGTAAAAAATAGACGATGATTTTTTATGACGTAAGAGCAAGAATAATTAGACAGCAAAATTATTTTTATGATGTAAGAGAAAAAAAGGCAACTAAACCGCAGCAAAAGAATGTTCATAAAATGGTTTTAGATTGATTCAAGGTTTAAAGAACAGCTATTTCATCCATCAATACAGTAGGACAAGCTTTCATCCACCTGGAAACTAGCACACAAAATACAGCCATAAAAAAAGCGCCCCAAATGGAGCGCTTTTTCACACTATAAAGTGATTATGCTGTTACTTTAGCAACAACACCCGCACCTACAGTACGACCACCTTCACGGATCGCAAAACGTAGACCTGGGTCCATTGCGATTGGGTGGATTAATTCTACTGACATTTCAACGTTGTCACC
>NZ_VPBU01000039.1:0-8342 GCF_013418565.1 Acinetobacter sp. YH12135
GCATGTTCCGCGTCCTTGCAATACTGTGTTTACATACAGTCTATCGCTTAGCGGAAAGTTCTTTTACCCTCAGCCGAAATGCCTGCCGTTGCTAGACATTGCCAGCCAGTGCCCGTCACTCCCACTCGATTGTAAACAAGCACACAAAACCCTTTAGTGACAACAATTTGCAAGAACTATCAGGCTCAGTGCCATGAAAAATACCATGACCAGATCATGAGGTTGAACACGGCTTGCGCCGGCAGCGTTCACGCTCCTGGTCGGCGATCTCGCCCGGCTGCAATGCTAGCTCAGCATCGGTCATGCGCTCCAGCACGTCGCGTAGGCGGATGGTGCAAGGAATGGGCGGCAGCTCGAACTCATAGCCGCCGGCGATCATTTCGGCCGCAATCTCCTCGGTGATGAAAAACGGCTCGTCGTCTTGGTTCGGCTTCTTCATGCCCTTTCCTCCTGGCGCTCATCCTGGCCGACAGCGGCCAGGGCATCGGCTTCCGTCAATGCGTCCTCCACGAACGCGCCGTGCTGCTTCGCTTCGGCCTGGCTGACCTCGGCCCATATCCGTTTCACCTGGGCCGCACTGTACCCGGCCAGCTCGGCGGTCTTGTTGATGCTGTAGCCGGACTTGCGCAGCGCGACAACTTGGGCGCGGCGCTTCGGATCAGCACGGCGGCCCTTGTACCGCCCGGCCTGGCGGGCCAACTCAATGCCTTGGCGCTGGCGTTCGCGCCTGTCCTCGTAGTCGTCGCGGGCCATCTGCAAGGCCAGGCGAAAAAGCATGATCTGCACGGCTTCCAGCACGATCTTGGCGACGCCCTGGGCCTCGGCCGCCAGGTCGGATAGATCGACCACGCCAGGGACGGCCAGGCGTGCGCCTTTGGCCTGTATCGAGGCCACCAGGCGCTCGGCCTCGGGCAAAGGTAGGCGGCTGATGCGGTCGATCTTCTCGGCAATGACCACCTCGCCGGGCTGTAGGTCGCCGATCATGCGCAGCAGCTCAGGCCGGTCGGCGCGTGCGCCGGATGCCTTCTCACGGTAGATGCCGGCGACGTAGTAGCCGGCGGCCTTCGCGGCCGTAGTGATCGCCTCTTGGCGTTCCAAGTCCTGCGCGTCGGTGCTGACGCGCAGATAGACCCGCGCCACCATCGGCGCGGCTACTGGCTTCGTCCTGCGCATACTTGCGGGCTCCTTTGGGCATACTCAAATGCACCCATCTTAAACTGGCAGCTAATGTACAAAAGTTGATAGAAGCACACAAGTTCAATTTTGCACTTCTGCCCCACTATTGCAAAACTGCTTGTTAGTAGCCGTTTTTTCTTACTGTTTATAGATTCAATAATTTTTGAAACGAAAAATTGGGACTAAACATTTCGGTTTCGTTTTCTGTCGATTCGTCCTGCGTATCTTTTGCATAAACAAACATTTGTTGTTCGTAGTTTTCGATGGCATTTTCAATACTTGTAAATTCTCCGTTTGTAAGGTTTTCAGACAATATCAAAGCATCCAATAATCCCGTATTTACACCCTGTCCTGCAAAAGGCGACATCAAATGAGCAGCATCGCCAATCATTGTTATGGGTAATGGACGGTTACTTTTCCAATCATTGTTCAAAGGAAATTTCCTTGTGGGCAAGCATTGAAATGTTGATACCGAACGTATTAATTGTTTGTAAACTTCACTCCATTTGGAAAATCTTTTCAATAAAAAATCGGCAACGCTGTTTCTGTCCTGAAAATCTAAGGGAATTTTATTTTTCCATTCATCGGGCGTTTTAAAACTAATTCCTAAATACAATGCACCATTATTATTGGGATTGGCAAACAATAAAATGCCCTGATGTCCCGCCATTAATCGGTTGCCGTTGCATAGCTGAAAAAATCCGGGACAGTTTATTTCCGGTTGAAGAATATCAGCTTGGATGTTGAAAGTACCGGTTTCTTCAACTTGCGTGTCGGTAACAAAGCTCCTTATTTTCGACATTCCACCATTGGCAAGAATAACCAAATCTGCTGTTTCACTCGGTTTATTCTCAAAAGTTAGTGTCCACTTCTTCTTACCAGGTTCAAGCATAACAAGTTTTCTATCCCAAATAACCGTGTCGTTTTCTAAACTATTCAACAAGATAGCCCTTAAGTCATTTCTGTTTATTTCAGGATTGTCAAATCGATTTTCGGGCTTTACATTTTTTGTGGATAAAATATTGCCTTTTTCATCAGCAATATTTACACCCATTGGTAAGGCTAAGTCATAATAAGTTTGTAACAATCCCGCTTTTTTCATTGCTTCCTGACCTGAACCTTTGTGTAGGTCAAGGGTTCCACCAAAAATTCTTGCCTCTCGGTCGTTGTCTCTTTCGTAAACTGAAACGTCTATGCCGTTTTGCTGTAATAATTTTGCCATAGTCAGTCCAACGGGTCCACCACCAATTATTGCAACGTTCTTATCACTAAGTAAATTCATTTGTTTGTCCGTATCTATTCGCATTGTCATTCAAAAATGGCACATAACAAGTGGCTATACGCCAAATGGCGTATATATCCACTATATCTTATTTTGCTAAACCTTTCATTATCAGTGACAAATCCGTTTTCAACCGTTTACCGTTCGTTTCTACTCTCTCAAAAGGATTTATATTCATAGTGCTTTTTGTTAAGTTTTGCTCAAATATACAAATCCTTTCTATATATCTAACAAATCCATCGGACTTTTTAATTGTTCCATTCCCTTGGTGGTAATATGTGTATAAACCTCAGTTGTTTTACTGCTTGAATGACCTAACAACGATTGAATATAACGTAAACTCGTACCATTCTCAAGCAAATGCGTTGCAAAGCTATGTCGTAAGGTATGTACAGTAACTTCCTTTTGAATCTTTGCTTTTAAAACAGCTGCTTTAAAAATGTTTTGAATACTTCGGCTTGAGTATGCGCCACCTTTTTGACCTTCAAATAAATAATCTTTTGGTTTATATTCCATAAAGTATGTTCTTAAAATAATTAATGTTTTCTCAGATAAAATGGTATAACGATCTCTTTTTCCTTTTGACTGTTCTATACGAATTTGCATGCGCTTGGAGTCAATGTCTTTTATTTTCAGGTTTATACATTCAGAAATGCGCAAACCTGCCGAATAAATAGTCATCAGAATAGCCTTGTGTTTCACGTTTTCAATAGCGCGTAGTACCCGAATGGTTTCTTCTTCACTCATCACAACAGGAAGTGTTTTTTCTTTTTTTGGTCTTTCGATGAAATATGTTTTCCGTTGTCCACCCAAAACACGTTCGTAATAAAACTGGCACTGTTGCAAAGTTAGCGATGAGGCAGCCTTTTGTCTTATTCAAAGGCCTTACATTTCAAAAACTCTGCTTACCAGGCGCATTTCGCCCAGGGGATCACCATAATAAAATGCTGAGGCCTGGCCTTTGCGTAGTGCACGCATCACCTCAATACCTTTGATGGTGGCGTAAGCCGTCTTCATGGATTTAAATCCCAGCGTGGCGCCGATTATCCGTTTCAGTTTGCCATGATCGCATTCAATCACGTTGTTCCGGTACTTAATCTGTCGGTGTTCAACGTCAGACGGGCACCGGCCTTCGCGTTTGAGCAGAGCAAGCGCGCGACCATAGGCGGGCGCTTTATCCGTGTTGATGAATCGCGGGATCTGCCACTTCTTCACGTTGTTGAGGATTTTACCCAGAAACCGGTATGCAGCTTTGCTGTTACGACGGGAGGAGAGATAAAAATCGACAGTGCGGCCCCGGCTGTCGACGGCCCGGTACAGATACGCCCAGCGGCCATTGACCTTCACGTAGGTTTCATCCATGTGCCACGGGCGAAGATCGGAAGGGTTACGCCAGTACCAGCGCAGCCGTTTTTCCATTTCAGGCGCATAACGCTGAACCCAGCGGTAAATCGTGGAGTGATCGACATTCACTCCGCGTTCAGCCAGCATCTCCTGCAGCTCACGGTAACTGATGCCGTATTTGCAGTACCAGCGTACGGCCCACAGAATGATGTCACGCTGAAAATGCCGGCCTTTGAATGGGTTCATGTGCAGCTCCATCAGCAAAAGGGGATGATAAGTTTATCACCACCGACTATTTGCAACAGTGCCGTTCAGGCAGTACTTCATCAACCAGCAAGGCGGCACTTTCGGCCATCCGCCGCGCCCCACAGCTCGGGCAGAAACCGCGACGCTTACAGCTGAAAGCGACCAGGTGCTCGGCGTGGCAAGACTCGCAGCGAACCCGTAGAAAGCCATGCTCCAGCCGCCCGCATTGGAGAAATTCTTCAAATTCCCGTTGCACATAGCCCGGCAATTCCTTTCCCTGCTCTGCCATAAGCGCAGCGAATGCCGGGTAATACTCGTCAACGATCTGATAGAGAAGGGTTTGCTCGGGTCGGTGGCTCTGGTAACGACCAGTATCCCGATCCCGGCTGGCCGTCCTGGCCGCCACATGAGGCATGTTCCGCGTCCTTGCAATACTGTGTTTACATACAGTCTATCGCTTAGCGGAAAGTTCTTTTACCCTCAGCCGAAATGCCTGCCGTTGCTAGACATTGCCAGCCAGTGCCCGTCACTCCCACTCTATTGATGTGTGCTTAAAAAACAGGAGGGTTTAACTTGGTAAACTATACATACTCATTAGGAGTTTACCATGAGCAAGAAACAGAAGACTTACACCGCAGAATTTAAAGCTGAAGCCATAAAAGCCATTGAAGAGAACCAAGGTAATGTATCGGAATCCGCTAGACAACTTGGCATTTCAATGCAAACCCTTTCGAACTGGAATAACAAAGCAAAGGCTGGAACTTTAGCAGGCACAAAACAGTATTCGCCCGATCTAAACGCCTTACTCGAAGAAAATAAGAAGCTTAAACAACAGCTCAAAACAGCTGAAATGGAACGTGAATTTTTAAAAAAGGCAGCAGCGTACTTTGCCAAAGAAAGTCAGTGAGGTACGCCTATATGAAATCGCAAAGCCACTTATTTCCGATTATTTTAATGGCTCGATTACTTCGTGTATCCGTTTCTCGCTTTTATGATTGGCTAAAGCGAGGCATGAGTAAAAGATCAATTCAGCGAAATCAGCAGACAATTTTGGTCAAAATAGCCCATGAAGAAACCAAACAAAGCTATGGCTATGTTCGATTAACCAAGCATTTACAAGCGCAAGGTATCAAAATAAGTACGTATGCTGTGCGCCAAATAAAAAAATCAAATCAGTTGTATTGTAAGCGCCATAAGCGTTTCAAAAGAACCACGAACAGTGATCACAACCGTTCTATTTATGACAATTTACTCAAGCAACAGTTTTCAATGACGAAGCCTAATCTTGCGTGGTCGAGTGACATTACCTACATTTGGACGGCTGAGGGCTGGTTGTACTTGGCAGCTGTCAAAGATCTTTACACGAAACAGGTTGTTGGCTATAGCTTAAATGAGCGCATGACAGCCAAGCTTGTTTGTGATGCATTGAATATGGCTATTCGCAATCAGAAACCTGCTAAAGATCTCATTGTACATTCAGATAGAGGCAGCCAATATTGCAGTAATGAATATCGAAACTTACTTGAGAAATTTGATTTTCAGGGTTCAATGAGCAAAAAAGGCGACTGCTTTGATAATGCACCGATAGAGAGTTTCTGGGGCATACTCAAAAATGAACTAGTCCATCATCGCAACTACAAAACAAGGGAAGAAGCCAAAGCGGATATTACAAAATATATAGAGTTATTTTATAATCAGCGAAGAATTCAAAAAGGCTTGGATTTTAAGACACCAAATCAAATGGCAGAAGACTTTTATCGGTTAGCTGCCTAGAATCTCCCAAGTGAAAGTCTCCTGCTAATTCAGCACACATCACTGTTGATAAATTTTCTAAACAAAAAGGATCAAACTAATCTATAAGCTTTGTGGGTTAGAAAAAAAATAACTCACTTTGCATTGATCATATTTAAATTCTTGTTTTATCCATAGCACTAACCTATTAATTTTAAAAAATAATAGGTACTGGCTAAATAGCAAATCGATACATATCTTTTTCATAGAGGAAATATGATTTTAGTAAGTTCTTGTCTGGCTGGCTTAAAGGTACGTTATAACGGGACGCATAGCTTAAACGAAAAAATCGAAAAATTAGTCAAAGATGGAAAAGCTACTATGGTATGTCCAGAGATTCTTGGCGGTTTATCAACACCACGCGAACCTGCCGAGATTTCGGGAGGTAATGGCGATGATGTCTTAGATGGAAAAGCCTGTGTAATTGAAAAATCAGGAAAGGATGTGACTTCAATCTATATTGAAGGGGCATATAGAACTTTAAAAAAAGTTCAATTATTAAAAGCTACTCTGGTAGTGCTTAAAGAAAATAGCCCTTCATGTGGTAGTTCAATGATTTACGATGGTCAATTTAATGGGAATAAGATCTATGGCAATGGAGTTACCTCCGCTTTGCTTAAACGTCATAATATAAAAGTCATTTCAGAAGAAACTTTTTGGCAACTTTTACCCTAGTTCCTCCGCTTTTATTTAAAATCTTCATGCAACTCCAACCACGCCCCCCTTTGCAATATCAAGTCTCTTCGGTATTTAGAGATATAGTGAGGTAATAATCTAAGAAGCATATCCATTACTTCCACATCAGTTAAAAAGTAGTGGTTCAATTTTATGCTGTAATTCTTTAACAATTTTAGCAAGCTGATCATGTAAAACTAACCAACATTGCTCATGACCTTGCCCAATATATTCATCTATTATGAGTTGCAAAATGTCTTGATCTATCTGACTTAAGAATTCTAAAAACCATGTCGCAGCAACATCCTTGGCAACTATTGTTTTATGATCTAATGTATAAGCTATACGGCATAGCGCTAAAATTTGATTACATTCATCCTGATCGTCTTTCCAATGAGCAATAATTTGTGGATAAGTTTTTTGCATGGCAAATATTAATTGTTCATAGCTAATTGGATTTAACCAATCGCAAATATCAGGTCCAAAGATAGTAATGTTATGTAATTGGGCAGTTTTAAGTAAAATACTAATATCTGGATCAGATTGACTATAAAGTAATTCACCTTTGAGTAATTCTTCTCTCAACCACTCGCCATATTGTAGCTGATATGTATATGGATGATTTTTATTGGTAATACTCCCTTTTTCTAATATCGTAATTTCTAAGGCACGCGCTGTAGCATGACCAATCGGAACAGATATATTTAGAAAATTCTGCGCTAATTGTTTTCTTTCCTGATCGGTAATTTCACGTTCAATAATAACTAAAATATCAAGATCACTTTTATGTTTTAAACCACCATCAACATACGAACCATATAAATAAATAGCATAAAGCTTATCTTTAAAATTTTTTTGTAAAAGCTGTTTTACACTTTCAACTTGGCGACACTCTTCATCATTTAAGCTTTGCATATGATTTTTAATTTAAAAAAATAAGTAATGAATTCATAGAGCATTATACAGAATAAGTGTAAATAATTTAATCAATTAGTAAATAACATACTATTTTTACAATATATTTACTTTCAATATAGAGTTTAATACATAAAACTCTATCAATCAAAAAAAGCTTGAAACAACATCTGAATAGTAAGAGTCATTTCCTCCTCACTTAGAGATGGATCCGGAAATTTGAACAACTCCTATAAGTGATACTCTGCTCCTCAAATGATGTTATAAACATCAATATATGGAGTATTTTATGGCACGTAGACCAAGAAGAAATCATTCAAACGACTTTAAGGCTAAGGTAGCACTTGCTGCGATCAAAGCAGAAAAAACACTTGCTGAATTGAGTTCTGAGTTTGATGTTCATCAAAACCAAATTATTGACTGGAAAAATCAATTGATCTCAGCTTCCTCACAAGCTTTCGATCAATCAAAAGCTCCATCAGAACCTCCCATTGATCTTAAAAAGTTACATGCAAAAATCGGTGAGCAGGCATTAGAAATTGATTTTTTAGAAGGTGTGTTGAAGAAACTGGGCCGCTTCAACCACAAAAGTTAATCGATCACTCACTTCAGATTTCAGTATCTAAACAAGCTAAGTTACTGAAAGTCTCTCGTGGTTGTTATTATTATCGCCCAAAACCTGTTAGCTCATCAGATCTGAAGCTGATGCGATGTATTGATGAATTACATATGCAATATCCTTTTGCAGGCAGTCGTATGATGCGTGATTTGTTGAATCGTCAAGGGCATCATATAGGACGACGTCATACACGTACTTTAATGAAGAAAATGGGTATTCAGGCGTTATATTGCAAACCAAATTTAAGCCAGGCTAATCAAGCTCACCGTAAATATCCATATCTGCTCAAAGGAT
>NZ_VPBU01000003.1:0-169321 GCF_013418565.1 Acinetobacter sp. YH12135
GTAAATTTTCAGCGTTGCTGGCTCCCCGTCAGCCGGATTGGGTTGCATCGCAGGGGTGTCGAAAGAGTCAACTGCGGTCCAAAGCTGTTGGACTTGGGTGAAAAGGGCGTTTATTCTTCCTATACGTGAACCGCATCCTACGGAATGAGTAACCCTTGCCCTATTGTGAGTAGAACGTCGTATAATTCAAACGAAAGCAGTTAATAGGTATGAAATATCACAGCACAAAAGAGCGACAGGACATGTTTAGATGATGTTATTATAAAATAATAACATCATGGATGAATAAAAAATAATTTTCTATCTTTACAACTATGTTATACTTCTATGATAAGGCTATGATGGCAAAGCCTTGGTTTTCCTAATCAAATAGTCGCCGAGATGGCTTCAATGCGACAGTAGGTCTACTGTCTCACAATTAATTCATGTATCAGATTTTTGTTCCCTGATGGGAAGTGTTATCCATACGAAAAGAATATGGGTAAAGTGTTACACCTGTATATGACATTCAGAATGTCCTGTCGGGGGAACTGGTACCAATTTAATAAAAGAAAACAGTATAGAAATGACAATCGAAGATATGCAAACATTAGCCCTAGAGCATGGGCTGAGAATTTCGGAAGAGATGAGCGTCAATGAGATGGGCATCGACTTTAGAGTTGCCTTTGTAAAGGAAGTAAACGGTGAGAACTGGGTACTCCGTATACCTCGAAGAAGCGATATGCTTGAACAAATCGAAAATGAAAGTAGAATATTGGATTTAGCCAAAAGAAACCTGTCGATCAATGTCCCTGATTGGAAAATTGTATCGGAGCGCCTAATAGCCTACCCTTTACTGGAGGATGCGCCTGCTCTGACATTCGATGCGATAACACATGAGGTTTCTTGGAACATAGATCGCGATAGCATAGCTTATGTGGAGTCTCTGGCAAAATCATTGGCCGAATTACATCGTATTACAGCTGACGATGTGAGAAAGAGCAACTTGAAAATAATGACTCCAAGTGAATTGAGGACCGAAATAGCTGACCGTATCCACTTGGTGAAATCTGAGATAGGTATCAGCGAGCCGTTGGAAAACAGATACCGTAGATGGTTGGACAATGACCCTTTGTGGCCTGAATTCACTTGTTTCATCCATGGCGATCTCTATGCAGGGCATGTCTTAACCTCGAAGGAAGGTAAGACCTCTGGTATCATAGATTGGTCTACTGCGCATATGGGTGATCCTGCACTGGACTTTTCTGGTCACGTATCGGTTTTTGGAGAGGATAGCCTGAAGAGTTTGATAACGGAGTATGCTAAACAAGGCGGAACGATATGGGATAGGCTCTACGAACAATCTATAGAGAGGGCTGCTGCAGCTCCATTAGCATATGGCGCTTTTGCGGTAGAGTGCAACGACGATAATCATATCAATGCCGCCAGAGCAGCCTTAGGTATTGTTCAATAAAATGATGTGAGGATACTTTTTTAAATGCTAAAATAGGAGTTCGATTGGTGCCACTTAAGAGTATCATTGATTTCTATTTTAGCCAGTATCCTCCACTTTTAGGAGCTCCTCGAAACTCGATTTTATGATCATCTCTTAAGATTTTGAGCCACCGCTCTACTATCTTGACAGGAACTAATAGCTCGTTTACTAAAAATGGTGCACGCTTTCCTGGATTAGTTCTTATCTGATTAAATAGTAGATTTACTCCCTCACTTACTCCCTCATTAGATTCGAAAAGTAGCTTTGATGAGACAATAACTCGAAAACCGTGCTGGAAATTTTCAAAGACAGGGGGACGCAGACCATAGGATGCGAAGCCTTCTTGGATTCGTTTGATGCCTGACCCATATTTTTCAATAAAATGCGCTTCTTTGAACGTGGCAGATATCCTTTTATTGCGCGCCCATGGCGAGTAATCTTCACGAAGAAGCTGATCAATCGTTAAGTTATCAGCTAAACCACCTGGATTGAAAAACTCTATGGAATTGTAATACACCCTGATTATGGAATCGGCAAATTAATTTGGACTTGGGTGAAAAGGGCGTTTATTCTTCCTATTACGTTGTCGGCAGCGGGCCAAAAAGGAATACGTCCATGCCCATCGAGGTGAAACCGGCTGTGAGCGCGGGTTCAAGCATATAGCCCGACAGGCGCGTATCCTTGCCGATCACGACACGATGGCGGTGGTCACCGCGACGAAAGACACGGCCAGCCGCCATGCCGACGCGCAAGGCGGTTTCCGCCGTCATCGCGCCTTCGTTGGCTTTGCCACGAATACCGTCTGTGCCGAAATATTTGCGCACCATAAGGTCGATTATCCTGTCGTCGGGTCGCCCTCAAAGGGGACATGCCTGCTGAACCGCGAATATAGAGAAATATCCCGAATGTGCAGTTAACGAATTCTTGCGGTTTCTTTCAGCGCCGCCAATACCGCCAGCCCGTCGCGCAAGGGGCGCGGCTCGTGTGTGCGGATGAAGTCAGCTCCACCTGCGGCGGCGGCAAGCTCTGCAGCGAGTGTCGCGGCCCCGACATCCCCCGGACCACGGCCTGTGAGCGCGCGCAGAAAGGATTTGCGCGAAACAGACAGAAGCACCGGCAAATCGAAGCGCAGCCGCAATTCATCGAACCGCGCCAGCACCGAGAGCGAGGTTTCGGGAGCAGCCCCCAGAAAAAACCCCATGCCGGGATCAAGGACAAGGCGGTTGCGTTTGATACCGGCACCCGTCAGCGCCGCGATGCGCGCGTCAAAGAACGCCGCAATGTGATCCATGATGTCGCCAGCGGGTGCCTCGCGCCGATCTGCCTGCCCGTCTTGCACCGAATGCATAACGACGAGTTTGGCAGATGATTTCGCCAATTGCGGATAGAACGCAGCGTCTGGAAAACCGCGAATATCATTGAGATAGGCCACACCACGCGACAAGGCATAGGCTTGCGTCGCGGGTTGATAACTGTCGAGCGAGACGGGAATGCCATCTGCCTTGAGCGCGTCCAGCACCGGCGCGATACGCGCGATTTCTGTGTCGGACGAAACAGGCGCGGCGTCGGGATTGCTGGATGCCGGACCGAGGTCGATCACATCTGCCCCCTCGGCCATCAGCTTACGCGCCTGCGCAATGGCTGCGTCTGGCGCCAGATACCGGCCTCCATCGGAGAAACTGTCCGAGGTTATGTTGACGATGCCGAAAATGATGAGCGATTTATTCATGGGGGCTTCTATAATAATCTCTGTACACGACAAAAATAGATAACTCATTGAAATAATGTCACAATAATTGTTTTCTAACGACGAATACTATGACACATCTCAATGAGTTATATCTTATCTTAAACAAATCTCTAAAATGGAACAAGTCACATTTAAAGTGCTTTGCGCTCATCATGCTTGTGATTATTTTAAAGCAAACATGTAATCTTTCTTCTGCATCTAAAGCCTTGCCCATCAAGTGTTTACCACAATCATTTTATCGACGTATGCAGCGCTTCTTTGCAGGTCAGTATTTTGATTATCGTCAAATTTCTCAGTGTCATCACCAGAACGATGGTGATGACTACGGCGATCTGACCCCAAAGGATTCGGCCTCCGCGCAATGCAGGCTCCAGTCGGCAAAAGAGACGGAGCCGATCAGAGAGTAGGCAAAATCGGGACGGGCAACAGGAAAGAGGATGCCGGAGGGCTGCCGGATACTATCGGCGGCAAATAGGATGGATCGCCTGTGCCGTTATCGTGCCGGTCGAGTGCCATCCAGGAAACGATTGGGCGAATCGCCGTCACGCTTCATTTTGCCTGCGAGGTTGAGTAGATTTTTCAGTGCGGAGTTGCGATTGAACGGCGACCAGACGGCTGTAAAGGCAACCGGCTCCGGTTCATCGAGGAAGGGCAGGAAGACGATGCCGGTCGTCGGCAACAATGACGTTGCCTCGCCGACGATAGTGATGCCGAAGCCTTGTCCGACCATAGATAGCAGCGTGTCGCGCCCCACATCAAAGCGCCGGATCGACGGTGCGGGCCAACGCCCGGCAAGGCGCAGCACGATATGGTCATGGACCTGCGGGCCGGTGCCACCATAGCGAACAATGAAAGTCTCGCCGACCAGATCGGACCAAGTGATTGCGGACTGCCCGGCGAGGCGATGCCCATCCGATAGCACGGCCACCAGCGGTTCGGTCCAGATCGGTCGGGTATGGCAGTCGGGCATCTCGGGCTTGCCCGCGACGAACACCACGTCGAGCTGGTCAGCACGAAGCTGCATCACCGCATCGCGGGCTGTGCCTTCGGTGATCTCAACCTCAATGCCCGTATGTTCTTCCCGATAATGACGGATCAGCTCCGTGAGAAAGCTGCGTGGGATTAAGGCATGGATGCCGATGCGAAGCCGGCCGTATTCTCCTTGAGCTGTCATGCCTGCGGTCTTCACTGCGTGATCGAGTTGATCGACACCCGCCGTGACACGCTCCATGAAGTGCCTGCCTGCGTCTGTTAGCCGAACGCCCCGCGCATGGCGCTCAAATAGCAGGACACCAAGGTTATCCTCCAGCGCTTTCACACGCGCGCTGACGCTCGACTGGCTGATACCAAGTGCCTTGGCCGCATGCCGAAAATTCAGATGCTCGGCGACGGCGATGAACTGAACAAGGGAAATGAGCGGTATCCTGCCAGACAGGATACCGACATTCACGAGGTTTCGATGGTTAGTGCGCCGCATCGGAGCGGGCCTGCTACCAGTCGTCGGTTAGACGACTGGCGACTTCTCGGTGGCAGCCCCACGGAGCCGAAGGAGCACCAGCCCCAACGAAACCAGTACCGCCATCGCCGTGGCGTAACAGATCACGGGCCACGCTGTGTCACCGTTTAAAAGTGCCACCGCCAATGTCCCGACAATGCTGACTATCAGGCTTTGAACGCAGAAGTAGAACGCGACCGCTGATCCCGCGATGTCGTCGAACTCTGCCAAAGCGCCGTTCGCGGTAACGGACACCGTGAAGACAATACCGACCGCGACAACCCACATCGGTAGGATGAAGGTGAGGAATGACGGCGAGCCGTAAAGTTCGCCGATCCCCAACAGGACCGCTCCGCAAACAAGCAACGCCATCCCACGCGCCACGCATCCTGCGATGCCCCATCTGGCGACAAAGGACTTCGCGAAACGGGTTGTCACGATCATTACAAGCGCGACAGTGGCGAAGGCAAAGCTGAATCCGATCTCGGAATATTCCGCTTGGCCTATGAGCACACGGGGAGCCGTCGAGAAGAAGACGAAGTAGGTGCCCATACCGGCGCTAAAGCCGACAGTGTAAACCCAAAAAGCCGGACTCGCGAAGATCGGCAAGACAGATCGGCGCGTCTTGACTTGATCCAGAGGGCGGGTTTCGTGCCACCTGAAACCCGCATTTAGGAGTGCGAGCATCGCCAGTATAGCCAAAGTAATGAATATCGCCTGCCATCCCAAGAACTCGCCGATCAATACTCCGGCGATAGGGCCGAGCGCAGGCACGAACGCCAGCATCGAACTGAAAAGGCCGTAGATGACGACACCCTCAGGACGGTTGGCATAAACGTCGCGAACCGTCGCGAACGTCGCCACCAGCATGGCCGACGCGCCCACTGCTTGAAGTAGACGGAAAGCGACAAAGGCCGGTGCAGTTGAAGACCAAGCTGCTCCCAGAGACGCAATGACGAAAGCCGTTGCGCCCGCAAGTAGAATTGGCCGTCGCCCGATTCTGTCTGAGAGCGGACCAAAAATCACCTGGCCCACGCCGAGCATCACCATATAGAGGCTCAACGTGAGTTGGATCATAGCGGGCGTCGTGTTCAGGATGCCGGGCATCGCTGGAACGACAGGGAGATAAATATCCATCGCCAGTGAAGCGAGGATGTCGAAAGGAGCCATCAGCAGCAGTGCTGCCGGCAGCGTATAGGCCCACGCGGGGCGTGTGGTGGTCATGACGAATCAACCCTCGATTAAGGAATACCGGGCGACGTCTGCTCGTCAGCAATCAGATGAGACTAGCCTTACAGAGCGCCGCAACAACAATACTGGTTGTTGCGGCTTACTTGTCTGCTGACTTGGAATTTCCCATCTGATTACTCCACGCT
This sequence comes from Acinetobacter sp. YH12135, assembly GCF_013418565.1. Lineage (NCBI taxonomy): Bacteria > Pseudomonadati > Pseudomonadota > Gammaproteobacteria > Moraxellales > Moraxellaceae > Acinetobacter > Acinetobacter sp. YH12135. The sequence goes on from NZ_VPBU01000003.1 coordinate 6,096, forward strand.
TACGAATATGAATTGCTACATTTTATCCGATTATCTTTTGCTTTGCAATGCGGCATGGGCGCACTCAGCGTTCCAGCCCCCTCTGCCGCCCTAAATGCTTGCTCCAATGCATCGAGCACCATATCTGTATTCATCCGTGTCGATACTTTCCATCCAACAATTGCTCGTGAGAACACATCAATAATAAATGCAGTATAAACCCAGCCTGAATTTGTTTGAATATACGTAAAGTCACTCACCCACAGTTGGTCAGGATGATCAGCAGTAAAATTACGTTTTACCAAGTCATCCGCTCGTTTTTGATCATCTCGGCTACGGGTGGTTTGTTTGTTCTTACCACGCCAAACACCTTTTATACCTAGCTTTTGCATTAATCGAGCAACAGTACAGCGCGCAATAATATAGCCTTCACGTTTCAGTTTTTGCCAGACTTTACGTACACCATACCGACCTGAACTTTCCTTCCAAATTCGTTTAATCTCCTCAGCATGATGCAAGTCATGTAAATCTCGCTTTGCTCGATGTTCTGGATTTTCACAGAGATCTAGAGTCCGGTAATAGGTTGAAGGTGCGATCGGTAAAATTCTACAAATCGCCTCGACTCCGTACAGCTCTTTATTATTATGGATAAAATCCACCATTATTTGTGTGGGCGGTCGAGCTCCGCCTGGGCGAAAAAAGCGGCTGCTTTATGTAGAATTTCATTGGCGCGTTGCAGTTCTTTATTTTCGCGTTCGAGTTGTTTGATACGTTCTTGGTCTGAAAGCTGCTGTACTTTAACTGGATTTTGTTTATCTAAATATTTTTGATACCAAACACGTAGTGTTTCAGGAGTACAACCCTTGCGCAGTATACTGCTCAGGGAGCAATAGCGGTGATCGCAGCCCAATTCGATGGATAATCTTTCTCGGATTCAATCAATAATTGAACCGCTCTTTCTCTGATTTCAGGGGTATATTTTACTTTTTTCATCGGGACATTCTCTCAGAAAGCTTGGTCTCCGACAAACCCGGTACGGTTCAAAAATCTTCCATTGATTTATTTATATCTGTTAAACCAGTCGCATTATGAAATGTAATATAAGTAGAAATTTCAGTATAAATGGTCATGATCTTTTCTAAATTTGAATATCTAAGCGTCTTCATTAATCAACCTTATTGATTATTAGTTTCTTCTTTTAAAGCTCTTTGTACTGTTGCTATCCCTACTTTAAACTTTTCTGCAACACCTCTAAATGTTGAATTTTCTTCAGCCATTGCTTTTCGTATTTCAACATAGTCAACCTTCCGCTTTCTTCCCTTATATAAGCCCTTCGCTTTGGCTTTTGCAATTCCTTCCTTTTGACGCTCACGGATCATGGAGCGTTCAAACTCTGCAAATGCAGCAAGCATCTGAAACATGAGTTTATTTATTGCCGATTGTGCTACATCATGACTGAAGGTCAAATTCTCTTTATGAAAAATAATGGTTATACCACGATCATTCAGACTATTCACAATTTCGTTCAGATCATTTGTATTACGTGCCAGACGATCAATACTATGAACATGCACCGTATCACCTTCACGCAGATAGTCGAGCATTGCATTTAACTGAGGACGTTCACGGCTACCACCGCTTGCCTTTTCAGTAAAGGTCTTATCCAGGCTGATTCCATCTAATTGACGTTCAGTATTTTGTTCAGTTGAACTGACTCGAATATATCCGACCTGATTAGGCATTCTGTACCGTTAGAGTTTAGATAATTAAATACATATTGTACCGAAATTAAATATTAAGTCTATAAATACGGTTTTTGAGTTGCTTTTTAAGACTTTATTTTGTTCCGTTAGGCTATACTCTATAGTTACATAATTCGTGATTTAAAGAGACCTAGAAAAAGAGAAATGGTATTTATTTGAGCTAATCAAAGTTGAGAAACTTTAGAATTCTTGCGTTAGTCAAATTTTAAGCAGCCAAAAGCTATATTTTATGAGGTTTTAGCCAATTCAAAAATTAGATAAACTATACTTTCGCAAGAGGTCTTTTGATTAAATAATAAGCGTGGAACGTGAAAAATCATAAAAAAAGCCCACCTTGGGGAAGATGGGCTATCAACTAGAAACTACAGCATTGATTTCTATAGAGAATTATAACGCTGTTATTCCTAAGTAGTAATGTCCTACCTTAAAACCAAATAGAAATGTCCTATACAGACATTTCCAAGTCAAGCACAGGATTCAGATTTCGTTCTTTGATTACTGTCTTCTGTGCACGTCTGCTTGGCATAGATTGAGAACGATTACGTTTGTTTTGCTGTTCCAATTCTTCATGCTGTTGTTGAATATGATTGAGAACTGCACCTAAACGTTTATTCTCAACAATCTCTCGCTGGTTAAGCTGACTTAATTTATCGAAGATGCTGTAATTGATTTTTCTTCCCTGATATTCAATCGCGACTGTACCATCCGGGTATTCCAGGAACTCAAGATACTTACTAATCAATCTTTGGTTTTCTTCCGTGTTTTCCAGGAGATATACGCATTTATCATAAGTAATCGTCAGGCTATTCGTGACTCTGCGGGGTTCACGCCAGGTAAAAATATCATCTAATTCTTCGGCTGTTTCAGTGACAGTCCGGTGTAGATCCTTGGGATTAAAGGCCATCTTGGCAAACTTCTGATTGAATTGCTCAATGAAGCAGGGTAGCCAGGCATTCGCTTGTTCAATCGAACAGATGCCTTCCAGGCGCATTTCTTTGATCAGACGGTCCTGAAGCGTTCTATTGGCTCGTTCTACACGGCCTTTGGCCTGTGGTGAATTAGCGAAGATAATATCGATATTCAGGGTGCTGAGTACGCGCCCAAATTGCGTAATCTTGGTGTCTTTCTTGCTGCTTTGATTCACCCTGAAGACTGAATGTTTATCGCTGTAGAAGGCTAAAGGCTTACCATGCTGCTCAACATACAAACGTGTTGAAATCATATAGTCAAAGGCTGATTCTGACTCACAGAAGCGTAAGTGCTGCAATTTTCCTGTGGCGTCATCGATAAACACCAATAGACAGCATTTAGGGGCTCTTCCTTCAAACCAGTCATGATGTGAGCCATCAATTTGGATCAGTTCACCATAACAGTCCCGGTTATAACGAGGCTGATATGGGCGTTTCAGGCGTTTGGAGCGAGGAATCCATAAATCGGCTGCAATCATCCAGGAACGCAGGGTTTCCACTGAAATATCGAATCCATGAATGGTAGTCAGCTTTTCATGCGCTAAAGTGGGTCCGAAACCATGGAATTGCTCAGCAACCATATTGAGGCACTTGAGCCTGAGTTCTTCAGGAAGCCTGGAATTGCTGGTTTGACCACGACCGGCATGGGCTAATGCAGCTGGGCCTTGAGCTTTGTATTTTTGCAGTAAACGCCTGATCTGACGTTCTGAAATATGAAGTAGCTGAGCAGCCTGGGATTGAGTTATGCGTTGATCGCAGATTTCCTGCACGACCGACAATCGTTTAAGTTCTTTATCCGACATAGACACCAACATATCAAACCGTCCGCTTCGATAATCGCAAAAGCGCATATTCTAAAAGCGGACATTTTTACTTTGGAGAAACCGGACATTTCTATTTTGGAGTTACAAACGCATTTCGTATAAGGTGTATTATGTTAATTTTAGATTTTTTAAAAAATTAGGGCATCCATGAATCCTTTAGAATTCTACTGTTTAATATTGAAAAATATGGATAAAAACCTGGCTAAGAAACTAGGTAAAATTGAGAAAAAATATACTAATGTTCCATTTAAAAATGATGAAATAGCTAAAGTTAAAATTAAATCCGAATTTGCTTCAGAAATGGGGTTTTTCGTACTTAATTCAGCAACTTCTTTAGCTGTAGATGAAGAAAACTATAATTTTGCATACTGCTTAAAAATCTTAGAACTATATCCAAGAGACCTTTGCACGAAACAGCCCCTTTGCTCGAGGCATACCACCAAACCGAAAAAAAACAAAGAATGGCAATGAAATAAGCAAAACAATGGCTAAATCATGGATAAAATCTCCAAATGGTTGTTAAATTTGTGTCTATTGGCTGAGCTTACTAACCAACAGACACAATAACCCTAGGCGAGTCCGTATTTTCGTTTCAAGCTTAGGGCAGTTTTTAAATTATGCACCATGCTTGCAAGCAAAGTGCTGGTATGAAATTGCATTAACCCTAAATGACGAGCTTTGCTCATCCCATAATGCAGTTTAAAATGTCCAAAGACCCGCTCAACGGTGTTTCTAGTTTGGCTCTTTTGGGTATTATTGCGTTTTTGCTGTTCGGTTAAGGGTGTATTGCGCCATGCTCTATCATGAATATGATTTTTTATCGGTGGTTCATGCTCGGCAAGGTAGTCATCATGGGCTTGGCTTTTATACGCACTGTCAGCATACACGGCTGATTCATCATCTGTTAACAGCGTGGTAAAACATTGGGAATCATGGACATTGGCAGGGGTAGTTTCAACCTTTTTGACAAAGCTGTCTTCATCACAGTTGAGATGAATTTTAAAGCCGTAGGTGGTTTTTACTTTACCTGTACTGTCTTTTTTACTGACATAGGCGGCTTCGTTATCTTGGGTATTGTCGGTGTGTTTGCCTTTCTTAGGTCGTTTGTTTTTAGCTTCAACGATACTGGCATCGATGATGCTGACACTGCCCGCTTTGATAAAAATGTTTTGTTGGGCTAGTTGCTCATTGATTTGGTTGAACAATGGTTCAATCAGTCTAAGCTCACCTAGGTGTTTGTGGTATCGCCAAATGGTGCTATGGTCGGGTACATCATCCGTTAATGATAGGCCAACAAAGCGACGAAATAGTAAGTCTCGTGCCAGTTGTTTTTCCATGGCTGGATCCGATAGGTTATAGAGTTTTTGTAAGAGTAATACTTTAAACATGATGACAGGGTGAAAGGCAGATTCCCCACGCTCACTGCTATGAACGTGGCGTAAGGTTTGCTCGATAGTTTGCCAGTCAATTAGGTTGTGTAGTTCATCTAATTCTTCGATGGCTTTGTGAGCGTTAATGAGACTGTCTGCTAGGGAGAGTTGCCCTGTTTGTTTCCATGCCATAGTCGTGTTTTTTGCTAGGTGATTGATTTTATTGTATTATACCAATTTAATGAACTTTTGTGTGTTTATTCGTGCAAAGGTTTCTCCAATTAAGAATAACGATTTTTTTTATTGGAATGAGCATATAAAGCTATTTTCAGAATTAGAAAAAAATAATTTTTTATATGAAGATGTCTGCAAACTACATGATTTTCTGGTAAATAACTTTAGCTTTAACGGTGATTTAAAGAATATTATTAGTCATGAGATGCTTAGAAATTCTGGCGTCAATATACTGCTAATTTTAATTCACTTAGATCATTTAATTTCTAAGAAGTGGGGATTCCAATCAATCTCACTAAACCAAGCATTAAAGTTTAAGTTTAAAAATAAACGACCATACTTCCCATCAAAAACTTTTACAGATTTTCTTTTATTTATCTTAAAGATAAATGCAAAGTTTGAAGCAACAAAAGGACATAAAGTCGAGATTCTGAAGACTATTCCTCCAACTAATGGTTTTGAGCAATGGTTAGATCCTTCTCTCGAAGATGAACAAATTAAAGAATTTATACAACTAATTAAAAAAGTTAGAGAAAACAGAAGACTATGCTACTTGAATGAAGTCTATGAGTTCCTAGGTCTACCTTATGGTGAGTTTAAAAATGATGAAATTTATGAACAAGTCTCAGAAGAGAATTATTTATTCCTGAAAAATGAACTTCCAGAAGATAAGTGGTTTGAAAGTATTAATGCCATAGCTGGCCTATGGTTAATATATTTTTGGCAAGACTTTTATTATAAACATTTTCAAAAAACAGCCAGCGTTTCTACGTTAGCTACATCAGAAGATTTTATCGTGATATGGGAAGCCTTCCTGAAGAAATATCCTTCAGAAGGCCAATATCTTTGGCCTTCTGAATTGATATTACAAGATAAATAAATTTTTATTTACGAGGTGGATTATTGTCTCGGCCACCACCTGATGGATTTCCAGTAGTACTAGGCCAACCTGCTGTGCTCATAGTTTTCATCCTTATTTAGATTTCGTAGGTTTATGATTAGGATTCAATTGTCGGCTACGGTTGTCCTGATTCTGCGCATGTTGAATATTATTAGGATTTTTTACTGTAGCACGTTGATCATTCGCTGTTTGTGTCATTGCTTTCTCCTTAAAATGTTTGAACATCTGACAAGGAAAGTATGGCTTCAAAAAAATATGCATCTTGCCTGAAAAACAGTAAAAAAGTTTAAATTTTAACCAAAAAAATTATGTATTTAACATAATGGTGTTATACGAAATTAATGGATGTTCGTATAAATTACTTGCATATTGTATTCGATCGAATACAATATAGTGAGAAGATAAGGAATCCTCATGATTGAAATTAAACGTCTTCCAGAATTTGATGAATGGTTGGATGGCATTAAAGACAATATGACCCGTATCCGCCTGAATCGTCGATTAGATAAGGTTCAACGTGGAAACTGGGGAGACATTAAACCTCTCCAAGATGGCGTTTGGGAAATGAGAGAATTCTTCGGTTCTGGATGGAGGATGTATTACATCCAACATGGTGACGTTGTGATTGTAATGCTTGGTGGTGGAGATAAATCAACTCAACAACAAGACATCGATCGGGCAGTCAAACTATCGAAAACATTGGAGGATTAAAATGGTTAAAGTCGCTGATTTACCAAGTTTTGATATGGCTGAGTCGCTCAAAACTGAAGAAGACATTGTGATGTATCTCAATATGGTTCTTGAAGAAAATGATCCAGCTGAATTAGCCCATGCACTTGGTGTTATTGCTAAAGCTCGTGGCATGACTCAAATCGCTAAAGAAGCAGGGATTGGGCGTGAAGCACTCTACAAAGCCCTACGTCAGGATTCAGCACCACGTTTTGATACGATTAATCGTGTAGTAAATGCTTTAGGCTTAAAACTCACAGTACAACACGCTTAAAACTTTAAAAATATAGTAAAAATGGGAGCTAAAGGCTCCCATTTTTAGATTCGTATAAGGTGTATTATGTTAATTTTAGAAATTCTATATAAATATAGAATTTTTAAAACTTAAATTCTGGCATGTGTCCCATACTTATCAATCATGATCGAACTGGCTTCATTTAGACCACGTACTGTGACATTCGCACCATTCTTTTGAAATTTATTTACAACAGAATCAAGCATGGCGACTGATGTTACATCCCAAATGTGAGAATGGGTCAAATCAATAATCACCTCCTTTACATCCTCTTTAAAGTCAAAACCTTGCATGAATTTTTCAGAAGAACTAAAGAAGATCTGACCTCTCAACTCATATAAACGGGCCATTCCTTCAAAAGATGCTGTCACCTGGATATCATTTTCAAGTTTATTCGCCAGGAACAAGGCTGAAAGTAATACGCCTGTTAACACACCCAAAGCCAGGTTATGCGTAGCAACAACTACAATCACCGTCGCAATCATGACGATATTACTACTCTTAGGATTATCTTTTAACTGAGTGACAGAACTCCATTCAAAGGTACTGATAGAGACCATTATCATTACCGCTACCAATGCAGCCATTGGAATCACTTTGAGCCAGTCGCTGATAAATACAACCAGAATAAGAAGAAAAATGCCCGCAGAGAATGTTGATAAGCGTGTAAGGCCACCTGATTTTACGTTAATCATAGATTGACCAATCATTGCACAACCGGCCATGCCACCCATAAAGCCAGAAGCAATATTCGCAATCCCTTGTCCCTTACATTCCTGATATTTATCACTTGGCGTATCAGTCATTTCATCCACGATAGTTGCTGTCATCATCGATTCAAGTAAACCTACAGCCGCCAGTGCGACTGAATAAGGCAAAATAATCATCAATGTTTCAATATTCAAAGGAATATCTGGAATCAAGAACATTGGAAGTGTGTCAGGTAAAGACCCCATATCGCCCACGGTCCGTACATCAATTCCTAAAGCGATTGCCAATAATGTGATTGCAATGATGCAGACTAGTGGAGAAGGGAGTAATTTTCCTAATTTGGGAACCAGAGGGAATAGATAAATAATTGCTAAACCTAAAGCAACAAAAGCATATACATGCCAGGTCACATTAATCAGTTCAGGCAATTGAGCCATGAAAATTAAGATCGCTAACGCATTTACGAATCCAATAACCACAGATTTAGATACAAACCGCATTAACTTGGCGAGCTTTAAATAGCCTGCCAATATTTGAATCACGCCTGTCAAAATTGTTGCTGCCAGCAGATATTCAAGCCCATGCTCTTTGACCAATGTGACCATAAGCAGCGCCATTGCACCAGTGGCTGCTGAAATCATGGCAGGACGACCACCTACGAAAGAAATCACGACGGCAATACAGAAGGATGCGTATAGACCAACTTTAGGATCTACACCTGCAATAATTGAAAATGCGATGGCTTCAGGGATGAGTGCAAGACCGACGACTAATCCGGCAAGTACATCCCCACGGATGTTAGAGAACCACTGTTCTCGGACATTAGATAACATAAACATAGCCTGTTTTTTAATTTTTCAGATAGGCTAGTGATGTGATATATACAACACACAAACGACTACACCACATCACTAGACAGTGATGAGTTATTTACAGATTTAAGACGATAAATAAACTTAAGGTGGCGTAAGTGTCATAAGATGAAAGAACGTTTTAGAGTAAAAAAATCAGGACAAGGGTAACAGCTAGGTACTTTTTTATAAAGCCTGGATGTTATATCCAAGCTTTGTTTAATCGGTATTTTATGAAGCTTTTGGCTCCCCAAGTAATTGACCTATTTCCAAACGTGTATAGCCACGTTCTTTAAAAATCAAAACAATAGCCTGTTTATAATCTTCAGAAGTAGAAGTCTTATACTTAGTTATCAGTTGATTTTCAGAATTCAGCTCAAGATCATTTTTGATGGTCAATACTTCGCTAGAGATCTTGTTAAAGATATTTAGGTTAAACATACAGGCACTCGTCATCCGTATTATAGCGGCCCGACTATAACGAATACCTGTCTTAGCTACGCTAGACACCCTTGGCCGCAAGGATTACAAATTAAGAAAAATTCCGCAAGTTTTTGTCTATTGAAAGAATAAATAATCTCCCAACTGCTATCTATTTAACATAATGGTGGTTATACGAAATTCTGTTGTAGCCCCATACATTCAAGTTTATTTCTTGCATGAATGTATCCTATAGGATACATTACTCTTATGTACTCAATATATACCACTGAAGTCTTTGATGACTGGTTTACTAAGTTAAAAGACCTGCAGGCAAAAAGACGTATACAAGTCCGAATTGATCGGGTTGAAGATGGAAACTTTGGAGATACTGAACCAGTAGGTGAAGGTGTTTCTGAATTACGTTTCTTCTTTGGACCTGGCTACAGGATCTATTACTGTAAGCAAGGGCAAAGGGTCGTTATTCTTTTAGCAGGCGGAGACAAGTCTACGCAAAGTAAAGATATAAAACTTGCCCTACAATTAGCACAAGATTTAGAGGAGGAGCTGTAAATGGCTATCAAACTTCGCAAATGGGACAGTGCTGAACATCTTAAAACAGAAGAAGATATGCAAGCTTACCTACAAGCCTGTATCGATGAATCTAATGGTGATGCGGCATTCATTGCAAAAGCTTTAGGTAATATTGCTAAAGCTAAAGGAATGGCTCAATTATCAAGAGACACTGGTTTAGGTCGAGAAAGTCTTTATAAAGCACTTTCTGGCGATGTAAATCCAAGCTTTGATACTGTTATTAAAGTCGTAAAAGCACTGAATTTACGCTTAGCAATTTAAAAAAAACTAGTAAAAAAGGGAGCTTTAAGCTCCATTTTTCATTTCAACTTCGTATAACGTGTATTATGTTAATTTTAGGAAAAGTGAAAAATAATCTACAATAGAATCTACGAAAAATTGGCCATCAATTATGCCTGATTTCTCCAGTGGAAATAATTGGATTGTGAGATCCCCCACTCAAAATCATAAATTAGAAAGAATTGAAGCATTTCTTTCCAATTATGCTTATAAACCTCACCGACATGATACTTATGCTATTGGCAGGACTCTTTCCGGAGTTCAAAACTTTCATTACAAAGGTACATTGCAACATAGCTTGCCAGGCATGACTATGGTTCTACACCCGGATGAAAAGCATGATGGTGAATCAGGAACATTAGATGGCTATCGCTATAGAATGATTTACATCGAACCAGCGATGATCCAAACCATTTTAAAGGGTAAACCTTTGCCTTTTATCAGACATGGCTTAAGTAATGATATTCGCCTGTTTAGGGCAATGGATAGCTTTCTAAATAATATAAATAATTATATGGATACCCTAGAAGAGGAAGATGCTCTATTTGATTTGGCAACTACACTGTGTGAAATTTCAGATACTTCATCTAACCAAAACAAAAAATTTGACTACAAGGCAGCAGAGAGAGCGCGTGAGTGTATTTTGGCGTATCCACATGAAAACTTAAGTTTGTCAGATTTAGAGAAACATGCTGATCGTGACCGCTGGAGCCTTTCTCGTGATTTCCGATTATTATTTGGAACTAGCCCACACCGTTATATGATCATGCGTCGCTTAGAAACAGTTAAGTTCTACCTTGCTCAAGGGGAGTCTATTGTTAATGCTGCTTTAAATGCAGGCTTTTTTGATCAGAGTCATATGACCAGACATTTTATAAAAACATTTGGTTTAACTCCCACTCAATGGAAAATGATAAATATTAAAAGATAGCCGTTCGATTTGAACGGCTAATTTGTCCTACAGCAGATTTATTCCATTAAGAAAATCTTTGAACATAAAAAGCCCTGATAAAATCAAGAGTATACCCATCAGCTTATTTAGCCGATTAAACCAGATAGGATTAGCAATTTTGTTGCCTAATACTTTTCCAACCAGAGCATAGGTGAATGGTGCGCCAACAGCACCAAGTGAAATCAGTAAAGAAACTATCAAGATCATGATTCCTGTGATTTTGGCTGCAGGGTACATAATTGTCGTAACAGGTAGAATGACGAGAATGGCTTTTGGATTTAATAACTGAATAAATAAGCCATTTAAGAATGTTAGATGGCTTTCTTGCTGTTGAGTTGTTTCTACATTCGCCCTAATCATTTTTATAGCCAAGTAGAATGTATAAATTGCACCCGCTAAAGCAATATAATGAATCAATCCATGTGGAATAACAGCTTCACCTATATAGCCAAACAATACGAATAAGATCAACATGGCGAAACCAATGCCTAGGTAAAATCCTATAGTCTTTTTTAATTGACCTGTAAGGCCAGAATTTAGCCCCATAAAATTTACAGGGCCTGGGCTATACATAACGCTTAATGTATAAAGAAATATTTCCACAGAGTTCACTCAATTAGATAGCAATAAACATCAAAGAGAGAACGGTATCGAGTTATAGGCCTTAAAGATTGTACGTTTGTGCTGAACTAATTAAAAATTTCTATTTAACTTATGTTCACCTAAAGTTCACTTCATAAGTGTATAAAGAAACTATGTATTGTATTTTCAATTGCTTATATAAATATTAGTCTTGGTTTAGAATTTTAAAGTTCATGAACTATGAGAAAAAACTAAGATACGATCAAAATTGTAGAACAACAAAATTATTTATACTAATTTACAAGCCACGCTGTTTAAGCGTGTCATTAAAAAATAAATCTTTTAATCTCTCCACACAATCTCCACACAATCTCCACACAACATCAGCAATTCATAAACACTGCTATTTCAAAATAGTAGTATCTAAAACCCCCCCTCTGAAAAAGCATGTCAACACATTATCATTTAATAGGTTCAATACTTATTACAACTGTACTTTTAATCGGCTGTACACAAGCCAAAGATGCTGAACAGTCCCCAACAGAAATGCCACCAGCGGTTGTCAGTACCATCACGGTATTACCGCATTCCATGAATTTAATTGAAAATCTTCCAGGCCGTGTTGTCGCTTACCGTATTGCTGAAATTCGCCCGCAAGTAGGTGGAATTGTTGATAAAGTACTTTTTAAGCAAGGCTCTTATGTGCAAGCAGGTCAACCGCTTTTTAAATTGAATTCTGAAATATTTCAGGCAGATGTAAAAAGCAATCAAGCCACTTTAAACCGTGCACAAGCTGAGGTGACACGTTTGCAGGTGCTGTTAAAACGCTACACTGAATTAGTAAAAGTAAATGCGGTTAGTCAGCAGGAATACAACAATACCGAAGCAGATTATCAAAAAGCAAAAGCCGATGTGGCGCAAATGCAAGCCATGTTAAGCAGACAACAACTTAATCTTAAATATGCGACTGTTACAGCCCCTATCTCGGGAACGATTGGTGAAATCTTAGTGACTGAGGGTGCATTAGTTGGTCAAGGTGATACTAATGCAATGGCCGTAATACAACAGATTAATAAAGTCTATGTTGATGTAAAGCAATCAATTAGTGATTATGAAAAACTACAGGAAGCTTTACAGCAAGGTGACGTGTCAAATACCAAACATACGGTTGAAATCCTAAATAGTCAGGGTAAACCTTATAACGTTACAGGTGAAATCCTATTTTCGGATACTAAAGTTGATCCTGATACGGGTGATGTCACAATCCGTATTTTAGCCAATAATGAAAATCAAAAACTTTTGCCAGGCATGTATGTTCGAGTCAATATGAGCCGAGCTCAAGTTGAAAATGCGCTCCTAGTTCCAGAACAAGCGATTCAACATGATATTAGTGGTAAAGCCAATGTTACGATTGTTAATCAAAAAGGTTTAGCGCAAAGCAAGCCTGTTCAGCTTGGTCAACGTTATCAAAATAACTATGTGATCAAACAAGGGTTACAAGCAGGTGAGAAAGTCATTGTTGAAGGGGCTGATCGTATACAGCCTGAGCAAAAATTAAAAATTAAGCAGTGGCAACCTACAAATATTAAGGAAAATGGAGGACAGCAATAATGTCCCAATTTTTCATTAGGCGTCCTATTTTTGCATGGGTGATTGCTTTATTTATTATTCTGTTGGGTGTACTAAGCATCCCCAAGTTACCTATTGCACGATTCCCAAGTGTTGCGCCACCACAGATTAGTATTACGGCAATCTATCCAGGTGCTACGCCAAAAACATTGAATGATAGTGTTGTGACCTTGATTGAGCGGGAAATGTCAGGTGTCAAAAACTTACTTTATTACAGTTCAAGTTCAGATAGTTCTGGAACAGCAACAATCACCGCAACATTTAAACCAGGTACAGATGTAGAACTTGCACAAATTGATGTGCAAAACAAAATTAAAGCCATTGAGTCACGCTTACCTCAAACAGTGCGACAACAAGGGCTGATGGTCGATGCTGCGTCGTCTGGTTTTTTAATGATGGTGGGCTTAAGTTCACCGAATGGCAAATATAGTGAAATTGATGTCAGTGACTATATGACTCGCTATGTGATTGAAGAATTAAAGCGGGTTGACGGTGTTGGTAAAGTCCAAAATTTTGGTGCTGAAAAAGCCATGCGGATTTGGGTCGATCCAGATCGTTTGGTTTCTTATGGATTGAGTATTCAAGATGTGAATACAGCCATCCAAAACCAAAACTTGCCGATATCACCAGGTCGTATTGGTGATGTTCCTGCTTTGACGGGGCAACAAATTACTATTCCTTTAACTGCTCAAGGTCAATTAGAAACTGTAGAGCAATTCAAGAAAATTAGTTTACGTGCTCAACAAAATGGCGCCAATGTTCGACTGTCGGATGTCGCTCGTGTCGAAATCGGGGCACAGATGTATAACTTTGCGATTTTAGAAAATGGCAAAGCCTCTACAGCTGTGGCGATACAAATGAGTCCTGGTGCCAACGCTGTCAAGACTGCAGAAGGTGTTAAAGCGAAAATTGAACAGTTAGGTTCAGCACTGCCTGATGGTATGAAATTCTCTATACCTTACGACACTGCACCTTTTGTAAAAATCTCGATTGAAAAAGTAATCATGACATTGCTTGAAGCTATGGCATTAGTTTTTATTGTCATGTTTATCTTTTTACACAATGTTCGATACACCTTAATTCCGGCGATTGTTGCACCGATTGCATTGCTTGGCACATTCTCAGTCATGCTGCTTGCTGGTTTTTCGATTAATGTGCTGACCATGTTCGGTATGGTGCTTGCGATCGGGATTATTGTCGATGATGCGATTGTGGTCATTGAGAATGTTGAACGCATTATGGCGACAGAAGGCTTATCTCCAGTTGAAGCCACATCTAAAGCCATGAAGGAAATTACCAATCCGATTATTGGCATCACCTTAGTGTTAGCCGCTGTATTCTTGCCGATGGCATTGGCGTCAGGCTCAGTGGGGATTATCTATCGTCAGTTCACCATTACCATGTCGGTTTCAATTTTATTCTCAGCTTTCCTTGCACTGACATTAACCCCTGCGTTATGTGCAACGATGTTAAAACCGATTGATCAAGACCATCAGAAAAAGGGTGTTTTTGCATCGTTTGATCGCAGTTTTGAGAAGCTGAACAATCGCTATGAACGCAGTTTATTTAAAGTAATTAAACATAAAACCCTCGCAATGTTATGTTTCTTAGGCATTGTCATTGTGCTGATTTTTAGTTTTAAACACGTTCCGACTGCGTTTATGCCAGAAGAAGATCAGGGGTGGTTTATGACTTCGATTCAACTTCCTGCGGATGCAACTCAAGAACGTACCCGTAAAGTCGTTGCTGAGTTTCAAAATTATTTAGACCAAGAAACGGGGATTAAAGACAATATGGCGGTCTTAGGTTTTGGTTTTAGTGGATCTGGTCAGAATACAGCGATGTATTTTACCAATCTATTGCCATTCGAAGAGCGTACTATTACGGCACAAGAAGTCGTGAATAATGCCAATATAGCGATGGCTGAAAGTTCAGAAGGTCAAACCATGTCTGTGTTACCACCAGCAATTGATGAATTGGGTAACTCATCTGGTTTTTCACTGAGATTATTAGATCGTGGCAATATTGGCATGCCTGCTTTAAGAGAAGCACAAGATCAGCTTTTAGCATTAGCAGCACAAAGTAAAATCGTGGCGGAGGTCTATCCTGAAGGTTTGCCAGATGGCAGTTCTGTACAGCTTAAAATTGATAGAGATAAATTGCAGGCATTAGGTGTTAATTTCAGTGATGTGACCGATATTATTTCAACCTCAATGGGTTCGATGTATATCAATGATTTTCCAAATCATGACCGTATGCAGCAAGTCATTGTGCAACTTGATGCCAAATCACGCATGAGTATTGAAGATATTCTTCAGATTAAGGTGAACAGTCAAAGCGGTAAATTGGTTTCAATGTCTGAAATAATTACTCCAATTTGGCAACATTCCCCACAACAATACAATCGTTACAACGGTCGTCCATCATTGAGTATTTCTGGCAGTCCAGCAGCAGGTATATCTTCAGGACAAGCCATGACTGAGATGGAAAATTTGATTGAACAACTTCCGAAAGGTGTGGGTTATGAGTGGACTGGGATTTCTCTAGAAGAAAAACAGTCGGAATCACAAACCTTGTTTTTATTACTGTTGTCGATGTTAGTCGTTTTCCTTGTCTTGGCAGCGCTTTATGAAAGCTGGTCAATTCCATTCTCTGTGATGCTAGTTGTCCCTCTAGGGTTGATTGGCGCCTTTTTAGCAGTAATGTTACGTGGTATGCCAAATGATATTTTCTTTAAGGTCGGCATGATCACGATTATTGGTCTATCTGCAAAGAATGCTATTTTGATTGTTGAGTTTGCAAAAGCACTAAGAGAAGAAGGAATGGGTTTAGTGGAGGCAACCGTTGCAGCCGCTAAATTGCGCTTACGTCCAATCCTAATGACATCTTTGGCATTTACCTGTGGCGTTATTCCTTTAGTCATTGCCAGTGGCGCTAGTTCTGAAACTCAAAAAGCGATTGGTACAGGCGTCTTTGGCGGCATGATCAGCGCAACAATTCTAGCTGTTATTTTTGTACCGATTTTCTTTATTGTCGTCATGAGCATGGTTGAGAAATTCTCGAAACGTAAAGCGGCACATTAAGCATCAAAACTGAGAATAAAAGCTGTGGGTTAACGAGTTTAGCCCACAACAAATCTTTCATTTACATCTTTATTTCAGAATTGATTTAATAAACCATCAATATAGGTTTAATCATGAAAGCTACCAATCTTGATCCGAAACGCTGGTGGATATTGCTCGCTGTCGTGCTTGCATTTCTGCCGATTGTGATTGATATGACTGTACTGCATGTTGCGGTTCCCTCATTAACCCAATCGCTGAGTGCCACAAGTAACCAAGTCTTATGGATTATTGATATTTATCCATTACTTATGGCTGGACTTTTAGTTCCGATGGGAACTTTGGCTGATCGTGTCGGCAATCGTAAGATTCTGCTGATTGGCTTGGTTATATTTGGAATTGCCTCAGTCCTTGCGGCATTTTCCCAAACGGCTTCTATGCTGATTGCCGCACGTGCTTTATTAGCATTAGGCGGTGCCATGATTATGCCCTGTGTATTGGGTATTATTCGCAGAACCTTCGAAGACAGTCGCGAACGTGCCATTGCGCTGGGTATTTGGGGCACAATCGGATCAGCCGGTGCCGCCATTGGACCGCTCATTGGTGGGGGATTGTTAGAATATTTCTGGTGGGGTTCAGTTTTCCTGATTAACGTCCCAATCATGCTGGTTGTCGCACCAATGTGCTATTTCTTATTGTCCCGAAAAGAAGCTATAACCCCTGGACATTGGGCATTTGGTCAAGCGCTATTGCTGATTGTCGGTTTGATTTCGTTTGTATATGCACTAAAAGCAGGCTTAGGCGGTAAACAGTCGTTGTTGATTGTCTTGCCTTTGGTCGTTTTATCTATCGGCTTATTAACCATATTTGTACGCAAACAGCTGAATTCTCCTCAGCCGATGCTAGATCTTTCGCTATTTTCACGTCCTGCTATTTTAGCCGGCATTATTATGGCAATGGTTGCTGCAGGCGCTTTGGCAGGGGTTGAGTTAACTTTGGCAATGGAGCTGCAATATGTCATTCGTTTAACACCGCTGCAAGCCGGTCTTTTTATGGTTCCGATTATGGTTGCGGCCGCTATTGGCGGGCCTATTGCTGGTTTTTTATCCAATAAATTTGGACTCCGTCTGGTTGCGACCATGTCATTAATATTGGCAGCAATTGCGTTGGTCAGTTTGAGTTATTCAGATTTTCATCATCCGGGAATCATCGTTCCCTTTATTTTAGCTTCGATTGGATTAACACTGAGTATTGGTTTAACAGCTTCATCCATTGCGATCATGGGCTCAGTACCTGCAGAAAAGGGCGGTGCGGCAGGTTCACTTGAAAGTACAGGTTATGAACTGGGTACAGGACTAGGTATTACTTTATTTGGTGTTTTCATGGCCTATATATTTGGCAGTCATCTTCAAGTGCCGTCAGATTTAACTGCTGTTTTAGCAGAAAAAGCCAGACTTTCGATTGGTGATACCTATTTAGTGGCGAGCCAGTTACCCGTTGAACAAGGTACAGCATTGATTAACGCAGGTAAAATTGCCTTCAGTTCAGCTCATGTTAATTTATTATTAACAGCAGGGATTATCATCGGGATACTCTCCATTGTGGTATTTTTTATGCTAGCTAAATATCGAGATGAGAATTCATTGTGATGAAATTTATTTGAGGATCATCAAACAGAATGGTTAAGTTCAGACATCAATTTATCTTAAATTTATGGTTTAAATTAAGCCGTATTAATCTGAACTTAACACATTATAAATGAGTTGATGTCTTACGATTTAGTTGAATAGTAAAACAGCTGCCACCTAAGTTTTTGGATTTAGAATAATAAATATGACCTTGGTGTGCTTCAATAATTGCATCAATCACTGCCAAGCCTAATCCAGTACCGCCATCTAGACATGATCTAGAGTCTTCCAGTCGATAGAAGGGTTTGAACAGGTGTTTAAGATGCGATTCATCAATACCAGGACCTTCATCTTCAAACGTCAATACCCAATGTTCTGCTGTGGTTACAGATGTAATATTTATTTTTCCAGCATTCGAATATCTTAGAAAGTTAGAGAACAATGCAATAAAGACCTGTTCCATCCTTCTTATATCAACGCAAACCAATTTATCCGTCAAATTTAAAACAATAGTTAAACCTTTAACATGAAACCGTTCATTAAACATCTGCAGACATTTTTCAATACTATTTTTTAAATTGGTCTTTTCTAGTTCTAATCGTAATTGTTTATTTTCAATAAGTGTCAGTGTCCGTAAATCTTCCACAAGGTAAGATAAGCCTTCGACTTGGTTCAATAAGCTTAGGTGTAAAGCTTTATCGGCAATAAATATACCATCGACAATACCTTGCAAGCGACCTTGTAATATTGTCACAGGTGTTCGTAATTCATGTGCAATTGCAGCATTCCAAACAGTTGAATTCTTAACTGATACTTCAAGTTGGTTTGCCATTTCATTGAAGTTCTCAATAAGAGACTTGATTTCATGTGGAATATCATGATGTGGCTGTTTAATTCTGAGTGCTAAATTGCCTTGTTGAATTTGTTGAATAACATCTGCTAAATCACTAATTGGCTGTGTATAGCGTTTTCCATATTTAAAGGCGAGGATAGTAGAAAGAAAAAAGCCTGTTAATAGCACTAAAAACAGCCAGATAAAGTCAACGGAGGTAACTGAAAATTCATTTGAATTAATAACTTGTGTATTTAGAAAACCTATTTTTATCGCCCAGCTATAAACAAAATAGCCAATCATGAAAGATAACAGCGTAATGCCTAAATTGAATAGGCTCATCATGATAATAAACTGGAAGTTAATTCCAACAGAATTTTTAAAAAAGTTAAATTTCATGATTTTGATCTAAGCGATACCCCACGCCACGGACATTGATTAATAAGCCATTTACATCATTTTCTTCAAGTTTTTTGCGTAATTTGCTGATATGGCTATCTACAGTGCGATCTAAAGCATCACTTTCAGGCATACAGTTTTGGATCAATTCATTACGTGTAAAGACTTTATTCGGTGTTTTTGCCATCAAAAACAGTATCTTATACTCAGTTAACGTAAGGTTGAGCAACTGATTTCTTTGACCATTTGAAATGTAAACTTGATGATGATCTGGATTAATTTCAATATTTCTATAACGAATAATATTAGTTATTTCCATATTTTGGCTTGTACTTCGTCTAAGTACGGCTTGTATTCGTGCAATCACTTCGTTTGGGTTAAATGGCTTAATAATAAAGTCATCAGCACCCATTTTTAGCCCCATGATCTTATTCACTTGATCATCTAAGGCAGTCAGCATAATGACAGGTAAATGACTTGTTTGACGGATGATTTGTAGAATTTCCCAGCCATTTAGTTTGGGTAATTTAATATCAAGGAGAATCAGGTCGATAGAGTTGGCTTTTAGGCACTCTAAAGCTTGTTGTCCATCCAATGCACGGATGACCTGCATGTTTTCATTTTTTATGTATTTTTCAAGAATGTCACCAATATCATAATCATCTTCTACAACGAGAATGACGCTGTTTTCGAAGCTGTGCTGTAGATTTGGATACATATATTTTATCTTAGATGAAGTAGCTATGCATTTTAACATTTAATTGTGTAATGGAGATGATTAGACGAGCAGTCATTTATATTTGTAATTGAGGGGTGACATATAATAAAATTCGTTGCATATCAGTATTAATGAACAAAATGTCAATTATCATTCATTTAACATAATGGCTGTTATACGAAACAGAGAGAGTGTTAGAACCCATTTAAAGTGTCTATATTCTCACCAATAAAAATGTCCGGTTTCTCCGAGGTAAAATATGACTTTTGAACAAAAATAAGCCATTGTTTATTCTTTTTATTTCCAACAAAATTCCAGAACTCATCTACTTCGAGAGATTCATAATGACTTTGCTGAGGCTGAATTTCATAGGTTGATTCAGTTAAAGTACGTAAAACTTTACCGATACTGATGCGCTCAACTTCAGCAATATCTCGTATACCGCTGCCTCTGACCATCAACTGTAATATTTTACGAGTAATACCTGACTTACATCCTAGATAGCTCAGTGCATGATCACCAATAAACTGACGTTTACAGTCTTTGCACTGATAGTTTTGTTTCCCATCTACTTTGATACCATTTTTCTTTATACTATCACTGAGGCAGGTTGGACATTTGATTGCTAGAGTTATTTGCATTTCTCTATTTTATCAAAATCCAATCGGCTTTTTCTTCAGCATACTTTTTGAAACACTACCAAATTTTAAAGTTGTATATCATGAAATTATTAAAAATATTGAGTTTAGTTTGCTTAAGCATAAGTATTGGGGCTTGTGCTGAGCATAGTATGAGTCGAGCAAAAACAAGTACAATTCCACAAGTGAATAACTCAATCATCGATCAGAATGTTCAAGCGCTTTTTAATGAAATCTCAGCTGATGCTGTGTTTGTCACATATGATGGTCAAAATATTAAAAAATATGGCACGCATTTAGACCGAGCAAAAACAGCTTATATTCCTGCATCTACATTTAAAATTGCCAATGCACTAATTGGTTTAGAAAATCATAAAGCAACATCTACAGAAATATTTAAGTGGGATGGAAAGCCACGTTTTTTTAAAGCATGGGACAAAGATTTTACTTTGGGCGAAGCCATGCAAGCATCTACAGTGCCTGTATATCAAGAATTGGCACGTCGTATTGGTCCAAGCTTAATGCAAAGTGAATTGCAACGTATTGGTTATGGCAATATGCAAATAGGCACGGAAGTTGATCAATTTTGGTTGAAAGGGCCTTTGACAATTACACCTATACAAGAAGTAAAGTTTGTGTATGATTTAGCCCAAGGGCAATTGCCTTTTAAACCTGAAGTTCAGCAACAAGTGAAAGAGATGTTGTATGTAGAGCGCAGAGGGGAGAATCGTCTATATGCTAAAAGTGGCTGGGGAATGGCTGTAGACCCGCAAGTGGGTTGGTATGTGGGTTTTGTTGAAAAGGCAGATGGGCAAGTGGTGGCATTTGCTTTAAATATGCAAATGAAAGCTGGTGATGATATTGCTCTACGTAAACAATTGTCTTTAGATGTGCTAGATAAGTTGGGTGTTTTTCATTATTTATAAGAATTAGAAGTTTGAGGTTAATCTATTTTTGGTAGTGTTTCAAAAAGTATGCTGAAGAAAAAGCCGATTGGATTTTGATAAAATAGAGAAATGCAAATAACTCTAGCAATCAAATGTCCAACCTGCCTCAGTGATAGTATAAAGAAAAATGGTATCAAAGTAGATGGGAAACAAAACTATCAGTGCAAAGACTGTAAACGTCAGTTTATTGGTGATCATGCACTGAGCTATCTAGGATGTAAGTCAGGTATTACTCGTAAAATATTACAGTTGATGGTCAGAGGCAGCGGTATACGAGATATTGCTGAAGTTGAGCGCATCAGTATCGGTAAAGTTTTACGTACTTTAACTGAATCAACCTATGAAATTCAGCCTCAGCAAAGTCATTATGAATCTCTCGAAGTAGATGAGTTCTGGAATTTTGTTGGAAATAAAAAGAATAAACAATGGCTTATTTACGCCTATCATCGAGAAACAGGTGAAATTGTTGCTTATGTTTGGGGTAAACGAGATTTAGCTACAGTCTAACAATTGAAGACAAAGCTTAAACAATTAGATATTCACTACACCCGAATTGCAAGTGATCATTGGGACAGTTTCATCACTGCTTTTAAAAATGGTAAGCAAAGTATTGGTAAATTTTTTACTGTAGGTATTGAAGGCAATAATTGCAAAATAAGGCATAGAATTAGGCGTAGCTTCAGAAGAAGCTGTAATTTTTCAAAAAAGCTTGAAAACCATTTTAAAGCTTTTGATTTAGCCTTCTTTTCTTTTACATCAATAATGGCTTCATTTAAAGGCAGCATACTTTTTGAAGCACCACCAAAATTTTATGTTAAGTAGAGACTAAAAATGCCCTTGATTAAGGGCTTACAAGGGCATTTTGTATAAGGTGTATTATGTTAATTTTAGAATTTCTTCATTAGATAATTTTTGATAAGCTAAATCCATTAGGACTAATTAAGTAAATATGAGCAATTGGGTCAATGTCACACAGGATAAGTCTACAGGTATAGAACTAATTCATGCCCACTTCAAAGGCTTTGCATACGATCCTCATCTACACTCAAGTTATCTTATAGGGGTAACAGAGTTAGGACATCAACAATTCAATTGTAGAAAAAAAATTATTGATAGCTATCAAGGTCAAACTTTCATGCTTGAACCTGAAGAAGTTCATGATGGTAATGCACCAGATCCTCTCGGCTTCACTTATAAAATGATGCATTTAGATCCAGCATGGTTAAAAAAAAGCTATGAAGGAATATTTAATGAGCCTATCGAACTTGCTATCGAATCAACCCTACGTTCTGATCCTCAACTTTCACATTTGATACTTTCAACCTACAATATATTGAATAACAATGAATCTCAATTGATGAAAGATACGTATTTAGATCTTTTATTAGAAAACTTGCTTGGTTATAAAAAAGTGGAGAGATTAAAAAGCTGCAAGGGCGATCTATGATCGTGCATTTACCCTTGCGGTCTTTTTTGAACGAACTATAACCAGAAAAAGCAAAGCCCTTAGCACACTAAAATATTAGGTACGTCAAGCGGTATCTTGGATAGTAAAATCGAACGGAAAAAAAGCACTTGATATACTTATCAAGTGCTTTCCTAGCCTTTATGTTCGTAAATAAACCACTTGTAACTTGTAACTTTTTTCATGTTACAAGTTACCACTCGTGGTAGTTACCACAAAGCCACATGTTAACATTAAATAATGTTAAGCATTTCATGGAAAAGCTTTTCTATAATCTTTAAGGCTTCTTGTGTACTTCTTGCTAGTCTAGGGACCTCTTTAGCTCCTTGGAAGCTGTCAGTAGTATACCTAATAATTTATCTACATTCCCTTTAGTAACGTGTAACTTTCCAAATTTACAAAAGCGACTCATAGAATTATTTCCTCCCGTTAAATAATAGATAACTATTAAAAATAGACAATACTTGCTCATAAGTAACGGTACTTAAATTGTTTACTTTGGCGTGTTTCATTGCTTGATGAAACTGATTTTTAGTAAACAGTTGACGATATTCTCGATTGACCCATTTTGAAACAAAGTACGTATATAGCTTCCAATATTTATCTGGAACATCTGTGGTATGGCGGGTAAGTTTTATTAAGACACTGTTTACTCTTGGTTTAGGATGAAAGCATTCCGCTGGCAGCTTAAGCAATTGCTGAATCGAGACTTGAGTGTGCAAGAGCAACCCTAGTGTTCGGTGAATATCCAAGGTACGCTTGTAGAATCCTTCTTCAACAATCAGATAGATGTCAGACGCATGGCTTTCAAAAACCACTTTTTTAATAATTTGTGTGCTTAAATGGTAAGGAATATTCCCAACAATTTTATACCTCTGTTTGTTAGGGAATTGAAACTGTAGAATATCTTGGTGAATTAAAGTGACACGAGTATTCAGTTTTAATTTTTCTGACGATAAGTTGAATAGATGACTGTCTAATTCAATAGACGTTACCTGTTTACTTATTTTAGCCAGTTTCGTCGTTAAATGCCCTTTACCTGTTCCAATTTCGTAAACGGTATCGGTTTCTTTTAAATTCAATTGTTTTATTATTTGGTTGAGTACTTTTTCACTCGTTAAAAAGTTTTGAGAATATTTTATATTAAAATAAGCCTTATATCCAAGCATAAAACAAGGTTGTCTAGACTTCTTTTAACAGTAAAGTTATCATAAAACTGAATTTTATTTTTTAGGTAAGTTTATGCATTCTATCCGCATTCGTTAAGACACAACTATTTGCATAGTGACACTATTTTATAATGGTGGGCTTTTGTTGTGTCTTTAAGAATATATGCGGATATATAAAGTAAAAGTATGCTTAATTTATAAGTATGCTTTTAGTGCATAGTTTCCAGTTATAACTTAATTGACTAGCTATTTGTCCACCCTGTGGATGAATAGCTTTTTTTTTGGGAGGACACTGTGATGCTAGCTTTTGTTTTCACCTAAATCCTGTTTGCTGCATAAAAAATTTCAAGAGCTAAACAGGAGTAAATAAAAATGAGTTTAATTATTAAAGCGAGAAACATACGCTTGGATTATGCTGGGCGTGATGTTTTGGATATTGATGAATTGGAAATTCACTCTTATGACCGTATTGGTCTTGTGGGTGATAACGGAGCAGGAAAGAGTAGTTTACTCAAAGTACTTAATGGCGAAATTGTTTTAGCCGAAGCGACATTACAGCGTTTTGGTGATTTTGCACATATCAGCCAACTGGGCGGAATCGAAATAGAAACGGTCGAAGACCGGGCAATGTTATCTCGCCTTGGTGTTTCCAATGTACAAAACGACACAATGAGTGGCGGAGAGGAAACTCGTGCAAAAATTGCTGCCGCATTTTCCCAACAAGTACATGGCATTCTAGCGGATGAACCAACCAGCCACCTTGATCTCAATGGAATAGATCTACTTATTGGTCAACTTAAAGCATTTGATGGAGCATTACTTGTTATCAGTCATGACCGATATTTTCTTGATATGGTTGTAGACAAGATATGGGAGTTAAAAGACGGTAAAATTACGGAATATTGGGGTGGTTACTCGGATTACTTGCGTCAAAAAGAAGAAGAGCGACAACACCAAGCCGTAGAATATGAGCTGATGATGAAGGAACGGGAGCGATTAGAATCTGCTGTGCAAGAAAAACGCCAGCAAGCTAATCGATTAGACAATAAGAAAAAAGGAGAAAAATCCAAAAACTCTACCGAAAGTGCTGGACGACTTGGGCATGCAAAAATGACTGGCACCAAGCAAAGAAAACTGTATCAGGCAGCTAAGAGTATGGAAAAGCGTTTGGCTGCATTAGAAGATATTCAAGCACCAGAGCATTTGCGTTCTATTCGTTTTCGTCAAAGTTCAGCCCTAGAACTGCACAATAAGTTCCCGATTACGGCAGATGGTCTGAGCTTAAAATTTGGTAGCCGTACTATCTTTGATGACGCTAACTTTATAATACCGCTTGGCGCTAAAGTCGCTATAACTGGATCGAATGGAACAGGGAAAACGTCCTTGTTAAAAATGATATCAGAACGTGCTGATGGATTAACCATATCTCCAAAAGCTGAAATTGGCTACTTTACACAAACAGGATATAAATTTAACACGCATAAATCTGTGCTCTCCTTTATGCAGGAAGAGTGCGAGTACACAGTTGCGGAAATTCGTGCAGTATTGGCTTCAATGGGGATCGGAGCGAATGATATTCAAAAAAACTTATCCGACTTATCGGGAGGTGAAATCATCAAACTGCTTTTATCCAAAATGCTTTTAGGAAAATATAATATTTTGCTTATGGATGAACCAGGAAACTATCTTGACCTAAAAAGTATTGCCGCATTAGAAACAATGATGAAGTCCTATGCAGGAACTATTATCTTCGTATCTCATGACAAGCAATTGGTCGATAATATTGCTGACATTATCTACGAGATCAAAGACCACAAAATCATCAAGACTTTTGAGAGAGATTGTTAATGATAGCCAATCTAATCCGAACATTAATTATTGAACTCTTTAAAGGAAATTAAAAATGACAATTCAAGATATTCAATCACTTGCTGAAGCACACGGCTTGTTGCTTACGGACAAAATGAATTTCAATGAAATGGGCATTGATTTTAAGGTCGTTTTTGCTCTTGATACAAAGGGGCAACAATGGTTGCTGCGTATTCCTCGTCGTGATGGCATGAGGGAACAAATCAAGAAAGAAAAACGCATTTTAGAATTGGTAAAAAAACATCTTTCTGTAGAGGTTCCTGATTGGAGAATTTCATCTACAGAATTAGTGGCTTATCCCATACTTAAAGATAATCCTGTTTTAAATTTGGATGCTGAAACCTATGAAATAATTTGGAATATGGACAAAGATAGCCCGAAATACATAACATCTTTGGCAAAAACCTTATTTGAAATCCATAGTATTCCTGAAAAAGAAGTTCGGGAAAATGATTTGAAAATTATGAAACCTTCAGATTTAAGACCTGAAATAGCAAACAATTTGCAGTTAGTAAAATCTGAAATTGGTATAAGTGAGCAATTGGAAACCCGCTACAGAAAATGGTTGGATAATGATGTTCTATGGGCAGATTTCACCCAATTTATACATGGCGATTTATATGCTGGGCATGTACTAGCTTCAAAGGATGGAGCTGTTTCAGGCGTTATTGATTGGTCAACAGCCCATATAGATGACCCAGCGATTGATTTTGCTGGGCATGTAACTTTGTTTGGAGAAGAAAGCCTCAAAACTCTAATCATCGAGTATGAAAAACTAGGGGGTAAAGTTTGGAATAAACTATATGAACAGACTTTAGAAAGAGCAGCGGCCTCTCCTTTGATGTATGGTTTATTTGCCTTAGAAACTCAAAATGAAAGCCTTATCGTTGGAGCAAAAGCTCAGTTGGGAGTTATATAATTTAAAAATATGATTGCTGAGAACTGCCTTGTTTTGAAACTTGGTTGGCTTTAATTAGTTTTTAGTATTCTTTATAGAAAATGCCTCGATCAAGGGGCATTTCTAACAATCATTTAACATAAAATTTCTTATGTGAAGTAACCTGAATGCAGCGGTGCCCCATTGGGGGCGCGTTGAGATAAGCCTCTTTTAGATAACTTTAGCAACTCGATAGACAGTTGCAACTCCACAATTCACTGCTTTGGCAATTTCTTCCTTAGTCATATTGCCAACTACTAGCAATTCTTTTATTCGTTTATGTTTAGCCTCATTTGCCTTCTTGCCTGTTGGTTTGTAACCCGAACGTGCCAGGCCCTGCTTAATACGTTCTATACGTTTCTCATTGTCTAGGCGGGCCATTGTTGCCAGAAGATCAATCAACATATTGTTGATGAGTTCCAAGATTGAATGAGTAATGCTGTCACTGGTTTGAATCATTTGGTAGGTAGTAGGAAGATCTGCTACGACTAAACGAAGTCCCTTCTCCTGGATCCTGCGCTTCAGCTCTTGAAAATCTCGTTGGGTTAGGCGTGATAAGCGGTCAATACTTTCAACTAACAATGTGTCACCTTGATTTGCTTCTGACAGTAGCTTATTCAATTCAGGTCGGTCTAACTTCGTACCACTATAGTTTTCCACGTACACAATGGTTTCACCCAAATTCAAGTTTTGGTTTAGATCCTGAAGAATCTGCAAAGCCCTTTCTGCATCTTGATCTTTAGTTGAAGCTCGTAGATAAATACGTGTATTCATTTCTATCATTTAATCTTAATTCTATTAGATTAATGATAATACTATCATTTAATTATTGCATTAAGTCTAATGATAGATATTGTATGCGATTTGGCTCGCTATCATTCAGGTATAGTCTTTTGATAAAAAAAGCATGACTAAAAGCCATGCCTTGGGAATTCGTATAACGTGTATTATGTTAATTTTAGAAATTATTAAATTAATAGAATCACTTGTATCCAGCTCAAAGATAGTAAAGGGAAAGTATGCTGAAAGAATTAAAATTATTTGATCATGTTTTTTTGAATAAAAATAATATCCGTTTAATTCCCTTATCTTTTGAACATGAAAGTGGGCTTATGGAAGCATGTAAAGATGGTCAACTGTGGAAATTAAGAGTTACATCAACACCGCATTATTCTGAGGTTCATCACTATATTGAAACAGCTCTAATACAAAAACAGGAAGGTACACGTTATCCATTTGTTGTCATCGAAGAAAGCTCTGGGAAAATTCTAGGTACAACTAGTTATCATGATGTTCTTTTGAACGTGAAACGCTTAGAAATAGGTTATACCTGGTATGCAAAATCAGTGCAGCGTACGCATGTTAATACGACATGTAAGTTGCTATTACTACAATTTGCTTTTGAACAGTTAAACACTGAGACGGTTGGACTTCGCACTGATATTTTTAATATTAAAAGTCAGCGAGCAATTGAAAGATTGGGTGCAAAAAAGGATGGGATAATTAGAGGGCATGCTTTACGTAAAGATGGTACAACTCGAGATACCGTAATGTACAGTATTATTAAAAGTGAATGGACTAACATAAAAGCACATCTAATTGATTTATTAGATAATTATTAACTACAAGATTTTATTACAATAATACATGAGGATTATGATTTAACATAAAATCTCTTATATGAAAGACTCCTAAATAGGAGTTTTTTATTGAATAACTATCTAAAAAACAGGAATTGCAAAGTCAATCCTAATGATGTACTCTAATTGATATACAATTAGATAAAGGTTATTGAAATGCTAATGCTCAGATTACCAGTAGAATTAGAAAAGCGATTAGATGAAGTAGCAGAAAAAACTCAGCGAACTAAATCATTTTTAGCTAGAGAAGCAATTTTATTGAGTCTGGATACGTTAGAAAAAAAATATAACCATCAAAACAATGAGATAAATGATATGAACATTAATTTATATGAAATTTTAGTTAGAAATTTTTCTACACCTGTTAATTTAGAGACTGAGTCAAGAAAGTCAAAATTTTGCATATTTAGTGAAGATGGAAAATTATTTGTTCATAACAATAAAGATAATATTCGACCGATAAGTTTCGATGAAGTTGATAATTTTTATAAAATTTTTAGGGAAACTGGGAGTCATTCCCCATCAACTTATACAGATGTAACATTCAATTCATCATATATTCTTGCAGCAGTATCCTATTTAAAGGAAAAAGGCTTTCTTTAAATACTAAATATAAAAAAAGCCCGACATCCTGTCGGGCTTTTTCGTATTGGGTGTTTAGGTATAACTCCTGTCGTACCTCACGTCCTGGTGTTGCACTTATCATTATTGTTTTATGTGTTGGAACATCCTGTTCTCTATGTCCCCATCATATGAAAAATCCCTGCGGTGACATAGACGCAATGCTCCCTAATTCATGTCAGCCTGAGCTTACAACATTGCTCAAAACTTACCCCAAGGTTTATCCGCAGAAATTGCGAATAATTTGCGAAGTTCAGGTATTGAGTTATCAGGGAAAATCGCAAAATCGACTACTTTTTAAACGAAATTATTGGCAAAAACTATAAAAACTGCTCATAAAAAAGCCAACTTGTTTCAAAATCGGCTTTTTTTGCATTTTTGCATTCATCTTAGTTTGTTAAGTTTTTGATATTTATATTTTGGAGTTACAAACCCATTTCGCATAAGAGATTTTATGTTAAATAGCCCTCGATTGAGGGCTTTGAATATTTTAGTTAGAAGGTCTTAATTTATAATTTAAGTGGTTAAATACCACTTGTACTTATGATTTCATTTAGTTTTATGAAGTAATCATTGTAAATACGTTGAGCTAGAGTACCATTTTTTATATTGACCCAAATATCACCATTGCTATCCCAGTGAGCTAACTCTGGAATATCAATATAGATAGGCCAATTAGGTGACTGACCTAATTTAATAGATGGAAATTGTTCTTGAACAAGATTTAATAACTTTTCTCGTTCTTCTACAGTCACAATTACATCTGTAAAATCTGATAAAACTATACCTAAAAAGAATAATCCAAATCGTGAGCGATCGAACTCAACTCTAAATCTAATTTTTTTAGATTCATCTTTTTTGAAAATACTAATTCCTGAATAGGCTTTAGATGTGAGCTCACCCTCAAGAGTAAAACCTTCACATAATTGATTTAGGTCTTCCTTAAACTTTACCAGTAAGTTTTCTTGTACTTGTAGTTTCAATGTTTCGACTTCAATTAGTGCTTTAATGTAGTCATCATGATCTAAGATATTTTTTAACATAACAGTTTGTTCTTCGTTGCTAAGTTGCGTAATAAAGTTTTGAGAGATATATAATTTCAATTCTTCTAGAAAGACTTTTACTCGATCATTTTTCGTATAAAGAATACACTCAGTTAACCATTTAATTAAATCTGCGTAGCCCAATACAGCTAACTTGCTCTGCGATTGTAGAAGTTCGGAATCTTCTTTCGATATACTGTATTCGCTAGGCTCTTTTCCAGAACCAGATAAATAAATCAGTTGCCATTGGTTGGGGTAGCGTTGCTCCAACTCGTCAGCATAATCTTTAAGTTGATTCTTTTGATCAGATGCAAAAGGCTTATTCTCAATACATAATGCGTATTTTTCACCATGACAAAAAATCTCAATTAGGATATCCATCCTTCTTAAAGTATCTAAACGCCAATTTTTTTCTTCCAACTTAACGGTGATTTTAGACTGGTCTAAGTTAATTTTTTGCCAAGATTCATCTAATCCATTTTTTCTAAGTTCAATCCATTTTTTGATAAAAAGATAATCTTGTCCGTGACTACCTTGAGGATCTAGTAGGTCAGCTAGGATATTACTTAGTATTAATTCATCTGTGCGAAAATAGCTAAAGATGGAAAACTTTGGAGCTAGAAGATTTTTATATCGATTTAAAAATAAAGAATTTACTTTTTTTTCTTGAACAACCTCATCTAATAAATTAAGTAAAACTTTTGATTGCATACTTTCCCCTTGTTATTTAACTTATTAAAATATTTGCAAAAATTTATTAATAATTGGAACCTATTTTATATGAATCGGATTACATTAGTACATGGGGATATTACTACCTTATCTGTAGATGCTATTGTGAATCCAGCTAATAAATCATTACTTGGTGGTGGTGGACTAGATGGAAAGATCCATAAAAAAGCAGGATCTTTAATGAAATCAGAGTGCATTCAGATTAATCAAGAAAAAGGTGGATGTGCTGTTGGAAATGCGGAAGTAACGACAGCTGGAAATTTACCTGCAAAATATCTGATTCATGCTGTTCCACCTAGATGGTTAGGCGGTGAAAAAAATGAACCTCAACTCTTATGTAATGCTTATAGCAATGCACTTTTGAAAGCTAATCAGGTTCAAGCAAAAACAGTGTCATTTCCAAATTTAGGAACAGGGATTTATAAGTATCCATTACAGCAGGCAGCTGAATTTGCAATTGGATCTATCATGATGACATTACCCTCATGTGAAGCCGTAGATGAAGTGTTTTTTGTATGTTATGAGAAAGATAATTATGAAATATATAAGGAAATTCTAGAAAATCTCTATGATGAAAATATTCAGATAGAGATTACAGCTATAGCCAAATAGTGTCTTCAACCTATTAATTCCAAGTCATGTATGAAGCCAAAGAAGAAATAATTTATTATTGAGTTTCGCTAAAATTAACATAGTACATGTTATACGAAGTCAAAAATGGGAGCGTAAGCTCCCATTTTTATTGATGATTTTTTAATTCTTTCAGCATAGCATCTCGCAGAATTTCATTCATCCTAGTTTGATAGCCTTTGCCTTGAGCTTTAAACCATGCAAGTACATCAGCATCTAAACGAATGGAAGTCTGTTGCTTCACTGGGCGATAGAATCGATTATGGCGTACAGCATTGCTCCAGTCGGTAATTTCAGGCATATCTGAGAGATCTAGCTGATCGTCAGGAACCGTTCCCTTAGCAAGCAAGCGTTGAATTTCAGCATCTTGCTTGTCGCTGAATTTTTCATTCAGTTCTTTGCGTGAGTATCTAACCATGCTCATATCTATCTCGCTCCGCCTTAGTGACTTGTCTTGCACTAATGATTCGTATGATTTCACAGTCATCTTCATCAAAGATGGTGTGAGCTACTAACATCATTAGTACGCCTTTTACTTTTCCAATGGTTTGCCAACGTTCTTCACCATCGGTATGTCTGTCCTGGATTGAGATCCTTAATGGATCATCAAAAACAAGGCTTGCCGTTTCGAAAGAAACATCGTGCTTTTTCTGATTCTTTCGATTCTTTGCCTCATCCCATTCGAAATACTGTTCCATAAAAAACATTCAAATTTGTATATACAATAATGTATCACAAAATTGTATCACTCAACATAATTGGTGTAATTTTTAGTCAAAATTATTGGCAAAACATTCCAAAACTGCTCATAAAAAAGCCGACTTGTTTCAAAGTCGGCTTTTTTTGCATTTTGGGATTTTTCTGATATTAATAAGTTGTTGATATTTATATTAATATACAAGTGTACTTTGTATAATATCCATTATGTTAAATAGAGGGAAAATCTATTTTTAAAGTGATAAAATTATTGCAGTTATTTTAAGAATAGCTGCTTTTGATACTTGATCATCTATCCTAATTAAAAACTGTTTTTTAATAATTTGGAATATAAATAAGATTTAGTTAAAATTAACATTATTCATATAAATTAACATTATGTATTACATTTACTAATAATTTAAAATAATTAGTAGAAAAAAATTATGTTTTAATTATTTCTCTGATTATATAAGTTGAGAGTAAAAAATGATTAATACGGAATTTTCAAAGTGTATTTCTGCATGTACAAACTGTTCACTTATTTGTACTGAATGTGCAACTTCTTGTTTAAAAGAAAAAGATTTAGAGATGATGCGTGAATGTATTCAACGTTGTCTAGAATGTGCAGATATTTGTCAGTTATGTGTGCGTATGCAACAACATAACTCACCTTTCCTCAAAGAGATTTGTGAGCTTTGTGCTAAGATCTGTGAATATTGTGCGGAAGAGTGTGAAAAACATTCACATGATCATTGTAAAAAATGTGCTGAGGCTTGCCGTCAGTGTGCAGAAGAATGTCGAAAAATTGCCATGTAAAATACTTCAATAATGTTAATTATATGGCTCTAGACTAACATAATCATTCTGCTAGTCTAGAGCCTTTCCTAAAATTAACATAATACACCTTATACGAAGCCAAAAATGGGAGCTTTAAGCTCCCATTTTTAGTCTTTAATTCGCTTTTTCGCTTCGTCATAAACTATGCTATCAGCTCGTTTTCCGACGGTAATGAGCAGGATAACTACCTGATCATCTTTAACTTGATAGACAAGTCGGACACCAGCTTTTAATAATTTGATTTTATAGCAACCTGCAAGATCGCCTCTAAGCATATTCTTTGGAATATGTGGCTGCTCTATGACTTTGGCTAGTTTCTTTTTAAATTGATCTCGTATAGCAACAGGGAGTTTTCCCATTCTGCTGTAAAGTCCTTGTGACGTAAAAGCTTATAAGTCATCTAATGTGACTTCCTCAAACATCTCTTTAGGATCATTAATGCGCTTACGGACAAGAGCTAATAATTCTTCATCTTCTTCCGAAAGCAAAGCTTTTTTGACAGGCAGTTTCCCAGTCGTAGCAACATACTCAAGAATACTAGTGAAGAAATCAGTAGGTGCAATACCTTGCTCTTTAAGGATTGAATAAGATTTTTCTTTAAGGGCTTCATCGATCCTGAAGTTAACAGTAGCCATCATATTTCCCAAGTATTTAATGTACTAGGAATATTGTAATGCAAATTGCATTACAAGTCGACTTCGCATAACAGCCATTATGTTAAATGGAAGGAAGCAAAATAAGTTAACATTTTGCTTCCGGCCACATTAAGCTAGAGTTTTATTTAAATAAAGCTATTTAGTAATCATTAAATTAATTAAAATCTAAATCTAACACCAGCTCCATATAACCAACCTTTCTCAGAGTTTGATTCTATTTGCCACGACGTTTCATCATTACCTTTTGAATACTCATAGGCAATGTCGATATAAGGCATGATCTTTTTACTGATTTCATAGCGAGTTTCAAACCCTGCGGTTGCACTGCTTAAACCAGTTTTTTTCGCATATTTAGAGTCATCACTAAAGATAGCATCCAACTCTAAATAAGGTTGAATAATCAACTTTTGCGTAATCAGAAAATCACGTTCCGTTTCTAGGCTAAAGCCCGCATAATTGTCTTCTCCCGCATAGAGATAAGCATCAGTTTCAAAGAAATATGGCGCCATACCATGTAAGCCAATCACCGCATCAACATTTTCTTCGGTGTCTTTGCGATGATCATTGAGTTCAACTTTTTCACTACGATAACGTGCACCAATCTGTGCATCCCAAAAGTCTGAAATCATACGGCTATATAAAAGTTTGGCATCATAATGTGCATCATGCGATTCTTCTTTATCGGCATGAATTTTAATAAAAAGCTTATTTTCATCTGTGCCAATACGGGTTTCAAACTCTGACTTTAAATCACCTGTGCCATCTTCATTGACAAGCCACTTATTGTCCACTGTCGTAATCGCATAAATTTGCGCACCGTGTTCTGAGCGATGATCATAATGCGAACTCTGCTGAGCATTCGCATCTGGTACATGATGTAAATGATTAACCGTAGATGTTGCCTGATGTTGTGCCTGATTCATTTGGCTATGGTTCATTTGAGAGCGATCCATTTGCATCGGCTGATTTTGACTAGAAGATGTAGCAACTGTCATTTTTTCAGGCGCACTATGATCTTCACCATTATGTGCCAAACTCACTGCACTGACCATCAACAAAGAGCTTGCTAAAACAGTTTTAGAAAAAAGATTAATGGTGCGCATGTTGATCTCCTTTCTGTACTTTTTGATCTTGCTGTTTCTCTGTTGATTTGTGATGCATTGGCTGATGACCTGCATGTTGATGGTTCATCGGTGCTGAATGTGCAGCATGATTCATTTTCCCCATCATCTGCATGTGTTGTGCATGCTCTTGTGGAGAATGCTGTGAATGATCCATCTCAGACATCGCTTGATGATTCATTGATGGTACATTTTTTCCATCAGTCTGAGCAGTTGAATGATGCCCTTCGTGCGCCAAACTTAAGCTTGTTAAACTCAATACCGCAACAGAAAAAAACGCTTTAAATACAAAATTAGTGATGTGCATGTCCAGCTCCTTTTTGCTCAGTTACTTGGTGAGTTTGAGTCGAATTTGTACCTTGAATTGGCGTTGTAGACACTTGTTCATCGCTAACATTTGCCACGATCAACTTGTTCATCATTCCTGCACTCATGTGATACAACAAATGACAATGGATTGCCCATTCGCCCAACTCATCCGCAGTTAATAAAGCAGTGACTGTTTTACCCGGTGGTACAATCAATGTGTGTTTATTCGGCATATCTACCGACTCTTGACCATTCTCCAACTGCATAAACATGCCATGTAAATGCATGGGGTGCGCCATCATACTGTCATTAATAAATTTGATACGGATACGCTCGCCATACTTCACTTTTAATGGCTCAGCATCGCTGAATTTTTTACCGTTAATCGTCCAAATATAACGCTCCATAGTACCGCCCAAACGCACTACTAATTCACTGCTAGCTTCACGAGTATCTTTTTGCGGTTCTAAAGATTTTAAATCACTATATTGCAAGGCTTTATTGCCCGCAGGTGTAGATGCATTTGCCCAACCATAAACCACTTGATCATTTTCTTGTGGTTTTGCTGTGCCATGCTGTGAATGATCCATTTTCGAGTGATCCATGCCTTGCATATCGCCATGGTTCATTTTTGAATGATCCATTTTCGAGTGATCCATGCCTTGCATATCGCCATGGTTCATTTTTGAATGATCCATTTTCGAGTGATCCATGCCTTGCATATTGCCGTGGTTCATTTTCGAATGATCCATTCCTGCATGATCACCACCACCATGTCCCATATCTTCCATGGTCAAAAGTGAGCGTGGACGTGGTGCAGGCATATGAATGCCATGTGTCATAGGATTTAGTTCATTGTGCAGTGTACCAATCGCATAGCCTGAACGGTCAATTGACTCAGCTTCAATTTGATAATGTCCGCCTTTTGGCTCCACAATCACATCATAAGTTTCAGCTGTGCCAATACGAAACTCATCCACAGCAACAGGTTTTACAGGCTGACCATCAGCACTGACCACAGTCATTTTCAAGTTAGGAATACGGACATCGTAGAAAGACATCGCAGATGCATTCACAAAACGTAGGCGAATTTTTTCATTCGGTTTAAACATTCCTGTCCAATTTTGTTCAGGTGTTTTGCCATTAATGAGGAAGGTATAACCTGTAACATCCGACATGTCGGTTTTTAGCATACGCATCTGATTCCACATTTTGCGGTCAGACCATGTCGCTTTTATGCCATCACGTTTAACCTGCTTCCAAACATCACCCAAGGTTTCACGCTGATCTTGATAATATTCAGCTGAAATTTTAAGATCTTTCTGAATTTGATCACTGGTTTTTTCATGAAAATCTGACAACATCACCACATAGTCACGTTCAGCTTTTTCATGTGCTGCCAATGGTGTTTTACCTTTTGGATAAATCACAAAAGAACCATATAAGCCGTCCTGTTCCTGTCCTTTAGAATGAGCGTGATACCAATAAGTCCCGCTTTGGCGAATCTTGAATTTATAAACATACTCGCTTTGAGGCTTAATACCGTTAAAACCATTAAATCCCGGTACACCATCCATAATGCCCGGCAACAACAGTCCGTGCCAATGAATAGAAGAATCTTGGTTTTTTAAATTATTTTTCACGCGAATGATGGCTTCATCACCCTCTTCAAACTCAAGCAAAGGCGCAGGAAATTGACCATTTACGGTAATGCGCTTTACAGGCTTTCCAGTTGGGCTGACCACTGCTTCATCAATAACAAGCTGATATTCACGCACTTCGGCAAAAACCAAAGGCGACGATGCAAAACAAATACCTGCTAATAGGTACGAACTAATTTTATGAGACATAACTTAACCTTAATTTTTGAAAAATAAATAAATTTTAAAAAAAATGGTTAAGTTTTAGGAGGACGTGAAATTTCTTGCCAATACCCATTTAGATATTGGTTGGGGTAATAAAAATTAGGCTGATCTATAGAATAGAAGGTATCTAGGGGATCTAGCGAGCTTTGCAAAGAATGAAGACATGAGATCTGTGTCTGGCAGGATAAGCTAGAACATTCCTGACACTTTTTGTGATCTATATTCTGATTAAGAGCTAAATGATTATGGCAATCGGTATTCGTCTGTACTTCGTGATTAATACCATGTTGAGTGACTTGCTGTGCTTGATCTAAACAATGATCTTGGCTCATTTCAGTTTGCATATTGATATGCATTATCTTTACTGATGCAACAGACACACTACTCCATCCTATGGCAAAAACCATAAGAAAACAAAACCAAAGTTTTTTGGAGAGATGAGTCAACACGAATGCTATCTAGGAATAGAATTTAATCCAAAATATCTTAACGGAATTTCAAATATTTACAACCCAATATAATTTAGTAGTTTCTCTAAAATTAACATAATACACGTTATGCGAAATTAGAAAAATGAGTTTATTGCACTGATATTTATCTGTTTTTTAAATTTTAGACCTGGGTTGGTGCCCAGGTTTTTTTATTGCGTATAACAGCCATGATGTTAAATAGTTCTCTTTTTAGATAAATATTCATGTTTTCAATACATGCTAATTAGAGATTTTGAACTCAAGCAATTCTATAAAATTTTAACTTATGTGTACCTCTACTTTTAACTTCGGTTATTTATGGGAGGATTACCGGTGGCCTAACTTAAATAAAAAGTCTCCGACAAACCCGGTACGGTTCACTATCTATTGTTATTCTTACCTGAAATTGATGTGAGCTTATAGAGACAAGGTAAATTTGCAAAAGTGCCGGCTATTCAGTGTTCATTGAATGTTTAATTTAATTTATTAAGCTTGACCTTGGAGTGGCTCTAAGCCTTATACTTGGTACAAATTTTTCGATTGTTATGATGATGCGTTCTACTACATGGATTACAGTCTTGGTTGGATTGTTCATGTTCCAAAGCTTTTGGAATGTGGCGGCGGCCTTTTGTGTCCATGAACAACAGCCTCAATCACAGCAGAGTTATCATTTTGGTCATCACCAAAATACCTTGTGTGCCAGCGATAGTCGTCAACACGATCATAATGGACAGTCAGAAAACATAAAAACATTCAGTAGCGATTTAGAAATCGGTGAAGATCATCAAGATCATCTACCATCGATGACGCATTTGATTGTACAAAATGAAAAAGTAGATGTGTTTCATCCAAGCTCTGAAGTTAAAGTGAATCCACAATTTCATTGGAAAAACAGCTATCAGGCTCCTGACCTGTTTCAACAAAGCCCACCTCCCGAATTTTCCCCGCTCATGGTGGGGTAGCCTAAAACATTCCCACCACTTTTATTATTTAAATAAGTGGGAAAAATCATGTCTTCACAATCAATTATACTCTTGCGTCATAGCTTGGTTGCTTGTATATGTGCAGCGGCTATGCAATATAGCTATGCTGAAAACGTTACCAGCTTTGAATCCGCTTTAGCAAAAGTACAAAGTTACCAGACTCAAGACAAGCTGTGGCAACAAGTTCAGCAAATATCTGAATTGAATATTCAGCAAAGTCGGTTATGGCAGAATCCAAGTATAAGTTTAGAACAGTCTGGCTTTGGCTCAGGTCAAGAACAGGAATTCAATGTTGGCGTTAGTCAACCTCTAGATCTATTTGGTCAGCGTAAGCTGAACCGGGTGATTGCCAATACCTCGAATCAACAAATCCAATTGCAACAGCAATTATGGAAGGCACAAAGCCAACTGATTGTTAAATTTGCATGGTCGCAATTTGCACTTGCTGAGGTTGAGCAGTCTGCTTATTCAGTACAGTTAAAAACAAGTAAAGCCAATCTGGACAGTGCCCAGAAACGCTATCAGGCAGGCAGTATTGCCCTGGTTGATTTTGAGCGTACCCAAATTGAAGCGCTAGAAATCCAACGACTTTATCAGCAAGCGATGCTGAATAAACAAGCTGCCGGTCGTCAGCTGTCTAATTTGTGGGGGGGAGAAACATCTTCACATCTTCAATTGAATAAAACCGCTATCCCTTGGCCAGAGCAAAGTCTCCAAACTGTGCAACGGTATATTGCTGAAGGGTGGCTAGAAAAATTCTATGCCTTGAACATTCAGCAATCGGATCATCAAATTGAAAATTTAAGAATTCAGGCACGTCCCAATCCGACTTTAAATGTAGGCATGAAACGTAGCAAAACCCCTAATGAAAGCAACGATACGACTTTGGCAATCGGCGTGGCTATTCCACTGAATATTTTCAACCGCCAGCAATATGCGATCCCGATGGTCCAGCAACAGCAAATATTGCTGAACCAACAGCAGCAGCGTGAGCTGAAGCAACAAATACTCAATATTGCCAACAGCATGCATCAGCTCAAAGGTTTACGTAGCCAGTTCGATGCCACAACAGCACAAGTTACTTTGGCGACCAAAGTTCAGAGCCGTACTTTACAAGGGTTTCAGGCAGGGAAACTGTCCATTACCGACGTTCAACAAGCAACCACCCAACTGCAGAATCTTCGATTGGGTCAATTACAAATTCTACGTCAAGCTTGGCAAACTGCCCTCGCAGCTGAGGCACTCAGTATTGGCACAAGTTATGAAGAAATTAGCCGTTCGGATGCCTATACACAACTGAATAAAAAGGCAGTCGAAGCATCGCAAAATTTAATCAATGGGGGAGCACGATAAAATGAACGCCAAGCAAAACGGAAAAATATCCCAGTCTCTCATGATTGCAATTTTGATTCTGATTACGGTCTTGGTCAGTCTGGTTATTTGGTTAAGTTCAAAAAAAACTGAATCTGAGGGGCATGGTCATGATGAGGGAAATGCCGAACATTCTGATGAAGATAGTTCTGAAGAAGGACATGCTGAAGAAGG
Source organism: Acinetobacter sp. YH12135 (assembly GCF_013418565.1). Taxonomy (NCBI): domain Bacteria; kingdom Pseudomonadati; phylum Pseudomonadota; class Gammaproteobacteria; order Moraxellales; family Moraxellaceae; genus Acinetobacter; species Acinetobacter sp. YH12135. The sequence continues at coordinate 45,992 of NZ_VPBU01000003.1, forward strand.
CGAAATACAACTGACCAGCCAACAAATGGTTGAACAAGGTTTAAAAGTTGCTGTTGCATCCACAGGATTGGTTGAAAAGCTGACAACCCTGCCAGGTAAATTGGTGGTGAATACCGATCAACAAGCGCATATATCGCCTAATTTTAGTGGTCATGTCGAGCAGGTCAATGTGGCTTTAGGACAGAGCGTGCAAAAAGGACAAACGCTGGCTGTACTAATCGTGCCTGAACTGATCGACCAACAGGCAAATCTGCGTATGGCACAGGTGAATCTGGATTTGGCCCGTAAAGATTACCAGCGCGAACAGCAACTCTGGTCACAGGGGATTTCTGCCAAACAGGATTACCAGCGTGCCGAAAATGCCTACCGTCAAGCGCAGATTACTGTCCAGTCCTCACAAGCACGTTTAAATGCATTAGGTGCAAGTGGCAATAACAATGGGCGTTTTCTGATTAAAGCACCGATCTCTGGGGTGATCAGTCAAAAAGATATTGTGGTCGGTGAAAATGTGCAACTGGCTAATCAGCTCTTTGTCATTGAACAGCTGAAAGATTTATGGCTTGAGTTTAATTTGCCGAATCAATTCTCAGGTCAACTGCAAGCCGGGCAAAAAATTGACTTTAAAGTGAATGATTCAGATCAAATCTATAAAGCTACTGTACAAAGCTTAACCTCTCATGCAGATGTACAAACAGGGCGTCTGGTGGTGCGCGCAAAACTCGATGCGCAAGCTACTGAGTTGCGTTCTAATGTGTTAGTGAGAGTGTTGATTCCGGAAGCTACAGCAAAATCAGCCCTTCGGATTCAAAAGTCTGCGCTGCAAAGTATTGAAGGTGAAGACAGTATTTTCATCGTAGATTCAGAACAAAAAGGTCAAGTCCACTTAAAAGCACAGAAAGTGCAATTGGGGCAGGCTTCAAGTGATGGACAATGGCTTGAAGTGATTTCTGGGCTGACTGAAGGGCAGAAGTATATCGCTCAAGGCAGTTTCTTGTTGAAATCTGAATTAGAAAAAGACGAGGCAGGCCATGAACATTAATTCTGATCTGCCAAAACCAGAAGGTTTATTCGAACGAATCATTCAGTTTTCCATACAAAATGCGATTTGGGTGTTGCTCTTTGTCTGTACCTGGATTGCGGTCGGGGTGTATAGCTATCAGAAACTCCCGATTGATGCTGTACCCGATATTACCAATACCCAAGTCCAGATTAATACTCAAGCCAAGGGTTTTACTGCGCTTGAAGTCGAACAGCGGATTACCTATCCCATTGAAAATGCCATGGCTGGCATTCCGGATCTGGAGCTTACCCGTTCCATATCCCGTTATGGACTCTCTCAAGTCACCATTGTCTTTAAAGATGGGACTGATATTTATTGGGCCCGTCAGCAGATTAACCAACGGATACAGGAGGCGCAATCTGAGTTGCCTGCACAAATCGCACCGACGATGTCCCCCGTTTCTACGGGTCTCGGTGAGATTTATCAATGGGTACTGAAGGCAGATCCGAATGCGAAAAAGCCGGATGGAACTGCATACACGCCGATGGATTTGCGTGAGATTCAGGACTGGATTGTGCGTCCTCAACTGCAACGTGTTAAGGGAGTTGCAGAGGTCAACAGTATTGGTGGTTTTGAAAAAACCTATGTGGTCTCTCCCGATTTAAACCGGATGCAGCAACTGAATATCTCATTAGAACAACTGCAACAGGCTTTAGCGCAAAATAATGAGAACCGAGGTGCAGGTTATATTGAAGACAATGGTCAGCAACTGACGGTACGTGTACCGGGTGCATTCAATGGGCTTTCTGATATTGAGAACACCATGCTGGGTAGCCCAAATGGCAGCCCAATTCGGGTTGGTGATATTGCGCAAGTCTCTATTGGGCATGATTTAAGAACCGGTGGGGCAACCTATAACGGCAAAGAAACCGTTTTAGGGGTTGCCATGATGGCGATGGGTGGAAATAGCCGGACTGTTTCTAAAGCTGTGGATGCCAAGCTTCAAGATATTCAGAATAGTTTGCCTAAAGGGGTAGTGATTGAAACGGTGTACGACCGTACTACCTTGGTTGAGAAGGCGATTAAAACCGTTCAGAAAAACTTGGTAGAGGGAGCAATCCTGGTCATCATCATTCTGTTCCTGTTTTTAGGGAATATCCGTGCTGCCTTGATTACTGCCTGTGTCATTCCACTCTCTATGCTGTTTACCTTAACCGGGATGGCACAGAAAAATATCAGTGCCAATCTGATGAGTTTAGGTGCACTCGATTTCGGCATCATTGTCGATGGTGCTGTGGTGATTGTCGAAAACTGTATCCGGCGTTTAGCCCATACACAGCAACTGTTAAAACGACCTCTCACACAAAGTGAACGCTTTAAGGAAGTTTTTCTGGCTGCCCGCCAAGCACGTCGTCCTCTTATTTTTGGTCAGCTTATTATTTTGGTGGTGTATTTGCCGATTTTTGCTTTAAGTGGTGTGGAAGCAAAAATGTTCCATCCGATGGCATTGACAGTGGTACTCGCCCTTGTTGCAGCCATTATTTTATCGATCACCTTTGTGCCTGCTGCTGTGGCATTGTGGGTCAAAGGCGATATTCAAGAAAAAGAAAGTCGTTGGATGTTATGGCTAAAAGCTAAATATCAGCAAACTCTTGATATTTCGTATCAATACAAAGCAGTTGTGCTGACTTTTGCACTGTGTGTATTAGTGATTACGGGATTTATCAGTACCAAACTCGGCAGTGAATTTGCACCACAGCTCAGTGAAGGAGACTTTGCGGTACAACAGTTACGTTCACCAAGTACAGGCTTAGAAGAGTCTTTACGTATTCAGGAGAATACTGAAAAACTTCTTTTAAAGAGTTTCCCTGAAATTAAGGCAGTATTTGCCAGAACGGGTACAGCCGAGGTTGCAACAGATGTCATGCCACCCAATATTTCAGATGGCTATATCATGTTAAAGCCTCGTTCAGAATGGCCAAATCCTAAAGAAAGTTTAGATGAATTACGTGGCCGTATGGTGACGTATTTAGCCACGATTCCAGGCAATAATAGTGAATTTTCACAACCGATTGAACTCCGATTTAATGAATTGATCTCAGGTGTGCGTAGTGATGTTGGTGTGAAAATCTTCGGTGATGATATGAATGTCCTCAATACTGAGGCGACTAAAATCTCCAAAATCATTCAGCAAATATCGGGTAGCAGTGCCGTGAAAGTTGAGCAGACCTCAGGTTTGCCATTACTGAATGTCGAGGTAAATAAAACTTTGGCTGCACAATATGGTTTGAGTGTGCGTTCAATTCAAGACCTTGTGGCAACCAGTATTGGTGGACAAAGCGTGGGAGAGATTTTAGAAGGCGATCGTCGTTTTGATTTTGTTATCCGTCTTGGAGAGCAAGACCGTAGTGTCGCATCTGTTTCCCAGTTACCTATTCAGCTTCCAAATGGTGGCAGTATTTTATTGTCGGATGTCGCGCAAGTCTCGACCATTGAAGGAATCAACCAAGTCAGTCGAGAAAATGGTAAACGCCGAGTTGTGGTTACAACGAATGTTGAAGGGCGTGATTTAGGGTCTTTTGTTTCTGATGTACAGACACAGCTCAAAGCATACACTTTGCCAAGTGGTTATTGGATAGAATATGGCGGTCAGTTTGAAAATTTGGCTTCAGCCAAAGCACGGATGCAAATCGTGATTCCACTGGCTTTAATCACTATCTTTATTTTACTGATGGCGGTCTTTCACAATGTCAAAGAAAGTCTATTGGTCTTTACCGGGGTACCCTTTGCCTTGACCGGTGGTGTGCTGTTCCTTTGGCTAAGGGATATTCCATTATCGATGTCAGCTGGAATTGGCTTTATTGCCTTATCTGGTGTTGCAGTCCTCAATGGACTGGTAATGCTGACCTTTATTAAGGAATTAAGGGACAAATATCCAGTGCATAAAGCCGTGTGGCAAGGGGCTATTTTGCGCTTAAGACCAGTGTTGATGACAGCTTGTGTGGCTTCACTGGGTTTTGTACCAATGGCGCTGGCAACCGGAACAGGGGCTGAGGTTCAACGGCCACTGGCAACCGTAGTGATTGGCGGGATTATCTCTTCAACATTACTAACTTTGGTGCTGTTACCCGTGCTTTATCGTTGGATAAATGAAAAGAAAGTTTCTTAATCCAATAGATTAGTCGATTTACAGCAGAGATATTGGCTGTTATCCAATATCTCTGCTCATCATAAATAGAATAAGGAAAATATTTTATGTCAGAACATCATGATCATAGCCATGCGGTTGTTACTGAAGAAAATAGTAAGAAGTTAATGGTTGCCTTAGGTTTAACGACTACTTTTTTAATAGTAGAAGTTGTCGCTGCTTTTATTACCCAAAGTTTGGCTTTGTTATCTGATGCAGCTCATATGTTTACTGATGTAGCCGCTTTAGCTATTGCTCTTGCCGCTATCAAAATTGGTAAAAAAGCCGCAGATGATAAAAGAACTTTTGGCTATCAGCGATTTGAAATTTTAGCGGCTCTGTTTAATGCGGTGATGCTTTTTGTGGTAGCAATATATATTGTATATGAAGCTTATCAACGTTTTACGAATCCTGCTGAAATTCAAAGTGTTGGAATGATGATTGTCGCGGTCATTGGTTTGGTCATAAATTTGATTTCAATGAAAATCCTTTCTGCTAGTGCTGAAGGAAGTCTAAATATAAAAGGTGCATATTTAGAAGTTCTTAGTGATGCTCTAGGATCGATAGGCGTGATTATCGGAGGAATAGTTATTTATTTTACCCAGTGGATGTGGGTTGATACCGTAATCGCTGTGTTAATTGGCTTCTGGGTCTTACCTCGAACTTGGATTTTATTAAAACAAAGTATTCATATTCTGCTTGAAGGAGTTCCTGATGAGATTGATATTGAGTCGTTAAGAAATGATTTATTGAAGCTAGAGGGCGTTGAAGGGATTCATCAGTTGAAAGTCTGGGCTATATCCTCAAGAAATATTCATTTAACTGCTCATTTGGTTGCTCCGAATAGCAATACAGATCAACTCTATCAAAAGGCCTTAGAAGTTCTAAAACATAATCATAATATTACTGAAATTACGTTACAAATAGAAAATACGAAATGTAATACATTGAACCAACATAAACACTAATTTGGACTTTAGTCTTCATATAGATGTTTTGTGTAACTTTAAAGTACACCCTAAAGTTACACTGTGAAAGCTGTAAAATACATGTCTCATTTAAATGAAATTCATACATACGTTACATGTAACTTTTAAGATTAAGATTCATTAGTTACAATAAGCAGAAATAGTCATCTAGTAGATAACAATATGAAAGGTCATAAAGTTGGATATGTCAGAGTCAGCTCTATTGACCAAAATATTGGACGCCAACTTGAGGGAATTGAAGTAGACCGATTATTTGTCGATAAAGCTTCAGGAAAAAATACAGCCCGTCCTAAATTTCAGGAAATGCTCAGCTATGTCCGTGAAGGTGACATGATTGTTGTGCACTCTATGGATCGCTTCGCTAGGAGTCTTAAAGATTTAGTGACTGAGGTTGATCAGCTTGTAAAAAGGGGAGTGGCTATTCAGTTTGTGAAAGAGAATATTACATTTACGGCTCAGGCCACCCCGATGGATAATTTGATGTTGCAACTTGCAGATTATTGGATAAATCAGCCACTAATTCCTGTAAGCAGTTTACCAGTCACTCCTATTGCTAGTAGACCACTTTCAATTGAAACTAGGTATTTCACTCACTGGGTATATTAATGTTAATGGATTTGATGTTAATGAAATAAAGCCGAAACGCTGATAAAACTCCATCGCTTTTTTATCTTTAGCATGTATTACAACAAAATTAACACCAATAATTTGAGCAACTGTTGAAACTTGTTTAAGAGCATGGGCTAAAAGCACTTTCCCAATTCCTCGCCCCTGAACGGTTTGATCAACGGCAAAGCGACCTACAACTACACAAGGGAGCGGATAACGAGGTAATCGTTTAGTAAGCACAGTATCAACTACATCAAATCCTATGGATGTGCTGGATAAACAATAAAACCCTCTCACTTGTAGATCATCATCAATAGCAACATACGTTTTACTTGTTCCTGATTTCTGATGTTGGGATGCATACTGTTTTATGAATTTATTTAAATCATCTTGCCCGCAATTAAATGATTTTTTCTGATGATGGGCTTGTAAAACCTCAATTTTCATCTAATAAACTCATTAATTTTTTCATCTCATCATTTGCAGGGCGTGGGTTCTCAAGTATGTTCATTAACATATCTCGATCAGCATTATTTACTTTTAACTCATAATTAGATTTAAGTAATTCTTTTGCTCTTTCAAATGAGGATTGAAGCATAAAGGAACTTACACTGAGTCCCAATAAATTCGCAGCTTGTTCAATTACATTTTTTGCATCTACTGTTGAACGAATATTAATTCGTTCCGTTGCTAAGTTAGTCATATCCCACCCAACAAGTACATCAATTTGATGTACAAATTATAGCAGATTAAGATTGTGCTTCAAGATTCAAATTTGGATATTTTGTTTTGAATTATTTGAATAGAAAATCAATGGCCTACTACTATCCAAAATGAGTGGCAGGATTTGAATAAGAATAACTGGTAGGTTTACATAAGAATACTCAGCAACTTATGGGGGCTTTTGCCCAATTTGAACGAGAGATTATTTTAGAGCGCCAAAAAGAAGGGATTAAGATTGCAGCGGCTCAAGGTAAATATAAAGGTCGAGTCCATAAGTTAAATCAAGAGCAGGCTGAAGCTTTACGACACGCCTGGAAAGAAGGGAAATATCCATCGAAAGTCGATTTAGCTAAAGCTTTTGGTATTAGCAGACAGGCTGTCTATCGCTATTTGAAAAATGAAAATGTCATCGATAGACTTTATATTTGAAGCAACAGAAGACCTAAAGGGCTTTACTGGTATCCATTGATTGTTCAGCAACATTAAATAAAACCGTGGAACATTGATCAAAGAATAGGCGTGGAACGTGAACAATCATAAAAAAAGCCCATTCGAGGGTGAGTGGGCTATAAAACTGAAATCAACACATTGAATTATAACACAATTTAAAAAGTATTGCGTATAAGGTGTATTATGTTAATTTTAGAATATCTTAATATCAGAGAACGTAAATAGAGGGCGAATTCAAACATGAGGTGCGACAGTTTCAAAAGCCTTATGATAATCAACAAGCTGAGCAAACTTCTCTAATGGTGTAAGCCAATCTAACGCTTTTCTAGGACGAGTGTTCAGTGACATGGCAACTTGATTTAAATAATGCTGATCTGCCTGATTTAAATCAATCCCTTTAGGTAAATATTGCCTAATTAAACCATTCATATTTTCGCATGTGCCTTTTTGCCAGGGTGAATGTGGGTCACAGAAATATACATCTATGCCTAAATCTTCTTCGAGTATTTTATGTTCTGACATCTCACGTCCACGGTCATAGGTCAACGTTTTACGCAGTTCTGCAGGTAAATATTTCAGAGCTTCAGTTAAAGCCTTGCGCACTGATTCTGCCTTTGCATCAGGTAATGTTGCCAAGATACAGAGCCGTGTATTTCGTTCAATAAGTGTTGCTATTGCTGAAATTACTTATCAATATCAAGATGATCACACTATTTTAGCAGATCATACTTGGGTCGATTTGACATTACGTGGCCAAGGGGTTGCCCGTCAACTATTAGATATTTTGGTCGCCTTTGCACGTGAAAAGCAGCTAAAAATTGTGCCTGTTTGCTCTTATGTTGAGACGGTTTTTGAAACGGATACACAATATGCCGATGTCGTGGCTTAAAAACATTATTTTTTAATCAGTATTGTTGAGCTGACCTGTTTTTCTACATACATTTTTTTTTAAGTAGATCAAAAGGTAAGGTATGACATACATCCCAATCAGCATGCTGAATAAGAAAAATTTCATCATCACCCAATCATTCAGTGCAATACATAAACCACTGATAAGCGCAATACAAAACCAGTGGAAAAAAAATAAGCTCACCCACTGCTTTAAACTTAGCCCTAATACAAATGAGGAAATTAGTATATTTATTTCTTCATTCAGACCTAGACGGTGAAAGCCAATCAGCATGCACAAATAAGCGATTAATAAAAATGATGTGGTAAGCACATCTTTGAGCATGACTTTCTCCAAAAACTAAACCAAAACCGCACTTTAAATTGAATGTATGTTAAAAGATGCTACACCTACACCATAGTGGTAAAAGTAGGGTTGAATTGTCAGCCATAAATTACAATTGATTAAAAAATAATCAAAACTATAAAATAATGAGTGATTATTTGAGTCTTTTATCTTAATTTTGTGACCAGTTTACATTTATTGAGTGTGATATGTTAATCAGGTTGTGTTATGCGAGTACCCGAATAGAATATCAAAATGATTTGCTCCAAGACTTCAGTGATATTTTGACAACAGCTCGCCAATTTAATGCTGCACAACACATTTATGGGGTACTTTATTATGCTGAAGGTCATTTTTTTCAGTGTTTAGAAGGTGAACAACAGCAGGTCGAGAAATTATTTGAGCGTATTCAACAAGACCCGCGCCATCGTGATGTATTTCGCTTCCCTGACCAAATACTTGAGCATATCCTTTTTTCAGAATGGTCTATGAAATATGTGCATAAACATAGTCAAATTTCGAGTTTATTTAAAAAGCTCGGCTTTGATGTTTTTCTACCACATCGTTTGGACGAAAAGACGGTGCAGCAATTTTTAGCATTACTTTTGGATTTAGAACAAACCATCTTGCCTGAAAAATCTCAACGGGGTTATAAAAATAGAGGTTATTCAAACTTTTTCTAAATTTAGTTTGTAGAGCACCATTGGTATTTGACCGCTTTATACTGGAATCCGTTTAAATAAAAAAAAGCCAATCTATAGTATGAAGATTGGCTTTTTTATCATGCAATAAAGTCAAGATGGGATTGTTTATACCCCTGTTGAAGTCGTAGATTTTATTATTCATAGTGTAAATGACGTACTCAAAAGCGAATTTGGTAAAACCTTTGCGGATGATAACGTCCATGTACTTGATCCATTTACGGGCACAGGTACATTCATCAACCGTTTGCTTCAATCAGGTTTAATTCCTGCGGATCGTTTGACCTACAAATACAAAAATGAAATCCACGCCAATGAGATCGTTTTATTGGCGTATTACATTGCCTCAATCAACATTGAAACCGTATATCACGATCAGATGAAAACAGTTAATCCCGATCTTGAATATGCACCATTTGAAGGTATTTGTTTAACTGACACCTTTGAAATGTACGAAAAAGAGGATTTAGTCAGCAAAGTTTTAATTGATAACAGCGCAAGACGTAAACGCCAAAAGAACCTTGATATTCGGGTAATTATTGGAAATCCACCGTATTCAGCAGGGCAAGAATCAGCAAATGATAATAATGCCAATGTTGCTTATCCGCATTTAGATGAACGCATTAGAACAACCTATGCCGTAAACTCAAAAGCTACTTCAACAAAAAATTTAATGGATTCATACATTCGTGCAATTCGTTGGGCGAGTGATCGTATCAAAGACTGTGGTGTGATTGGCTTCGCGACGAATGCGGGATATATTGATTCAAACTCTGCTGATGGTCTACGCAAATGTTTGGCTGATGAATTTAGCTCATTGTATTTTTTCCATTTGCGAGGAAATCAACGAACATCAGGAGAACGATCACGACAAGAAGGTGGCAAAATCTTTGGTGGCGGTAGTCGTGCGCCAATTGTGATTGCAGTATTGGTCAAAAATCCAGATGCTAAACAAAATGGTCAAATCTATTTCCATGACATCGGTGACTACCTAAGTCGTGAAGAAAAATTAGAGAAAATTTCTGATCTAGTCAGTATCGATGCTATTACCGCAATTGATGGTTGGACGACAATTACACCTGATGCTCATAACGATTGGTTAAATCAGCGTGACGACAGTTTTGGTGAGTTTATTTGTATTGGTAATAAGAAAGAAAAAAATAGTCTCGTACTATTTTCTAATTATTCATTAGGTGTAGGAACTAATCGTGATGCTTGGGTGTATCAAGGAAATAAGAAAAAATTAATTTCAAACATTAAAAAAACGATTAAATTTTACAATATAAATTTAATTGAAAGTGAGCAACCAAAAATTGATGTTACTCAAATTGGTTGGTCAAGTAGTCTTGTTTCAAGATTTGAAGGAAAAAGAAAATTAGAATTTGATCCAGTAAATATTAGACAGTCTATATATCGACCTTTTCAAAAACAAAACTTATATTTTGGCGGAGGATTAACACACCGTGTTGGTCAGATGCCCCAAATCTTTCCTACAGCAGAAGCAGAAAATTTAACAATTTGCTTAACACTATCAGGTACAAAAGGTTTTTCTGTATTAATCAGCGATCTAGTTCCTGATTTACATTTAATTGGTGATGCTCAATGTTTCCCACTTTACCTTTATGAAGAAACATCAACAGAAAATAAGGCTGATGACCTATTTAGCCATGCTGAAACCAACACAGCAGATGGAAAATATACTCGTAAAGATGCAATTAGTGATGCAGGTTTAAAGCATTTCCAAGATGCTTACCCGACTGAAATAATTAGCAAGGAAGATATTTTCTATTATGTGTATGGCTTATTACATAGTGAAGACTATCGTACTCGTTATGCAGACAACTTGACTAAAGAGTTACCACGTATCCCATGCGTGAAAAAAGCCGAAGATTTCTGGGAGTTCTCAAAAGCGGGTCGTGACTTGGCTCATTGGCATTTGAACTATGAAACGGTAGAGCCGTATAAAGCTAAATTGGATTTAGGCGGTAAATCATTAAAGCAATTAGAAGATAAAGACTTCTATGTGACCAAAATGAAATTCCCTAAAAAAGACCAAAAGGATACGGTGATTTATAACAATGCCATTACTATCCGTGAAATACCGTTAGAGGCTTATGACTACGTGGTGAATGGTAAGTCTGCACTTGAATGGGTTATGGAGCGTCAAGGCGTTTCTACGCACAAAGACAGTGGCATTGTGAATGATGCGAATGATTGGGCGATTGAAACGATGGGTGATGCTAAATATCCATTGAATTTGTTTTTACGTGTGATAACGGTAAGTTTAGAAACAATGAATATTGTGAGAAGTTTACCGAAGTTGGATATTTAAGCAAAAAAGCCCTTTCTATTTGAAAGGTAAGCGTCTGATCTGACGTTCTGAAATATGAAGTAGCTGAGCAGCTTGGGATTGAGTTATGCGTTGATCACAGATTTCCTGCAAGACCGACACTCTCCGAAAATATCGAGACGATTCACGGTTGGTTACAGATAGTTTGGGTGTTATTTTTATCTCTATGCTTGATAGGCTTTATGAGCTTACCACAAATAATTTTTCATTCGGTCAGTCCTCGCTTTCATCCGACCAATTTTGACTCAACTCACTCACCAAACGACTCTCATCGCATTTAAAATCAATATAGTGATAGGTATTGGCAGGCAATAGCCAATCCTGCCCTGTCAGTGGACATTTTTGTTCCATATCTTCTGCCTGTGTCCAATCACGGTAATTCATTAGAAAATAATAGGTGGGTACACCTGTGCTTTGTTCAATGATACGGCACAATTCTCGACCTATTTTGCTATGCTCAGAATTGGGATTTTGCATTTGCTCTAAGGCAAAGGCTTCACTTACTGGTTGAGAACCAAGCCACAAACGATATAACGCTTCAGCCTGACGATACCATGACCACACATTATCATAACAAGGGTGATCAGGTTGGGTATATGGGATTTTATATAGAGGAATGCCTTGTAAGGTTACTCCATCTAGTAAAGGCGAACTCCAGCCCCAACGCAACATGTAAAATTCAGATTGCGTTGGTACGGCATAACGGGGAAGAGGATAGTCATGGTCTTCTCCGATATACAAGGTTTGAATGGGTTTACCTGCTAACTGTTCGATTTTATTGTGCATTTCTTGGGCATAGCTGTTCATATTTTTACGGTCAAGGGCATCCATTTCAGGACACACCACAGTCACGCGAGTAATATCATTTTGGCTAACAGCTAAATGATGGTTACGGGGTAATATTTGTCCGTTGCCTTCTAAATTTCCTAAATAACAAAATACATCATGGTCGTGGCTATCATCATCTTCAGCGATACCTGTATATTGGGGTATGATAATATCAAAGGCGTGCATTTTTATATCTCATGCTTAATTTATATTAAATATATTTGGGGATGTTGCTGTTGAAATTGGTTAAAGTGCTGTCTTGTAGTGTCAATTTAACCTATACCGTCAATGCCGTACACTCTAAATATTAATAATACTTAAACTACTTGATATTATAACGGCTTTGTTGCACAAACCTATCTGTAAAGGCTTTTTCAGCGATATAATTTTCAAATGAAGAAGCCTACACACAAAATCTACCGCACAACCAATTGGCCCGCATATAACCGAGCACTCATGAGTCGCGGAAATATTGCCATTTGGTTTGATCCTGCTACGCAATGGTATGCTCCATCAAAAGGCAAACAAGGGCGAAATCAAACCTACTCCGACGCAGCTATCCAATGCTGCTTAATGATTAAATCTCTATTCCGTTTGTCTTTACGTATGGTCACTGGCTTTGTGCAAAGTCTGATTAAACTTTGCGGATTAAATTGGACCGCACCAGATTACAGTACGCTTTGTAGAAGACAAAAGCATATTGATATTGCAATCAGCTACCAAAAAAGTAGCGATGGGCTGCATCTACTCGTAGACTCTACAGGCATGAAGTTTCTAGGTGAGGGCGAATGGAAACGCAAGAAACATGGAGCTGAATATCGTCGCCAATGGCGTAAACTACATATTGGTATAGATGCCAAAACCCTACAAATACGCGCTATTCAGCTCACAACCAATAATGTCAGTGATTCACAGGTGCTTGGTGATTTACTTAATCAGATTCCACAAGATGAGCAGATTGACTCTGTTTATACCGATGGAGCTTATGACACCAAGCAATGCCGTCAGGTCATTGCAGATCGGCAAGCGCATGCGGTGATTCCACCTAGAAAAAATGCGAAACCATGGAAAGATACAAAGAGTAGCTCGCTAGAGCGAAATGAATTACTTCGAACAGTTAAACATTTAGGCAGGACATTATGGAAAAAATGGTCAGGCTATCATCGCCGCAGTTTGGTGGAAACCAAGATGCATTGCATCAAATTATTAGGCGATAAATTAATGGCAAGAAGCTTTCCTAGTCAGGTGAATGAGATCCATGCACGTGTAGCAGTCCTTAACAGATTTACGGAATTAGGTCGCCCACTTACCCAAGTTACGCCTTAAATTTGGATCAATTAGGGGCGCTTTGCATTTCAAATCTTTGTGCAACAAAGCCAGTCAAGATTATTCGTAATTAACCGTCACTTTCAGGGCTTTTTCAACTGAAGCATGTTTAAGCACATCATAAGCTTTTACAAATTCTGAAAATTAAAATGCTGCGTTGCTAATTTTTCTAAAGGCGATTTACCTGAACAGCAGTTTTTAAAAGTATGTCTGTCGTATATTGGCATTCACCAAACCCGTGGTGATGGTCAGTTTTTTAATCCAGAGTTTGTTTAACTCAAAATTCATCGACTTATTTGTATTGGTTTTATAATGATTTGACCATATTTCTTAGTAATGGTGATGAAAGACATCCAGCAGCCGACCTGGTGCAATTGTTATACTCGCTGTAAGTTATCTTTCTAAAGTAACAGATCAAGATGACAAATTCATGAGCAGTATTATGAATTTATAATTAGTATAAAAAGCTTTGTTCTTTTAATTATTCCCGCTTTCTACTAGGATCAATTGTCATTAAGTAAAAAAGGCCTGTATTCATATCTCTAACAGTGAAATGCCATCCTTTATTCTCTATTAATTCTTCTTTAATATAATTTTCGCCCTTCAGCCAAAGCCATTTATAGCTTTGAACATAATCAGAAAATCCTTCATAAATTTCATAATGTTCTATTTCTGACTGCTGACCAAATAGATTTTCAACAACAATTTTTGAGCCAAATACTTCACATTTATAGATCAGCCTAGAGTACATAAATATCTTAAACATTCCGACCATTGGTGAAATAAAGATAAAAAATACTACAAGCACCAACATAGCTAAATTATCTATAGTTTGTTTGTTTAAGCCCCAAATAATATTTTTATCGAATCCGTAGATGTATAAACCCAAAAGAACACTGCCTATGCTGAGTAAAAAATAGATACAAATCGCAATTATCACTTGATAACGATTTTCTTTAATTTTATAAAAGTTATACTCAAATATATCTTCACTTTTTGCCATTTTCTATTCTGATCCATATGCCCTTTAAGGGTTGTTCAATCTAAGGTTCTTAAATCAATTTAACATAATGGCTGTTATACGAACTATCTCTGTAATGCATATTGCATTACAATATTCTCATGCATTCAATAAATGGGAAAATGATGGCTACTGTTAATTTCAGGGTCGATGAAGCCCTTAAAGAAAAGTCTTATTCCATCCTAAAAGAACAAGGAATTGCACCTACTGAGTTCTTTACTAATATTCTTGAATATATTGCTACGACTGGAAAGCTTCCAGTACAAAAAGCTTTACTCTCAGAAGAGGATACCGAGCTATTAGCGATTGTTCGTAAACGTGTTAATGATCCTAAAGAGATGTTCGAGGAAGTCACATTAGATGACTTATAAGCTTTTACGTCATAAGGACTTCACTGCAGAATGGGAAAAGCTTCCTAGTGCTATACGAGATCAATTCAAGAAAAAATTAGCTAAGGTAATAGAGCAACCACATATTCCAAAGAATATGCTTAAAGGTGATCTTGCAGGCTGCTATAAAATAAAATTATTAAAAGCTGGTGTCCGACTTGTTTACCAGGTCAAAGATGATCAGGTAGTTATTTTGCTAATTACCGTTGGAAAACGAGCTGATAGCATTGTTTATGATGAAGCAAAAAAGCGGATAAAAGACTAAAAATGGGAGCTGCATGCCCCCATTTTTGGCTTCGTATAACGTGCATTATGTTAATTTTAGGAGATCTATACAATTCTGTACTTTTTCACAATCATAGAAAAAGCAAATAAAATACTTATCCAAAATAAATAATCAATAAAAAAATTGAGAAAAACAAATTGATCCATGCCGATGAAAATAAATAAAGGGTTGATACTTATACTTCCGACTGGAGAGGTTTCACCATCTATAAGGAACTGTAGAGGAAATCCCCCAGCTATGACTTCAACTTCTCCAAGCTTATCTACAACTATGCGGTCAACTAATATATTTTTTTGATAAAGCAAAGATACGTAGGTCAAAATAATTGCTAAGAAATTAAAATATAAAAATTTTTTCATAATTTTATCTCATATATCTATTAATTTTAACAATTTTTAATCAGAGCCTTTTGGAATAATTTGCTTTAATTTCTCTATTATTATTTTATCAAAAAATTCCTTTAATATGAAAAAATTAGAATTTATTTTATTAAGTTTACTTGCAGCCTGTAGTCCAGTTACAGAAAAAATTGAATCAAATATAGTTGTTCCACGTATTCAATATACGGGGGGAGCAGATAATGCAAGTTATAGTGAGGCTAAGCTTATTAGGGAAGGTAAATGCCTATACCTAGAACATGCTGATGGATCTAAAGTTCTGCCAATTTTTGCTACAAAAACTCTAGATTGGGATATGGAAACTAAGAGCCTAAAAGTAGATTCGGATACTTATTTTTTAGGTGATAAAGCAGCATATGGAGGCGGAGAATCCTATCCTCTAGAAAAAAATAATTATTCTTGGATAACTGAAGTAGATCCTAGCTGTGATACCTCAAAAGTTATAGTTATTAGTCGACTCATAAGACCAATTGAACAGAACTACCAAAATGAAGAATAGCCTATTTTACTGTCTTGCATTAGTTTTAATTATAGGATGCCAACCATTAGAAAAGAATGGATATATTTCTATTAAAAATTGGACCAATGCCCCAATCACAGATCTTAAAATAACTTATATCAGTGCTCAAAAAACTTATAGCTTAGGTACTCTTTATCCTTATTCGGAATATAAATACGCCATCAACTATGAGCAGCATAATGAGGATTCAATAATCTTTTCATATGTAGATAAAAGTCATAAAAAGATTAATCAAGAAGTAGCTACATATGCAGCCAAATATGATAGGAGAATTTATGAAATAATTATTCAATAGAATATAAATTTATATAGAAATTACAATTACTAATTGAACGAAAGAGCTTCTATTTGAAGTTTCAAAAACTGGAGTTTTCCACCAATCTAACCTCCATTTAACATAATGGTGGTTATACGCAATACACTTGTATATTAATATAAATATCAGATACTTAATAAAACCAGAAAAATCTAAAAATGCACCTACAATCTATAAGGCTTTCAACCTGAAAAAAATCCACAATTTATGGGGATAACTCTGGGGCTATTTTTAAGCCATTTTTGTACGCTTTGACGTACAGTAATTTAAGGAATCTGCTTCTAGCTGATCAAAGCTTTATTTCTTATGATGTAGTCAAGGAAAGCAGGAAGCTCCAAACAACAAGAATAAGAAAGATCAGCACAAGGATGGTTAGGTACGACAGAAGTTATACCTTGCAACCAAACACGAAAAACCCCGACAGGATGTCGGGGTTTTTTATTACCATTTGAAAACTGACTAAGTTCACTATAAAATATAGACTATAATCTATATTTTGGTTGTGATATGTGGACAGTCATCACAACAGATCTGTTTAATGAGTGGCTTGAGCAGCAAGATGAATCAACACAAGAGAAAGTCCTCGCAGCTTTGGTCGTTCTACAGCAGCAGGGACCTAGCTTAGGTCGCCCTTTAGTGGATACCGTGTATGACTCTAAATTTACCAATATGAAAGAGCTACGCGTTCAGCATAGAGGTAAACCACTTAGAGCCTTTTTTGCATTTGATCCATTACGACAGGCCATTGTGCTTTGCATCGGTGATAAAGGCGGTAAAAAGCGTTTCTATAAAAGAGATGCTGGACATTGCAGAACAGCAATACGAACTTCATCTCTCAACCCTAGGAGAACAATCTAATGGCTAAAACCTTACAGGAATTATTGGTTAGTCGCTCTCCAGAGAGCCAAGCACGTATTAAAAAAATGGCTGATGAGCTACTGTTAGAGACTCAGCTCCATCTTATTCGAGAAGAGTTAGAGATTTCCCAAAAAGAACTTGCTGAAACTTTGGGAATAAAACAGCCATCACTTTCAGCAATTGAAAATCGTGGTAATGATTTAAAGATTTCAACCATGAAAAAGTATGTTGAGGCAATGGGTGGTAAGCTCCGTATTGATGTGGAGCTTCCAACAGGAAAACATATAGGATTTAATGTGTAACGATAAAAAAGGTAGCTATAAGCCACTGCTGTCCCACAATTTTTCACAAGAGGAAGCTTAAATAAGCTTCCTCTTGTTTAATGGGGATTTTATCGGGTGAGAATAAAGCTTTTAACGTTTTTCTTTCAAACAAATTCACTTGAATGATTCTGAGTAAGCGCTGCACTGTCCAGCCTTCTTTCCCCAGATGTTGAGCGAAACTCACCAGCAAATAGGCGATTAACGCGATCCAAATTTGAGTTTGTATGGCATTACGGCTTCGGCCTAGAAATGACTTTAATTTTAAATTCTGTTTAAGTGCTTTAAAGAACAGCTCCACTTTCCAACGGTCTTTATAAATTGCAGCAATCGTTAATGCTGCCAGATGAAAGTTATTACTCAGAAACTCAAACGTCCTGTTCTTATCGGTATCATAAAATTCTATACGTCTTAATAATTTGGGAGCACCTCTTTTCTTTGCATAAGCACTACTTAATTCAATCCATTCATCCGCAATAATACCTTTAGATGCTAATACGCTGCGGCTAGATTTCACTTGATAAACTGTCTTTGGGCGCAATCGGGTGACAAAACTGACCTTTTGATGAGTCAATTGGGCAAACCATTGATAATCAATATATCCTTTGTCAAATACGACAATACTGCCAGCAGGAAATTTGAATGCTCTGCCTTGTACCATATCATTTTCAATGCCATCCCCAAGCGCCACAAATTCAGGAATGGTATTGCTGTAATTTAAGCCAACGCTAAGTTTCATGCTGGCTTTGGATTCATGCACTTTGGCCCATTCACATAAGGAAAATGACAGATCAATATGGCTGGCATCCAGGGAATATAAGGGATTCTTAAAGCGGAATTTATGAGCTACTTTTGAGTGTTCATAAGATTTAAGCAAGGTGTAAAATAGCTGTTCATACAAGGCTGCAGGCTGTTCCTGATTGATTCGAGCCAGTGTACTGCGAGGGTGATAGACTTTGCTCCGAGAGCATTCAGCTTTTCTTGTTGACACTCTAGATTAGATTGAATATCCCGCAGACTTTGTCTGCAGGAAAGTTGAGACATCAGTATGGCAATGAACTGATCCCATCTTGAAGCGGCTCTAAATTTCTGACCGACATGATGTATTTGAACAAGACGTTCAAAATCTTGTCGGAGTATGGGTTTAATCAATTGATGAAATACGGTATTCTGATATGACAAA
Source organism: Acinetobacter sp. YH12135 (assembly GCF_013418565.1). NCBI lineage: Bacteria > Pseudomonadati > Pseudomonadota > Gammaproteobacteria > Moraxellales > Moraxellaceae > Acinetobacter > Acinetobacter sp. YH12135. The sequence continues at coordinate 64,680 of NZ_VPBU01000003.1, forward strand.
ACCTGAGTCCTTGGTCGTTAAAGTGTTGGTTCGCACTTATATTTTAACGATTCAGACTCAGGTTTTTTTATTTAAATCAAACTATGGGACAGCAGTGAGCTATAAGCTCCCTTTTTTGTGTTAGAAACCATTTAAAGTGTCTGTATTCTCACCATTAAAAATGTCTGGTTTATGATGATCTAAATAACTTCTCAGGATATGACTCTATGAACGACACTGAAAATCAAAAAAAACTCCCATTCTCAGAGGATGAATTACTCGAAAATATAGATGAATATAAAGCACATGCAGATGAAATTACTGTGCTTACAGAAACCGAATTCGATTATTCATATTTCAAACACTCTACTCCATTTTTTCAAAAACAAATTAATTACTGTAGAGACAAAACCCTTGCTACATAAGGTTTTGGAGTCGTTTGTCTAAAAATAATCATAAAACAACCTAGAGCCTGTTTATTTCCTCTTTGTATCCTTAAACGGATAAGATTTTAGAAAAACCGATGGCTCAGAATTAAAAATCATTTAACTTTTATTTGTAATTGTAAACCGAAAGTATCGAGTAATTTCTGCATGGATTTCAAAGTAGGATTGCTCCCTGGTTGCTCCATTTTTTGCAGTGTCTGTGGCGCAATCTTAGTAATTTTAGCCATATCATTCAGTGTTAAATGTAGCTCTGTTCGAATAAATCGAGCAACTTGATAAAAAGACCAGTCTGGATGATTATTGATGGTTTCAAGCACAGATAGTCTTTTTTCCATTTGTTGAATAGGGGTCAATGGTTTAAAACGTTTATCCATGGCTGATCTCCTCCAACTGCTGGCAAATATTGATTATTCGATATTGGCTATTTTCCAGAATTTCATCCGCTACTTGAAGAGCCTGCATCTTTTCTAACAATCCCCGATAAATTGGTAACTGTTCAATTAATAAAGTTTTAATTTCTTGTGGACCAATCGAAGTGCTTTCAGCTATCTGCTCAATCACAGAACTCAAAAGTGGCATACCACCATGATCATCTCTTTCCCAACGAGTAGTACGTGCAATACCATCAGGATGTAACCACATTGGCGCAAAATCAAATAATGGTGTGAGCTGAATTTTACCATTATTGAAGCGTTGGATTGCTGTATTGCGAGTATGGTTATCTTTATTGCCTAAGGCAACATTTGCGAGATCACGCTTCAAATACTCAAATACTTCCTGCTTTGGTTCGGTACAAGCCTCCATAAGCAGGGTACATATTTGATTATGGGTCATTCTAACCCCAAAGCCCGCCTTCCCACCTAGAGATGCAAGGCTTTCCTGAGCAATTCTTTCAACTTTGCCATTAATTACTTTGCGATCAAATCTTGGAATAAACAAAGTCTTGCCATGTAGCTCAAGATCCCGGTGTACACGTAGTTGCAAGTACTGAGCGACTTTCATATACAAAGCTTCGTTCATCAGGATTTTATTCAAATTTTGATCACTGCCGCGGCTAAATTTAACCAACCAATGCTGCTTAACTTGATCATCTGGAAGAGTATGATCTAGATAGAAAAGATCATCATAACCTTGTGTTAACAACAATTTTGGCCACTCACCCTGAATACCAGATGAACCAGCAATAAAAAGTCCATAAGATGCGAGCGATTCAATAAACTTCTCTTTACGTTCAATAATTTGGCTTAGGCTAAATCCCTGATTCTGCAGCTTTGGGAAATGACTTTGTAACCACTCATGAGCCTCTTTGACTCGCAGATTCCCAATTGGATTTCCTGCGCCTGCTTTTAAAAGCGCCCAGTCCGCTTGTTCCTGAACATTCTCAGAAAAATCAAGCTGTATTAGTAATTCTTTGCGGCCGTATCCTTGAGGTAATAGATCCATAAGAAATGCTGGCCAAGTTGATTCCAATCTATTTTGAACGTTCACTGGTAAGTCATAAGCAAGCGCATGACCATCTCTTAGATCCATATATGAAATAGCATATTCGAACAAATATGATGTACGTGTAGCTGCCTGCCATCCAGCATTTTGATCATCCGTAACCTCAACCAAAGCACAGTCATGCCATTCATAGTCTTGGTAGATTTGCAGTGTACAGTATTGCTTCATAATTTTATTAAAATAGTAAAATATAATGATTTTATTGATTATATATCTATTTTAATATAAAAGTATAATTAAACTAAAAATCTCAATGATCACTCTAGGTGTCTAAGAAGAACTTATACATTTCTCAAAATTGCAATAAACTCATCTGATTTGCAGTAGAATTGATCAATATTAGGTTAAATCTCACCTCCTTATATTTTAGCTATCCTTTACATCATGTCAGAACGTCAACAACTCAGCCTTAGTGAATACCTTGCCACTGTACAGGAAGTCATCCATCTGACTTTTGATGGGGCAGTGTGGGTCAAGGCTGAGATCCGTAATTTAAGTATTAAAGGCGGTCACTATTATCTTGAGTTGGCTGAGAAAGATGAAGAAAGCCATAAGGTGATCGCTAGTTGTAAAGGCACCATTTGGAAATTTACGGCACAAAAAATAGTTCTAAAGTTTGAACGAGAAAGTGGTATTGAACTGTCGAAAGACCTGAATGTACTGATCAAGGTCAAAGCTAGATTTGATCCGCAATATGGCTTCTCGGTCAATATCGAAGATATCGACTCTAGCTTTACTCTAGGAGACATCGCCAAACGCTATCAGCAGATTCTGCTGCGACTGACTGAGGAAGGCCTGCTCAATAACAATAAACAGTTGCCGGTACCCTTTGATATTCAGAATGTCTTGGTCATTGCACCGGAAAATGCTGCAGGGTTAGGTGACTTTAAAAAAGATGCGGATGCCCTGGCTCAGGCTGGTGTCTGCCATTTCGTTTATCATTCAGCAACTTTTCAGGGTAATACTGCTTCTGCCAGCATCATTCAGGTTTTGGGCCGTGCCTTAAGACAGTGGGCTCAAGATTACTTGATAGCACCAGACCTTATTGTGATTATCCGTGGTGGTGGAGCCGTGAATGACCTAGCTTACCTGAATGATTATGATCTGGCCGCACTGCTGTGTAAAAGAACTGTGCCTATCTGGGTCGGTATTGGCCACGAGAAAGACCACACTATTTTGGATGAAATTGCACACCGTTCCTTTGATACTCCGAGTAAAGTGATCGCAGGGATCCGTAACCTGATTGTGGAGCGAGTCAATGAAGTTAGTACTGCTTTGCAGACCATCAAGCTACTGTCACAGCACCAGTTGATCACCTACCAGAGCCAGAGTGATCAGTATCTGAAAACTATCAAAACTCTGACACAGAACCAGATCAATGAAGCCCAACGTAGAGTTGATATGCTGAAGAGTGATACTAAGTATCTTGCTCAACAACAGATTAAACTAGCTTCACAGCAGGTAGAGTCATTGATGAGGGAAACCTTGCTACAGAATCCACGTAATGTGATGGCCAAGGGCTATGCAATTGTCCGTAGCCAAGGCAAAGCCATCCGTTCCATACAGCAGATTACTGACCAGCAATTACAGATTGAACTTAAGGATGGCACCATTGATGCCACCGTGACACAGGTAAACGCACATGAACAATGAAGAACTAAGTTTCAAGAAAGGTTATGAAATTCTCAAGAAAAATGCCGAATTTCTTGAATCTCAGGAAGAACCGGATATTGATAACCTTATGGCGATCGTTGAAGAGTCCATGACTGCCTATAAAGCCTGCAAATTACGTATTGATGCTGTGCAACAGGCGTTGAATGACACCTTTAAAGAATAAAAATTCTAGGTCGAGAAAAGTCTAGAATGTTCTAGAAATAAAGGACATGAGATGGTGAAAACTGACAGTTAACCCAATAAATTTGCTTGAGCAGAGTTTTATTACTAACCACCTTTTCCTCGAGAGGTGTTACATGGATCCCAAACAACATACTTACGTTGTTAAATGGTTGACTGAGGATCAAGCCTGTGTCGGCTTATGTGTCGAGTTCTTCATTAAGCTGACTTAAACCAAATAGGTGAGGCTAATTAATTTAATGGCTGATCTTTAATAATCCCTGCCAGCTGAAATAGTTTTGGGTCAAATGGGTACGATTCATGGACCACTTTCGTTGTGGCAAGTAGCAGCTGCCAACAGCTAATTTAGTTTTCCCATATCTCGCCTGTACCGCTTCTAAAGTCTGCATGAGGCTTTCATTACTTTCACGCTGGCTGTGGTCCGTCAGCAGGTCAGGAGTAAAGCGCTGCTTAGCAATTAAATCCGTCAGAATTACACCACACTTTTTATATTTCACGTCAGATTTATAAATGTGTTCCAGCAGTTGCATAGCTGTTTTAATCAGATCCAAAACACAATCCGTCGGTTCAGGAAACTCAAAAGCCAACGATTTACTGTAATAGGGAACCTTTGAATCAAAAGGATTCGATTGCACAAAAGCAATGACACATCCACATAAGGAAGCGTCTGCTCGTAAACGTATGACCGCATCCTGTACATACTTGCCCATAGCCTCTTTGAGATCATCTTGCTCGGTAACTTTTTCACCAAATGAACGACTTGCTATGATTTGCTGTTTGGGGGGAGGGGCATCATCTAACTGCATACAAGAAACACCTTGCAGCTCCAATACTGTTCTTTGCATTACCACAGAAAAAAGGCTCGCCATGCGATGAGAATCTTGCATCACTAAATCCAGTACCGAATAGATTCCCATGGCATTTAGTTTTTTAACTAACTTACGACCAACGCCCCAAACTTCACCGACCTCAATGTCTGAATAAAGCATTTCCTGATCTAGGAAATCCATATTGAGTAAGTTACACACACCCTTGAAACCCTGTCTTTTTTTGGCAAGATGGTTGGCCATTTTGGCTTCAGTTTTACTACGCCCGATACCAATCGAGACGGGCAAGCCAATCCAATCCAACAATCGTTGTTTCATGTGATGCGCATACTGAGTTAAGTCAAAATTTTGTGCATAACTGGTCAGGTCTAAAAAACACTCATCAATTGAATAGATTTCCTGTTCAGGTGGCGCAACAAAACTAGCCAAAATTGAATGAAAACGCTTGGACATTTCAGCATATAAAGCATAGTTACTGGATAACACCACGACCTGATGTTGCTGAACAATATCTTGTATTTGAAAGAGAGGAACGCCCATTTTGATGCCCAGCGCTTTGGCTTCATTACTTCTTGCCACAGCACAGCCATCGTTATTGCTGAGAACAATGACAGGTTTGTTGTTTAGACTGGGATTAAATACCCGCTCACAACTGACATAACAGTTGTTAATATCAATCAGGGCATAAATCCGCTCGTAACTGCTCATCTGAACTTCTTGATCACACTGGTAACCACACCCCAAATCAGCATGGTTTGATTATCTTTCAAATAGATATCAGCAAAATCAGGATTAGCCGCCTGCAACCAGCATTGATTACCCTCAATCATTAAACGTTTAATCGTAAAATCATTGTCTATCAATGCCAGAACAATATCCCCATGCTTGGCTTCAATACTACGGTCAACGATTAGCTTGTCATTCAGATCAATCCCTGCATCACGCATGGATAAGGATTCCACTTCAACGATAAAGGTTGCCTGTTGGTTTTGAATAAGAAACTCGTTTAGATCAAGGGTCTTATCGATATAGTCCTGAGCAGGGGAAGGGAAGCCTGCAGCAACTTTTTGCAAAGCAACAGGAATCTCATAATGTGTTTTTGTCTCAAGCAATGTAATAGAGGAAATATCGTTAAACTTTGGAGTGTCATTTTTTTTCAGGTATTTCTTGATTTCCAATACACGAGACTCTGGCACCCGAATGACCTTGGTCGGTTCGTTATAGACAAAAGGACGGCCAGAACCTTTGCGTGCACCACCATGCTTATTTTGCGTCATTTTTATTATCAATCTTGATTATGTAACATAATTAAGATTATAGAAAACTCAGAATATAAAAACAAGATTGTCCGTTCTTTAATAAAGTATTATCCCAAATCTTGGGATTGCCATGATATTAGCAAAGCCACAAGATCAGTCAGACGACACAATAAAGATTGTCTAATCCTTGATCGTAGAGACTTTATATTTGAAGCAACAGAAGACCTAAAGGGCTTTACTGGTATCCATTGATTGTTCAGCAACATTAAATAAAACCGTGGAACATTGATTAAAGAATAGGCGTGGAACGTGAAAAATCATAAAAAAAGCCCACTCGAGGGTGAGTGGGCTGTAAACTAGGTGTTAGCATACTGAATTATAACACAATTTAAAAAGCTGTTGTTATTCACCAATTAAAATGTCTATGCGATAAACCATTTAAAATGTCCTGTTTTTAACTGCAAGAGTCAAGAACAGGATTTAAATTTCTTTGTTCATTGCTAGCTTTCTGAGCTTTACGACTCGGCATACTTTTCTTGGCACGGGAACGTTTATTCTGTTTTTCCAACTCTTCATGCTGTTGTTGGATATGGGCCAGAACTGCGCCTAACCGTTTATTCTCAACCACTTCATTCTGCTGCAGTCCAGTCAGTTTATTGAAGATACTGTAGTTGATCTTCCGTCCTTCATACATGATCGCAACAGTGCCATCCGGGTACTCCAGAAATGAAATGTATTGTCCAACTAATTTCTGGTTCAATTCAGTCGGTTCAAGCATATAAATACATTTGTCATACGTCAGGGTTAGATTCTTGGTGACCTTACGTGGTTCCTGCCAGGTAAAAATATCATCCAGTTCAAGATCAGATTCGGTTAATGGTCGATGTAAATTCTTTGAGTTACGCGCACACTTGGCGAACTTCTGATTGAACTGCTCAATGAAGCAGGGTAGCCAAGCATTGGCTTCAGCAATCGAACTGATGCCTTCCAGACGCATCTCTTTGATCAGACGATCCTGAAGTGTCCTGTTAGCACGTTCCACACGTCCTTTGGCCTGTGGTGAGTTGGCAAAAATAATATCGATGTTTAACTCATTCAGAATCCGCCCAAATTGCGTGATCTTGCTGACTTGGCTCGATTTCTGATTCACTCGGAATACTGAGTGTTTATCGCTATAAAAGGCCAAAGGCTTGCCATATTGCTTAATGTAGGCTCTCGTGGAAAGCATATAGTCGAAGGTCGTTTCAGCCTCACAAAAGCGCAGATGCAACAGCTTTCCAGTGGCGTCATCGATATAAACCAGCAAACAGCATTTGGCGGATCGTCCTTCAAACCAGTCATGATAGGAGCCATCAATCTGGATCAGTTCACCGAAGCAATCACGGTTATATCTAGGCTGATATGGACGTTTCAGACGCTTGGATCGCGGAATCCAGAGCTCATTGGCAGTCATCCAGCGACGAACTGTTTCCACAGGAATATTCAGCTCAAACATGCTGCTGAGCTTCTCATGCGCCAAGGTGGGCCCAAAGCCCAGCAGATGTTCAGAAATAATGGAAAGGCACTTTGCTTTTAACAAGTCATCATGGCGACGATGGCCAGGTTGACCACGACTGGCATGAGCCAGACCTGAAACACCATCTTGATTGAGCTTCTGCAATAACCGGGTAATTTGACGGGGGAAAGATTCAGGATTTCAGCAGCACGGACTTGGGTAATACGATGATCTCGAACGTCTTGCAGAACCGCAAGACGTTGAATTTCTTTGTCAGACATAGTGATCAGCATCTATATTTCATATCCAGTCCATGATGGTTAAATCATCATAAACTAGACATTTTTATTGGTGAGAATACAGACACTTTAAATGGGTTCTAACATCTGTATTTCGTATAACATTGATTATGTTAAATAGAATAGAATTTGAACGATAAAAAATTAACAGTCATACATTATCATTAACAAATAATAGGGGACATTTTTTATGGGTGATAAATTGAAAGAAATACCAGCACTTACTGGGTGTTTTATTGCGGGTACTCTAGTGCGTGTACAGAGGGATCTAAATTTACCACGGAGAATTTGGAAAAAAATCGAAGATATACAGGTAGGTGATCTAGTTTTTGATCCTAGACAGTATCGTGGACAACAAATCCCTCTAAATTCTTGAAATATTTCTGTTCAAAGGCTTCTGGGCTTAAACAGCCGTTTGCAGAATGTCTTCTGATTCGATTGTAATAAATCTCAATATAGTCAAACAAGACAGCATTCGCTTCTTTTCGAGTGGCAAATACACTGCCATGGACCACATGAACTTTCAATGTATGAAAGAAGCTTTCGGTCACTGCATTATCCCAGCAGTTTCCCCTGCGTGACATACTTTGAACGCAGTTATTCGTCAATAATAGCGCCCTAAAATCACGACTACAGTACTGTGAGCCTTGGTCCGAATGTACCATGACACCCATTGGATACCCCTGACGAGCCATTGCATAATGAAACGCATCACATACCAATTGACGGTCTATTCGATAGCTGGTTTGCCAACCGACAATACGACGGCTGAATAGATCCAGCATCACACATAAATACAGCCAACCTTGCTTAGTACGGATATAGGTAATATCTGTTGTCCAGATCTTATTGGGTTCATTGACCGTAAATTGACGATCTAACAAGTTAGGTGCTGTAGGCAAACGATGGTTTGAATCAGTCGTATGCTTGTATTTACGTGCAATCCTGCTACGTAAACCAAGCTTTTTAAGCATTCTTCCAACGGTTCGTTCGCTCATGCTGTAACCTAAATCATGCATGTCATGTACCAATGAAGGTGCACCCAATCGTGCATGATGCTGCCAATATACGGCTTTTAAATCATTATATTTCTGCGCTAGATTGGTCTGGCGCTTTCGCCAGGCATAATAGCCTGAAGTGCTGACACCCAGGCATTTACAGACAGAAGATACAGTGACTTCATTCACATCCAGATCTTGAATTACCGTGTACTTTTCTTGGCATGATCTGTCAGAAAGTACACATGCGCTTTTTTTAAGATGTCATTGACTTCCCTAAGCTGTTTGACTTCTTTCTCTAATTCCAATATCCGCTGTTGTTCTGGTGAAAGTTGACGTTTGCTTGAACCCACTGGATTGGCTTCACGAATCCATTTGTCTAAAGTTGAATAACCCACACCTAATTTCTGGGCGATTGCAGCTGTAGGCTCGTGTGAGTTTGAAAGTGCATAATCAATTGCTTGCTGTTTAAATTTGGGATTAAAACGTTTGGCCATTTCTTGGATCTCCAAAGTTAACGTTACGTTATCTTTAGAGGGAAGTACTGTCCATTATTTTGGCTAGGATCAACATGATGAAATAGCTCTCTTAAAATCAAAGGTTCAGCTTGATCAAATGCAATATCCCTAGTCTGAACGATCTGCTTCAAGAATTTATTCACATTGTTGTCGATATGAGTGACTGTGATCTCCTGCCAGATACTAGGCACAATCAGGGCTAAAGGACGTATTTTATAAAAATGAGAGGCAATATTAATCCCATACGGATCAAGATCACCATAAAATGCCAACAAGCAGTTATCCGATACTTGTTCTAATAATTTAACTACTGTTTTAATGTTGGCCCCATGCCCACGATAGACAAACAGGCTCGACTGCCACTCAAGAGGCAACTGCATATACCAATCAAATACCCTATTCATCATGGCACCATTTTCAATAATAATGATGCGCTGTATCGATTGTATGTCATCCCTGGATGAATTTGGTCAAAAGTGAGACGATAAATATCCTCAAATCAGTAAATCATGGCTTGCCAACTGGTCGAATCTCAACACGTTCTTTGCCTATCCAATGGACATTCGCAAGGCGATTTATACCACCAATGCAATTGAATCCTTGAACAGTGTCATTCGCCATGCCACCAAGAAAAGAAAAATCTTCCCAACCGATGAATCTGTGAAAAAAGTGGTATATTTAGCGATTATGGCAGCAAGCAAAAAATGGACGATGCCCATTCAGAATTGGAAAGCTGCCATGAATCGTTTTAGTATCATGTTTGATGAACGTGTAACCAAGTATTTTTAAAACCACATTTACACAGAATTATTTACACCCTCATTAAATAGTGTAATTATCAGTAGATACCAAATTTACAATCTTCAATGGCTTGCATTTTTTTAGTAGTTGACTCAGCCAACGTTTTACGTTGCTCTTGAATTGCAGGGTCACGAGTAAAAATAGGTAGTTCTTTAACTTTAGTCCGATATTCTGTTTCAATTTCATGACACACTTTAATATTTTCTATTGTTTTATTGACAAAATTTTCATCTACTTTTTTGTACTGATTTTTAGAAATACGTAATGTTTGACCATCATCAGATAAATGTAAGGGCATAGCAGCTAAACCATTATTAACCGCTAAAGTATCATCTTTTTTTTCCAATACGAGAGAACTTCCCTCTTTACCATTCACCACATTACTACGAGCAACCACATTTTCTTTAAGAATATAACTATCTTTACCCTCTTTAAAAATTTGCATAATGCGCTTTCCTTGCACATTTTCTAATTGCCAGTAGCCAACCATTTTGTCATGTTTATTACCACAAGCTGATAAAAAAACCGTCGACATTGATAATAAGATTACTAACTTTTTCATAAGTAAACCTCTGAAAATAATAAAGATTCTTCTAAGCACAACTTTTTATAACTATCACTAGTCGTTTTTAGGTTAAACTGAAATATATCAAAAAATAAATAAAATACATACATTTATTTTTAATTGAATTATTTCAAGTGGAAACTACACCCCAAATTTGCTAAATAGGTTTTCCAGCGTTTCAGTTATACAATGTTTTATGAGATCTGGACTAAATTCAACAGCATCATGAAAAGTTAGAACAACAAAATATCCGAAACTATTCCCAAAAGATGTCAAACAGGAAGCCCATTTGAAACTTTACTTAATGGAAAACGAATTTGGGCTGATAAGAATTTAGCCCAAATTTAACCTGACAGGCACAATAAAAAACGGGGAACTGTCAGATCAGTTTTGAGCTAGTATAAGTGAAGGGTTGTCCTTGTTAGCAGCAGTGTAAAAATGCCCCCTTGGTTATGGTTAATATAGCGGTCTTTTTGAACACTATCTGTACCCTATTCTTTTGAACTGGAAAGCTCTTCAGCCAACTGCTCAGCCTGTTCCAATACAGTTTCTGTAGCCAATAAAGCCATATCAGGTGGATAGCCATACTTCTTCAGCAATCTCTTCACGATGACTCTTAACTTTGCTCTAGCAGCTTCCTTGATCGTCCAATCCAAAGTCACATTCTTACGAATAGAATCAGTGAGTACGACTGCAAGTTCTCTCAATATGTCTTTCTGCATCAATTCTCGAGCACTGTCATTGTCTGCTACTGCTGAGTAGAACGCATATTCGTATTCAGTCAGGTTGAGTTCTTCAGCCAGTTTGTCTGACTCCTGAATTGTCTTAGCTAACTTGATCAGTTCATCAATGACTTCTGCTGCAGTAAGTACCTTGTTCTGATAACCCTTAATTGCTGAAATCAACATATCCATGAGCTTCTTACCTTGGGTGACACTGCGTTGCTCTCGTACCTTAATCTCATCACCAAGTAACTTCTTAAGTGTTTCAAGCGCAATGTTCTTATGCTTATAGTCTTTCATCTCCTGCATAAACTCATCAGAGAGAATCGAGATATCTGGTTTCTGAATCCCTGCAGCATCGAAGATATCTACCACTTGCTCTGTGACTAGAGCTTGGTCAATGGTTTGCTTTACCTTGGCTTCAAGCTCAGCATTACTTAAGCCAGAAATCTTGCCTGTACCATCACTAAACTTAGCAAGACGTGCTTTGACTGCTTGGAAGAATGCCACCACTGGTGCAGCTTCCATAGCATGTGGATGAGGTACAGCTAATGCGAATGCCTGTGACATCGCTGTGACTGCTGTCAGGAAGCGAGTCTTCCCTTCTCCTTGATCTACACCAAGGATATGCTCTTCCGCTTCTAAAATGATGTTGAGCTTACGAGAAGTATCTGCAGTGAAGTACTCTTGGTAGTTGAAGCCATGCAAAATGCCATCAAGCACTTCTAGCTTTTCTTGCAGGATCGTTGCAGCTTCATCCTGCACCAATGCAGGATCACCTTTACCACCTGCTTCTGAGTAAAACGATAAGGCTTCTTTCAAGTCAGATGCGATACCAAGATAGTCCACAACCAAGCCACCAGCCTTGTCTTTGTAGACACGGTTGACTCGTGCAATCGCTTGCATGAGGTTGTGACCTTTCATTGGTTTGTCGATGTAAAGGGTGTGCATACTTGGGGCATCGAAACCAGTCAGCCACATATCACGAACAATAACGAGTTTGAGCTTATCATCATTGTCTTTCATACGATCTGCTAAGCGTTGGCGCTGTTGCTTGGTAGTGTGATGTTTAGCAATCACCTCACCATCTGAAGCTGAGGCAGTCATCACAACTTTGATTACACCATCATTCAGATCATCACTGTGCCACTCTGGTTTGATCTTTACAATCTCGTTGTAAAGGTCTACAGCGATCCTGCGAGACATGCTGACGATCATGCCTTTGCCTTGGTTTGCATTGGCTTTAAGACGCTGCTCAAAGTGTTCTACGATGTCCTTTGCAATGGCTTTGATACGTTCTTTACTGCCGATCAAACCTTCGACTCTTGCCCACTTCGCACGTTCTTTTTGAGTTTGGTTTAAGTCATCTTCAGTAAACTGGTCATCAAAGTCTTCAATCAGCTCTTTGCCTTCCTCACTGATGGCAATCTTAGCTAGGCGGCTTTCATAGAAGATACGAACAGTTGCACCATCCTCCACTGCTTGCGAGATGTCATAGATATCTACATAGTTCCCGAAGACTGCAGGTGTGTTTACATCCGTCTTCTCAATTGGTGTTCCTGTGAAACCAAGGTAAGTAGCATTAGGAAGTGCATCACGCATGTACTTGGCAAAACCATAGACAGTACGTTTACCGACAACCTTGCCATCTTCATCTTTGACATCGACTTCCTTGGCATTAAAGCCATACTGAGAACGATGTGCTTCATCTGCAATCACGACAATGTTGGTTCGGTCTGACAGTTGCTCGTAGACGCTAGTGCCATCATCCGGTTGGAACTTTTGGATGGTGGTGAAGATCACGCCACCTGAACCCACCTTGAGTAACTCTTTGAGTTCTTCTCGGCTGTCTGCTTGTCGTGGTGTTTGTCTAAGGAGTTGGCTTGATGCAGCGAATGTACCAAAGAGCTGATCATCTAGATCATTACGATCTGTGATCACAACGACTGTTGGATTATCCAAAGCCAAGACAATCTTGCCTGTGTAGAAAACCATAGACAAAGACTTACCTGAGCCTTGGGTATGCCATACCACACCGGCTTTCTTGTCACCGACTGCTTGTTGCTGTACCAATTCGAGCTTACTTCTACCTTGATGTTGCATGGCAACTTCTGCTGATTTCGAGTCCGAGTTCACTGCAGACGCACGAATAGTCGAGAGGACTGCTGCATTCACTGCATAGTACTGATGATATGCAGCCATCTTCTTGATGGTCTTAATGGTGATTAAGCCATTGGTATCCTCGTGCTTCGTTGATTCATAGACAATGAAGTGTCGAATCATGTCGAGTAGTGTGACTGGATTCAGTAAACCATGAATCAGGACTTCTAGCTGTGCTTGTGTCTTCTTGGCTTTGGTTTGACCATTGTTTGTCTTCCACGCCATGTAGCGACTGTAGTCTGCTGAGACAGTACCTGCTTTCGCCTCTAAACCATCAGAGATGACGTTGAAAGCATTGTAGGTAAACAAGCTAGGGATTTGGCTTTGATAGGTCTGTATTTGCTTGTATGCGCCTTCTACAGTGGCATTCTCGTCTGTTGCATTCTTGAGTTCAATGACCACCAAGGGTAAGCCATTCACATACAAGATAATGTCTGGTCGTCTTGTCCAGCGATCTTCTTTGATGGTTACTTGATTGACGACAAGGAATTCGTTATTGGTTGGATTCTCAAAGTCAATCAACCAAGCATACTCACCTTGAGTGTTACCCTCTTTGCTCACCTCAATGTTAATGCCCTCAGTGAGCAGTCGGTGGAATGCTTGGTTATTACTGAGTAGATCAGGGGATTGAATATTGGTGACTTGCTTTAGTGCTTCAGTACATTTGTCTTGGCTTAAATGAGGATTTAAGCGTTGTAATGCATCAAGCACTTTGTCTTCCAAGATGACCTGCTTATAGCTTCGTAGAGGGTTAGTGCCCTTCGATTCAATCTCAGGTCCATACACATAGGTATAGCCCAATCCCTCTAGTTGCTCTATCGCCATCAGCTCAATGTCTGATTCGGTCATCTTAGTCACTTGATTATTTCCCCCTAAACTTATCCATATAACCTGGACTCATTAATTTTTTATATGATGTAAAGCTAAGAAACCTTATTCATCGTCCTGCACGTTATAGCCATACTTCTGCACAGCATTCTCAATAGCGCCCTCAAACTTATGGCAAACATATAGATAGAGTTCAGCATCTACCATCAGTACTCCAGGAACACCTAAACCATCATTGAGTGGAATCAGAGTCTTTTGTGAACCAATCTGAACTGTTGGTCGTTGGTATGAGCAATTCACAGTGACTTTATGTGGCGATCTATTCCAGTCAATTTTCTTGGCTTCCCACTCACGACTACCGCCCAGCAAGGTGACTTGAATCTTGGATTCAGTCGCTGTCTTATTCAGTTGTTTGTAAGAGACAAACTTGGCGACTGAACAAGGAGAGTGATAACAGGTTTCTATGACTTTACCTTTTTGTATGCCGCTATGATTGAATTTAGCCGGTGCTGCTTGAACGGTTGCAGCAAAGCTAACTACAGCAATCAAGCCAAATCCCATTTGAATCATGCGCTTTATCATTCTGTTTTTCCTCTTTGTTCTCTTTTACTTAATCCATCGGCACAGCGATCTTATTCACTTTCCAACTCAAACCATCACGAACCATTTTGACAGTGACGGCTTTGGAATCATTTGGATGTTGGATCACAACCTCAAAGTCACTGAATGAGGTATAGCGAGTTTTGTACTCTGCTTGATCTTCTTCTTTGGTTTCTGTTGTTGATGCTCCCTGTGATGAATGTGCTGCATCTTTAAGGTCTTTGCCTTGCATCATCATGGTCATCCCTTCAGGTGTGACAAAACCATCAATCATCTTGTCTACCATGGTAGATGCAAGCATGGCACCTAGTGCTGCGAAACCATCATCTTTATGGGTTGCCATCTCTTTCATCATCATGGCATTCATTTGATCTTTGAAGCTCTGACGCACACTTGGATAGTCGATGTACTTGGACACCTTTTCGCTATCACCTACTTGTGCAGCATTCTTGATGTTATTGATGGCAATGTATGGCGAAGCATACAAGTAGCCACAGATCACTACGACTAAGGCAATGATTGCCCCTATAATTTTTTTATTCAATTCAGCCCCCTGAATGTAAAAAAGGTGAAGCCATCAAATGACTTCACCTCAAATGTTATGCAACTTCTTCTGTTTGGTATTGGACTCTGACTTCGCCGCTCATCAGCTTAGGAAGCAAGGTATCTCGTAGTTGTTCAAGTGTTTGGATTTGCTTCTTGTTAGATGAAACCTTTTGCATCGAAGGAGTAATCAACAGCGAATACTCTTCAAGGTAGTCTAAACTTGGAGTCTTAAAAGAGATATTTAACATATCTTCTGGCTTAACCCTTTGATGACTGCCACTGGTTCCCGAAGCACTCATTGCTAATTCATCAATAACATCTCTTGAATTGAATAAGCTATACAAGAACATTAAATGAGATCCTACTTTAGGCTTCAAATTCTGAAACTCTGTTGAACATACATAATTATCTTTGACATCAGTTAATAACCATATACGAGGCACTCTTGGATTCAGCTTTGAGACTAAAATTGAGTTCTCACATACTCTGTACTTATTACTCAGAATTTCCGCACCCAATTCAATAGTAGGCTTTTCTCCTGAATCAAAAGCAGGCAAACTAAAATGATAGTATGTCTTAAGAGGATCTTTTGATGGGTTCACATTGTCTTTGATATGAGTAGCTATATCACTTACTAGTAAATCATCCCAATCCTCTTTCGCTTCCTCAATAAACCATTGACGAAACAGTGTTTCAGCCATGGCTTCCAAAGTCTTGTTCTGACAGTGCAGTAAGTCGATCTTGTCATCTAATGATGAAAGGATTGAGGCTATGGCTTTTTGTTCAGGGAGAGACGGAAAGCATATCTCTTCTTGATGAACATCATTACGGTTAACTCCAGGCACCGCACTTTTGTCACTAAATTTTTCCCAATCCAATGTTTGCAAAAAGTAGTAGATGAACTTTTTGTCATTCCCCTTAAAGTCGTTTACATAAAGAGATGTGTTTAATGGCCAAAATGGTACATCACTGAAAAAAACTGAACCAATGGTTCCATATCGGCCCGTCACAACACCTGATTCATTTACTTTGGCTTCATTATGAAAATCAGCAAAACCTGAAGAAGCAATGATGGGAACACTACCAGAAACACGAGATTGCTTTGGTAAGTCATAACCACGTTTTAGGGTAAAGAAGCTATCTAATCGCCCAACCTGCCACTCACTCATACAACCACCTTTGCTAAGTTCTCAGCAATGGCTTGGTTTAGCTTGGCTTCCTCAGCAAGCTGTGCTTCAAACTCTGCCTTTAAGCTTGTAAAGCGTACCTTGAAGTCGAACTCATCTTCATCATCAGCTAAACCAACATAACGACCTGGCGTCAGTACATAATCAAGCTCAGCGACTTTCTCAAGTGGTACAGATGCACAGAAGCCTGCAACATCCTCATACTCACCACCCTTGTTACGCCAATTGTGGTAAGTGTCTGTGATGAGCTTAATATCTTCATCAGACAAGACTTTGGTTCTGCGGTTAATCAGATGACCTAGGTTACGAGCATCAATGAACAGAATCTCATTGCTACGATCTTGGTATTGGCTTGAGTTAACACGGTCACGACGCATAAACCATAAAGCAGCAGGAATCTGTGTGTTCAGGAACAGCTTGGCAGGTAGGTTCACAATACAGTCGATGACATTGGCTTCTGAAACCAAGGCTTTACGAATCTCACCTTCACCACTGGTCTTAGAGGTTAATGCACCTTTAGCAAGCACAACGCCTGCCTGACCTTTAGGACTCATGTGATACAAGAAGTGTTGCATCCATGCGAAGTTCGCATTGCCTGCAGGTGGTGTACCTAGAGACCAACGAGCATCACCCACTAACTGCTCACCGCTCCAATCAGAGACGTTGAATGGTGGATTAGCAATGATGTAATCCGCTTTCAGGTCTTTGTGTGCATCATTCAGGAATGAACCCTCAGAGTTCCATTTCACATGCTCTGAGTTAATGCCACGAATGGCTAAGTTCATCTTGGCCAAACGCCAAGTTGTCTGGTTACTTTCTTGACCATAGATGGAGATGTCGTCCACTAAACCCTGATGCGATTCTACGAATTTCTCAGACTGTACGAACATACCACCTGAACCACAGCAAGGATCGAATACACGTCCTTTGTATGGCTCTAGCATTTCAACCAATAAGCTCACGATGGATTTAGGCGTGTAGAACTGCCCACCTTGCTTACCTTCAGCTAAAGCGAACTCACCTAGGAAGTACTCGAATACGTGTCCTAAAACGTCGGCAGAGCGATCTTTTGCATCACCTAGGGCAATGTTACCAATGAGGTCTATCAGCTCACCTAGGCTCGTAGGATCGAGATTTTGACGTGCATAGACTTTAGGTAGTACACCTTTGAGCTGAGGGTTCTCATTCTCAATGGCTTCCATTGCATCGTCTACAATCTTACCAATGGTGACTTGCTTTGCTTGGTTTAACAGGTATGACCAACGTGCGATCTCAGGAACGAAGAAGACGTTGTATGCAGTGTATTCATCACGATCTTCAGGATCAGCTCCTGCAAACTCTCCCTCACCTTCAACCAATAGGTTGTAGTGAGCTTCAAATGAGTCAGAGATGTACTTGAGGAAGATCAAACCAAGGACTACATGCTTGTACTCAGCAGCATCAATGTTCTTACGAAGTTTGTCTGCAGCTTTCCAAAGAATGACCTCAATGGGTTCTTGTTTGGTTTGCTTTGGAGTACGTGCCATGGAATTGTCCTGCAATGAATAGGTTATCTAGTTTTAGTTAAACCAATAGTACCCAATAATACGCTCGTGTGTAAGTATTGATACGTCATTTCTTGTCGTACAATTTAAGTATTAAAAAAGTGTAGCAAGTTGCTACACTTTTCAGACTAATCACAAACCCCACTTTAGCGATCGTTAAAGTGGGGGTATTTTCTAAACTTCTATCGCTTATTCATAGTGATTTATTTTTAAGCGTATTGATGGCTAAAAAATACAATAAAAATTAACTTCGATAAGTGCAAGGCGATTTTCTTCAAGTTTTGTGCTGTAACTGACAGTAAACATTGCTGCGTTACTTGCATAACAGAGACCCTGTAATTATTTTGCAACGGCAAAATTCGTTCAACAGTCTCCTTATCGGGACAATATAGATGCGCGACACGTTCATGAATGATATTGAGATCAATCGCTTTGTCTATTTTACGTATAAGATAATTTTTAGGAATAAACTCTTCTAGCGTAACCATATCAATTTCAGTTTGGGTGGTATAATTTTTCGCATGTGATAATTATAAAAAATTCTCACGTAAGTGTGAGAGTTTTATGAGCAAACTGAAAAGTGTAGCAAGTTGCTACACTTTTTCACTTTTCTGAATAAGCTGTTTTAAAAAATCTTCTAGTTGTAAAAGACTAGCTTCATCAATTTCTGAAATTTTAAGAGAGATATTGAGCTGTTTTTGATTCAGTTTGATATTTCCAGCAACCTTACCATCATATTCGATTTTTCTTACCACTGATGTCGTGGTTACTTTTTCTGGATCTTGACTCAATAGTTTTTCAGCATAAGAAGTAACTTTGCTTTGCTCCAGTTTTTTTTCTTTTAATTTCTCCCAAGCACCGAGTAAAGCTGTTTCCGCCTCCGAAAGTTGCTCTATATGATCCGATAAAAATTTCTTGAACGCTGTTGCAGCAGTACGACCGACTAGACCTGGCTCCAAATCCAGGTCATTCAACATTGCTTTAGGCAGCTTTTCATACGATAGATATTTGTACATATCTTCGCGATTTAAACCCAATGAATTAGCTAAACGTTGCTTGTTCTTCTTCAACTTTTCATCAAGTGAGTTCAAACCAATAAAAATTTCATAATCTGTCAGATCTTGACGCTTTAAATTTTCAGCTAGGGTTAACAAAGATGCTTCTTCATCATTAGCATCAATGATAATGGCTTCAATCACCGACTTGCCGAGTAATTGATGCGCCCGTAAGCGTCGCTCGCCTGCAATCAGTTCATATTTCAGATTATCAAGTTTACGCACTGTAATGGGCTGCAAAAGGCCGATTTCATTAATAGAATCCGCCAGTTCTTTTAATTGAGAATCTTCAAATACTTTACGCGGTTGGTTGGGACTGCGACTGATATCCTCAATAGGAACATTACGTCTAAATTCTTTTAGCTCTTTAATATTGTCTTTCTGTGCTTGCTGATGTTTTTCTGTATTTTGTTTCAATTTTTGAGCTAAAAGCTCTTTAGTGCTTGCCATAATACTCTCAGGTTTAAACTTTCGCTACAATTTCATAAGCAAGGCTTTCAAAAGCCTTACGTACTTTTGAATTTTTTTCTACTTTCAAAAGTGGCTGTTGCAGAATTGCTGCTTGATTAACTTTAGTACTTTGAGGAATGGTAGTTTGTAAAATTTTTCCAACCTGTTTTAAAGCTTCATCCCGAATCAATTTACAAACATTCTGACGTTCATCATGTTTAATCAGTAAAGCGCCTAAAAGCTCTAAATCTGGATTAATACGTTTTATCTTTTCAAGATGGTTTAAAAGATCTGTTACCCCATACAGTCCATATTGTGATCCAGATTCGATAGGGATAATGACATGTGTTGATGATGCTAAGGCATTACTGGTTAATAGTTTAAGACTAGGTGGGCAATCAATTAATATGAAGTCGTAAAGATCTTTTAACAGTTCTAGCTTGATGCTTAATTCTTCTGAAGGACGAGGAGCTTCTTCTTTAAGCTGGTCTTCAGTTTTTCCTAAATTTAATGAGCCATAAATTAATGATACTTTTTCAAAGTTTGTTTCTTCTTGTAATGCATCAGCTAATAATGAAATATCACCAACGAGTAATTCTGCTGAAGTAACAACAATTTCGCTTGGATGTTGGATCCCAATGTGTAAACTTGCGTTTGCTTGAGGATCTAAATCAATGACTAAAACTTTATTGCCAAGATTTGCAAGTTCAGAGGCTAGATGTACAACGGTCGTTGTTTTGCCACATCCACCTTTGTGGTTAGCAACCGTAATAATTTTTGCAGACATACGTGTCAGATGCTTCCGTATTTGAATGTTTAACAATATAAATAACTTTCACTCATCATACTATAGTTTTTAAATTTATAAATCTTATTTATTTAGGTGTAAAACAACTTAAAAAACTAATTTTTAAATAAGCTAGCTTAATTAATAATTAGTATAATTATTTATTTAGCTAATTAATAATTAAGACTGTTTTTTTGCTATATAAAACAAATGCTTATAAGTTTAAAAGTGGAGGGCTTGTCACCGTAAAGTGGAAGGTTTGTCACTCAAAGGTGGAAGGTCTGTCACTCAAAGGTGGAAGGTCTGTCACTCAAAGGTGGGAGGTCTGTCACCGTAAAGTGGAAAGTTTGTCACAAGAGTGGAAGGTTTGTCACTACTATTTTTAAAAAGGTTATATTTTTTAAAAAACTCTTGCAAAAATAAATACTTAATTTGTTGATAAAGTTGGCTAAACAATCTTTAAGGGTGGAAGGTTTGTCACTATGTGTTAGCACCCTGTGGATAAATTTTTTTTATTGGATATTTCCTGATGATTATCTATTCATTTATACCTTTCAAATCTAATGAAAGGTGGAAGCCTTGTCACATCTAGGTTTCTATCTGACATAGCATACCTAAATTTGGAAGAAATAAGTGAAAATGGGTATTTTGAACTGTTAGTTTAGAGCTAAAGGTGGAAGGTCTGTCACTATATGGTGGAAATAATATATTTCATTCCACTTTAAGGACAATAAATCGTCAAAAATGCATATTTCTGATGACAAGCCTTCCACTCTTAGATTCTTGTGGTGAAAGTCTTGAAAGTTTTTCCACTTTTGTATATAAAAATAGAATTAAATATATAAATATCACGGTTATGACAGAATCAGAATCATTGCAAGAAGAATTGAATCATATTCCTTACTGTATAGGCAATATTCGTCATAATGGCGTTGTTAGCACTAGTAACCGCTTAATTCGCCCAATTGAGTTATCAGCCAATGAATATAAGGCGCTCCTATATGCAATGGCTGTTGCAAATTATAGTGAGAAAAATAGGGTAAATGGTGAAATCACAGAACAAACCTATATTTATCTGTATAAGGATGATTTGGCAGATTTACTAGGATTGAATAAACGCAATTCGATTAATGTTGCAATAGACCGGATTTATAAAGAACTTTCATCTAGGGTGGCTCATTTTATTATTGAGGAACCTACTGATGATGGTAAGAGAAAGACTAAAAAAGTACATTCTGTCGTTCCTATTATCCGTGAGTTAAGATGGGAAGATGATTCTAAAAATGCCATTCAGATTCGTTTTACCAGTGAGGTGTTACCGTATTTCACGCAGTTGGCTGGGGGGAATTTCACCACCTATCAATTGAAACATCTGTTTGCCTTGGATTCTGTTGCTAGTATGAGTCTTTATACGTATTTCATTAAAAATGAATTCAAGTACGCAAGCCAAAAGAGTTATGAAGTCCCAATGCTTTTAGAAAACTTGAAAGCTCTGATTGATATTAATGAAACTAAATATGATCGCTGGGTAGATTTTAGACGCTATGTATTAGATAAAATAGTTGCAGAAATTAACGAAAATACAGATCTACAACTAGAGTATGAAACCATAAAAAAAGGGCGCCCAATTGTGGGGGTGAATTTTAAACTGCATCAGCGTATTACTGATAAAACACTAAATGAAACTGCTGTAATTGAAAAAATTTATCTTGATGTTCCATTTGAAGAGAATGCATTAGTAAAAGAATTGGGGGCAAAATTCGATACGAATGTACGTTCCTGGTACATTTTTAATAATGATGAAAAGTATTCGCAGTTCAAGAAGTGGTTTAAAAAAATTGGTTGTCTCACTGACTCTCAAGCAAATATTGTTATTAATGACACTTTATTCCAAATGGATTTTGCTGAAGTTGGTATGAGCTTGAATGACTTTAAACGTAATATGAAGCATAAACTAAAAAATAATCCGGAATTTGTACAAAGTATTCGTGATAGGCTGAATGATATTTTTGGTAAAGAGCTTGTCTAAGGAAAAGTGTAGCAACTTGCTACACATTTTTTAATGTATCACTGAAGAATTCAAGTACTAAGAAAATTGGATACAAAATATCTGTGTGTATAGCTGAATGAAAAATAGTTAAAAGAATAGATATTATTTTTAGATTTTACACTTTTGTTGTTCCTCATATATTTTTGCAGAAAAAAGTTTTTCAGTGCTCAAAAAATGGTGTGGTTAAGATAGGGAGATCAACCAAGTTTTAAGTATATAGAGTAATTTAGATAAAAAATTACTAAATATTTTTATAGCCTTTGTATAAAGCAGCGGATCATGAAAACTATTAAAATAGCCTAAGCTTATTAGCTTTGTTGTAAAAATTTACTCTGAGATGCTTCTTAAGCTAGATATTTGATGCTGTTGCGTCTAGCCACAAATGATAAGCTAAAGACCGTTTTAGCTAAAGATGATGACGATCAACTTGGCGATACCATTGATTTGTAAGTGTCCTCTAAACTCTATGCCAATCTTTTAATTTGGATCACTTTGTATGTCGGCAACTTTTGCAGTACACCATTTAAATAGGCATACAGATCTAG
This sequence comes from Acinetobacter sp. YH12135, assembly GCF_013418565.1. NCBI lineage: Bacteria > Pseudomonadati > Pseudomonadota > Gammaproteobacteria > Moraxellales > Moraxellaceae > Acinetobacter > Acinetobacter sp. YH12135. The sequence goes on from NZ_VPBU01000003.1 coordinate 87,698, forward strand.
ACCATTCAACTTTGCTGACTGGATCAATGTCATGATGTTAGCAACTCGCTGACCACTGCGCAGTGATCCAACATACAACCAGTTCTTACGACTTAAAGCCCAAGGGTGCATTTGGTTCTCCACCAAATCATTGTAAATAGATAGATTACCATCATCTGAATAGCGGCTTAAGGCTTGCCAGCGCTTTAGAGTGTAATTGATTGCCTTAGCGGTGGTAGAGCTTGATGGCACCATCAGATGATGTTGGTTGAGCAATTCATATAGTTGTTGCATCACTGGTTGACTATGCCGTTGCCGGTATTCGCAGCGTTGTTGCGCTGTACCGTCGGTCTTGTGCCTTAACTCTGCTTCTATCGCATACAATTTCTGAATCAGCACCAGTGCCTGTTCAGCAATCTGACTTTTCCCAGTGATATGCAGTTCATGGAATTTACGACATGCATGTGCCATGCAACCTACTTCAATGATCTGACCTGATTTGAAATGTGCTTTATAACCACTGTAATCATCACAGACCAGATGTCCCTGCCAGCCATTCAGGAATTCTTCTGCATGCAGACCTGAACGGTTTCTTGAAAGTCATAGATCACCCCCTTGCTGCAGCACCACCTGTTTTAAGGCATTGACCAGAGGTTCAAGTGTCTACACCACAGCGACCAATCCAATCTGACAGGGTGGATCTAGATAGATCTACACCTGCGCGCAGAAAGATCTGTCGCTGACGATACAGCGGTAAGTGATCAGCATATTTGGATACCAGCACATGGCTAAGTAACTCAAGTGTCGCAATACATTTATCGATCACATAGGCAGGCATCGTTTGCTGAGTCAGGGTGTCACATTGATCACAAACCCATTTACCACGCACATGCTGTTCTTTATAGAACTGCGCTGGTCTGAAATTCAATTTTTCACTGATATTCGCCGATACGACGCAGTGTGCACCCACAGATGTATTGCGTTGATGCAGATTCATGCTCAATACGTACGGTTGCTAAATGATCTGGGAGTAGTCGACGTTTATGTTTATTTATCCAATGAGCCGTAAAACACCCTCATTTATGGAGGTGATATAAGGCTCGATTTTTAATTCTAATGAGGTGATTGTTGTTGCTCGATGTATTGTTTAATAATTTCTAATGGCGCACCACCGCAACTTGAAGCAAAGTAACTTGGCGACCATAAAGAATCACCCCAAAGTTTGTTTTTAATTTCAGGAAAGTCTTTTCTAAGGTGGCGACTAGATAGACCTTTTAAGCTATTCACTAAATTTGAAATAGCAACTTTTGGTGGGTAATTAATTAATAAATGAACATGATCATCCTCCCCATTAAATTCAATCAATACAGCATCAAAATCCAAAGCCCGATATTGGCAATAGTCACCAACATAATATACATTAAATTGTATAAATTGCTGTGTATATAAGTACAATGAAATAAACAACTTACGTTTTCAAATATTTTTTATTGGAATTAATTTTTATTAAGATCGTTTAATTGTGGTCACATAAGTTTTTAAAAATTTACCAAATTATCACCAACATAATTTTGTGATGATTAATTAGGTAAACCGAATGGTAAAAAATCAGGTTGATGGAATTATATATGGCCAGCCTAGGCTTTTATCAGCATTAATTAACTGTATAACCCCCAAAAAAAATTAAAACAGACACTCACCATTAAAACTTAGGTGTAGCACGAGAGTTAAGCAGTATCCGTTACGATGATTTATTGAAGTCATTTTATTTCTAACTGCAATTGAGCAGGCCTACCAATGCAAGCCAGATGTAAACAAAATTTAAAAGCCGGTAGTGCTTTGCCTTGTTTTAAGGAATATAGCTGTAAGCGTGCATTATTTTCTTTTGTTGTTGGGTAACCTTCTAGTTTCTGATTTGCCTTGGCAAGTTTGAGTAGATTCGGCGTAATTTCTTTGTTTAAAAAATTAACCATATCTATTCCAAGTAAATGCCACATGTTGGCAGGAAACAGATCTTTGGCCGCATAGTAGAATTTTTCCAGATTCTGAATATTTTTCCGCGTTGAATGTAAACCTGTATGTGAAGCAGTTACGTGATTAATAAAGAATTCTAAGACATACCTAATATTTTCAGGTGACTTTTGATAGCAGGCTTGTAGATAGTTAAAAAAATGTGTGACCAATAAAAGGTCCTCATTAGTATCAATCATTGACGGTTTGATGTATTGCAGTTCGGTTATATGAAAAAGTCTTGGATTGTTTTTTCTAGATTTAAGTTGTTTGAGTTGGATTGCATTGTCATACCAATACTTGATGAGCTCATGAGATAGGCAAAGTTCTTGTGCTACGCGCTCCGTATCATATTTGTATAACTCTAATAAGCAGAGTGCCTTATAAAATAGATCAAGATCGATTTTAGATTCTGGAGTCGCGACAAAATAGTCAAAAATACAATGTTCTTGCGTTTGATTTACCTCTAATTCTGCATGTAGTGTGTGAGCATTGCTCGCTATCCATTTTTCTTGATTGTTTAGAAGGAGTTTACAGAGCGTTGTAGCATGCATTTCAAAATTGAATTCAGACTGATCATTGAGCGATTTTAGAAAATGTAACTCTTGTGTTGAATTGCTTATCCCCAGCATTTTCTTAACCAAACCATTGCTTAGTAATGGGCGATATTTGGAAAATTGATAACCTGCAATAAAGTAAGCTACATGAATATAACTTTTAAAGGTCTCGATGGGTTCGAGATGCCCCAAAAGATGTGCGATGATAATCCAATGATTTTGATCAATTGAATTACGTAATAACTCAGCCCTGAGCTGATTATATTCAACTTCCGTATAGTCTGTGAGGCTATCAGACAAAAAATGATAATCACATTTAAAAATTAATGCTAAATGATTTGCTGCAGAATGTCTAAATGAATGAAATGTATAGTGATGTTGCTTGAATAACTGATCCATAAAATTTTTAAAGGGTGCAGTCAGCATGTGCTGGCTGAGTTTCTTATTCTCATTGAACTGACTGAATAAATAATCATTCGGTTTTTTTGTTAACCGCTGTTTGACAACATATTGATGAAATTGTTGATACTCAGATGCTTTGAGTAAGCAATACACGGGCACGCTACGTTGCGCGCTGTCAGTCTTTAATCTGTGTTCATTGCCTATTTTTTCTGACCCATATGGCTTGACCAATAATGATATTCTGTTTAATCCTTCAGTATCTTTGATACGTAAACCAATCATTTCATTAATTCGCATCCCAGTTCTGTAAGCAAGCGTATAAATAAGACTAAGATTTTCATAGTCATGTTGAGAGATGATATTTTGTAGATGTGCTTGTTGAAGTTTTTTGATTAACAGTTGAAATGTGACTGGGCTGATAATACGTGTGCGTGGTCTGGTTTGTTGATCCAGCGTCTCTAAAGTGAATGCTGGGGCATCGAATAGTTGTTCTTGAAATTGATGAAAACGTTTGAGTGTTTTTACAATTTGAGCAGCCGATTTTTTAACAGTATCTTCGAGCAGACTTTCAGCAATACAGTTATTTTGATAAATCTGTGCATATATTTTTTGCAGGCGTGTTTCTTCATCGTCCTCAGAAAATTGATATTGTAAAGAATAGATTAGCCAAGGCTCACCAATTCGAGTGTAGTATGTGTAAATTGAGCTTTTGGCTAACTGGCTATTGTTGGAAATGATTTTAGCAAAAATTGTTGCGCAAAAATCAAATCTCTGAGCTAGCAGATCTATATCTTCTTGAGGTGGTTTAAAGAGACTAATTAACCACAGGGTGATTCGTTTACTGTATTCATTAAAGAGTTTTGCATTCTCCATACAATAATCGATCATGAGTTGATAGATTGGGGCATCTGTTTGGCGAAGACGAATAATTTTTAATAAGTCTTTATGAATTTTTAGTACATCTTTTAGTGCATCTTGCTCATGATGCAAATAAACAGTTTGTGGAGGTAAATTCTTAGACTGATGAATGACTTCAGTAGTGAGCTCATGCTTATATTTAAATTTTGGTTGCACAAAACGCTCAAACTCTTGTTCGGGTAAACCACAACTGAGTAAATTCCCGATGAGGCATTCAGAGAGCGCCGGATCTATATCTACGTTGGGAAGCTGTAACCAGTTGTAGCGAGCATGCTGAAGTAAATGCGATAAGCTATTTTTTTTAAACTTTTTCTTTATTTTTCGAAAGATATACTCAAGATAGCCCTCTACGGGAAGATGAACATGTCGAATATCTCTCAGATTAAAATGTATTAGCCACAGACGTGTGACGGGGTCTGGAATAAAATTTCTAGATTTTCGAACAGTATATTCATCAATAAAAATATCGCCATAATGATTAGAATGGGATTCTAAAAAAAGAATATTAAGGTCTTTATAATGGCGTACTTTTACTGGATTTCTGAGGTGTTCAAGCAAGGCATTAAGTTCAGCTTTTTCATTTAAGCCACCAAATAGAATGGCAGACAATATAATATTGCCCACGATTTCCTCATTTGAGAATGAGTCACAGCTTTCAGCCAATTCCCAATAATTATAAAGCTGTTGTACGAGGTCATTTATTTCATGACCATCGGCATTCCAGCTCATGGTCACGATAGGCTTATCTCTTTTAATATCTAAAACAGCATGAGGCAGCTCTAAATCCAAGCGATGCTGAGCATTTAACTCTTTGATGTAATCTTCAAAAAAATCATATGCAAACTTGATCCACTTTTTACTCGTAGAGTTTTTCTTGATGTGGCTATAAACCTCGCCGTAATCACCTAGCAAATGTGGATTCTGATCAAACTGCTGTTCTGAAAAATATTTGCGGAGTGAAGCATGAACTTCATTTTGAATTTTTTGTTCATTTAATTGTCGAGTAAGTTCTCGTTTCTTTTCGGCAAACAGTTGATCTGCTTTTTTAAGCGATGAGGACATTTAAATTCACTCCAATAATTTCAAAATATTCCTGCATTTCATTTAAATGTGTTGCGAGCGCGCGATATTGGTTCAGAGACAAACTAGAAAATGGATGTGCGGCTTCCTGTTGGAAGGCTTCATGTCCAAAAAGTGCAAGTATTAAAGGCTCGGGGATTTGTTTGTTGGTGAGAAAGGCACGTGTTGTATGGCGGTGCCAGTTGGGATGTGCTAACCCAACTTCAGGATGAAAGTCACGCACATTGGAAGGTGTAAGCGGAGTGAGTGTGCCATTTTGTAAAAGATTTAACAGAGGCTGTTCATTATTAAATATGGCATCAATTTGGGCTGAGATTTCGCGGTTAATCGCCATGTAATGTTGTTGGATATGTTCGAGGAAACGAAGATATTTCTTTAATTCACCGATGAGAAATGCACAAAGTGGAATCAAGCGTCCAAAGCCACGTCTACCACCGACCTCTTTGTCAGACAGCATAATTGTCTGTTGCTGAAAACTTATATTATTCAAAAAACCTGGAAAGTCCCGAACAGGTCGTGCAGCGGTAAACAAAAGTAGGATATGCCACATCCAAATGCTATAAGCATTAAAACTTTCTACCCAGTCGTTATCTGAAGTCGTATAAATTTTGGTGTAAAGATAGAAAAGGATGTCCTTTATGACATTTTTACTTGGTGCTTTTTGGCTACCAAAGCAGATGGACTGATCACTATAGACAATATCACCGTAGTCATTTTCAGCGAGCTGTGTACATAGTTCAGATAAAACTTTGACATAATTTTTTTGTAATTTATTTACATTGTAATGGCAGTAAGAGCTTGAAGAAGAGTGACTTGCATCTACACCAGTGATGATGTCAGCAAGTTGCCTATTGCCTGTTTTTTGCAAAATAACATGATGCAGTAATGAGCTAGTTTTTGATAAGTTCAGCTGAGGAATTTTGACTTCATCTTTTATTATTCTAATTTTTTTCTTTAGCTCATCTTCAGTGATGATTGGTTCTGCTTTGATACGATCAATAAAGTGATTTGGGATAGGGATATCTAAATGAACGGTGTTATTGATCAGTGACTCCGGATATTCAAACGTTGCATCTTCAAAAATGCTGAATTTGGTTGAGAGATAGTATTGGTCACTTTGCAATTTAATGACTTGGCGATGATTTAATCTTTTTACACGCCTTTTTTGAAAATTTAACCAGTCTTTAAAGCCAACGCCTGTGATTAAGCAAAGTAATACAACGAGCACGCTTTTATCATTATGTTTTTTATCATCATGATACAGGTATGTAATTAGGTCAGAAATAGTATAAACACTTGGGAGTAAACAACTTGCAGTGAGCAAATGATCTTGTCGTTGCATATGTTTTGGAATTAACGAAAGTGCCATACGTTGGGCATTTTTAGAATGTCTGGCAAGTGGTGTAATCTGATCTGCTTGAACAATAACAGAGGGGTCTTCTTGCTCGTCAAGGGCTTGCTCATTAGCTAAACCTCTATTACTTTTTTTAGTCTCAATGATTTCGTTAATAGTTCCATCGGTATCCCATGTACGATATTGCAGTTTACTATCTACACTTGATTTGGCAATTTTTGGACGGCTTTTTAGTACATAATTGAATGCAATACGTAATTCATCACAGAAATTTTTCTGAAAATCATTTAGTTCTTGATCTGCTTCAGGTTGAAGAGCAGACTCTACAAATTGCTCTAATGATAGAAATAAAGCAGGGAATTTAAGAGTTAAGAATGCTTGATAATCTAATGCGTGAGCATCTTTTTTTTTTGCAAAAAAAGACTTGTTTGCAACGCGGAAACGCTGAAATAAGCGCTTAATCGTATTGAGATGCTCTGTATGTTGTTTTTCAAATAAATCTGGTTTGATCTGCGGCAATGCTAATAAATATAGTGCTGCTTTAAGGACGAGCACATTCCAGGTGAGTAGTTCCGTGTGCGCATGATAAATGCTGGCAATACTGTTGATGTAATACGTGATTGGGGAATCACCAATTTTAGATTTTCTAGACGCTTGGAGAGTAGCGGGAATGCGAGGTGGTGAACTTGTAGAAATATCAGATTCAATCTCACTGAGAACAAGCCCCTTAAGATAATCTGAGCAGTCATGGTAAACCAATAGATCTGCGATAAAGTTAATATGTGCATGAAGACACAAATCCTCTGCATTAAAAAGCTTTTTTAATAAGTCTGATAATAAAATTTTGGGTTGAGGAAGGGGCTTAGTTTCACTTTCGTGCATATGAACAATTCCAAAAATCTGTTGGATTTGGTGAAAAATCATTTTGATTTAAATAATGATCGACGACTTTTGATTGCTTGCTGACTTCGTCAAGTAGATGCTGGCGACGTGCATGGATTTTTCTGTTTCTATTGTGGAGTTGTGTATGGCTAAAATTGAGTAACTTACCAAGCCCCTCAAGACTGAGCGTTTTATGTGCTTTGAATGAATGTAAGCGATTAAAGTCGAGTAAAACTTCAGTCGAAATATATCGGTTGATCGCTTGCTGAAGATGCTGCGGATTTAAATTGTGTATATCAAAAGTATTTGCTTGCAAAAAACTTAAGAATTCAAAGCTTGCATAGTGTTTGAGTTGTTGTTGTAAGTTGGCATCAGGTGGGAACGTATATACATGTAATTCCTGAGGTGAAGGCGGAAGCTTCATGTGATGCAGGTACAAATCAAAATTATCAGCGATCCAGAAATTGGATATTCCTGCTATAGACCAAACATTGAGTTTGTTTGATGCTAAACGAAAATGAGAAGTTAATCGTAGAGCTCGAAAGGCCATGTGATAGCAGTGATGAATGCCAGCAAAATCTGGATGAGTGTTTAATGCGAGTTTAGAAAGATCTCGCTTGAAGATAATTTTGGGGTTATCAAAATTAAATGAACATTCAGAAGTTACTTGTTTACGCGTTCCACGGCACATATTTAGATTATTAAAATATAACTATGATACATTTCTACTATTTAACTGTTTACTTTTCAAGTAATCTAACGGTATTTATTGTGTAAGTGTAGAAAAGTAGACACAATTTATAGTTTTGGTGTGCATAATTTAATTTGGTTCTATTTTTATTAGTAATATTTTTAAGCTATTACCGAGGTTGGGATTGATTGATTGTATGGCTGTGATTCCTGCTACAAAGTAGTAAAAGTTAGATCATAAAAATTTACCCCAACCTTGGCAATAGTCACCAACATAATTTACATTAAATTGTATAAATTGCTGTGTATATAAGTACAATAACATCAATAACTTACGTTTTAAAATATTTTTATTGGAATTAATGTTTATTAAGATCGTTTAATTTTGGTCACATAAGTTTTTAAAAATTTACCAAATAATCACCAACATAATTTTGTGATGATTAATTAGGTAAACCGAATGGTAAAAAATCAGGTTGATGGAGTTATATATGGCTGAACCGTACCGGGTTTGTCGGAGACTTTTTTATTTAAGTTAGGCCACCTGACCTAACGGGTTAATCTTATGCTGCTGTTAGGGTCTAAAAATAGCAGTTTTGAAGGGCTTTATCGAGTGATTTTTTCAACACTCTACGCAATTATGGATATCATAGTATCCACTTTATGTTTTATTTCGCTATAATGGATATAACTGTATCCATTTGGTCTTTGCGGATGAATTTTACCTTACTTGATGATACCGATGTAAGCCAAGCTTATGCGGCTTATTTACGTGAGTTACGCAAGCAGGCAAAGCTGTCGCGCGCTGCATTGGCTGAGCGAAGCTGCGTACCTGCGGCCACCATTAAGAAATTTGAGCTGACCGGGCAAATTTCATTTCGTCAATTGCTGTTGCTATGGCAGACACTTGATTCGCTAGATAGGCTTTATCAGCTCACGCAACTTAGCAAAGAACGCGCTGCTATACCCATGAGTATTGATGAGGTGCTAAAAGATGAGTTTTAAACCGATTCAGAAGCTTAATGTTACTCGTACGCTAAGCTCAGGTGAGCAGATATCTGTTGGAGTCTTGGCGCAGAATCGGCAAGGCGTTTTTTTTCAGTATACTGACGACTATTTGCAGCAGTTTGGCAATTTATCACCGTTTACCTTGCAAGCGAATACGCTAGTTCAAGCCGCACCTAAAGCGCCGCACCAAGGTGTACATGGCGTATTTGGGGATTGTTTGCCCGATGGCTGGGGCATGTTGTTACAAGATCGTATTTTCCGGCAAAAGGGCATCCTACCTAATCAATTAACGGCGATGGATAGACTGGCCTTTGTCGGTGATAAAGGCATGGGAGCGCTGTCTTTTGCTCCGGTGTCTGAGTTTTCAGCCACGACATACGCGGACATTGATTTAGCAACCTTGGGCTTAGAAGCACAAACGCTGTTCGATGCTTCAATGTCAGATTATATGGATGATAATCACGATGAGTTAGATGGGCATACGCAACAGGTGTTGGCCGCATTAGTCGCCGGTGGTAGTTCGGGTGGAGCAAGGCCTAAGGCGCAGATTTATATGCCTGCAGGGGAAACTCAGCATTGTCGAACCTTTGCTCAGCCTGGAGATGAGGCTTGGCTGATTAAGTTTACCTCGAAAAATCTCGCGCTCGGGCATGAAGAAGGGTTGTGTGAAGCGGTTTATTTGCAAATGGCCGAGCTTGCCAAGTGCCAACCACCAGTCTGGCAACTCATTGAAGCACCAACTACAAGCGGTGCGTCTGCCTGGTTGGCGCTTAAGCGTTTTGATTATGTCACGGAGCAGGCCCGTTTAAGCGGTAATCGCAGTTCAGGTCGCTTGCATATGCACAGCGCTTGCGGGCTGCTGGATGCAGACTTTCGAACGCCAAGTTTAGATTATATTGACTTGATCAAAGCCAGCCGTCAGTTGTGTAAATCTCCTGCTGCTGGGCAGCTGCAATTTCGCCGTGCCGTTTTTAACCTGCTGTCGTCTAACCAAGACGACCACAGTAAAAACTGGGCGTTTTTGCAAGCGGATGACGGTCAATGGAACCCTGCACCTTTTTACGATGTTACCTACAGCCCACATCCATTCAACGAACACGCCACTGCTTTCGGCGGTTATGGCAAAGCGCCATCGCTTAAGGTGATGCAAAAACTTGCTACTAGTGCTGGCTTTGCGAATTGGAATGATGCAAAGCAAGTTATTGAAGAAGTCGCAGAAGCCATCAGCCAATTTACGTATCTTGCCAAGCAACAAGGGATCAGTAAAACAACAATGTCCGTGATTGCTAAGACATTGGAGCAGCGTAAACAAGAAAATGCAGCGCTTTTTCTATAACAATAAGAAGGGACAGTAATGAAGCTCGGCCGAAACGATCCTTGCCATTGTGGCAGTGGTAAAAAATTTAAACGTTGTTGTATGAGCAGCGTTTCCAAGCAACATGCCCAAGTCTTCGATGATGTTGAAACCATGCTGGCAATGAACCCAAATTTGAGTCTTGATGAACTCAATGCCGCTTTGCAGCACAAAGTGCAAGAACGCAATCATCAACCTCATCCCGATTTTTGTGGCGTAACGCCAACGCAAATGGCCAATTGGCTTTATGCGCCTTTTGATGAATTAAAGTGGGTGACAATTTGCACTCCCGACTCTCTTTCTGCCAGCCCAATAATGCGTTATCTAGCCCTCATTCTTGATGAGGCCATGGCGCAAGAAGGCTCCTTCAAAGCCACGAGTAAAGGCAACTTACCGGCTAAGTTGGTTAAACAGGCCAGTGAGTTATTGCCTGAGTTTGCCGTTGCTCAATTAGAACGTAGTATAAGCATCAGCGAGTTTTCGGGCAGCAATGAAGACAAATTTAATGCCTTGCACTACACCCGAGTGCTTGCCGAAATTAGCGGTATTATTTATCGGCGCAGTGGCCGCTACCATGTAAAAAAATCAGCGCAAAAGCAGTATCAAGCGCTAGGCATACAGGCCTTTTTCAAACCTATGTTAGAGGCCGCTATCAGCAAATATAACTGGGGTTATTTGGACAGTTTCGAATACGATGTCGACTTGCGCACTTTTTGGTTGTTTATGCTGTGGCGTATTCAAAGCCACAACAGTGTGGAGCAGCTTGTGAAAGAGGTGATGACAGCTTTCCCTAATCTATTGCTGGTATTCCCTACGGATGATTACTTCTCGCCAGAAAGAAACTTAAGTATGCTCATCGAATCACGATTTATTGAGCGATTTTTGCAGTTTTGGGGATTTGTAACGATTGACCCAAGACGTTATATAAACGCTGAACAAGTCGCCAGAGTGATTCAGGTACAGCCTTTGTTAAAACAAACTTTTCAATTCACAATAAATAAATAGCAAGGTCACCGTGAGCGAATTTCAATACTATAAATTTGAGCGTCTGGATGGGTATTTAGATGCTAAAGCACGTCAAGCACTCAGAGCCATTTCAAGCCGTGCCGAGATCAGCGCTACGGCCTTTCAGGTGTATTACACCTACAGTGATCTAAAGGCCGAGCCTTTTGAGCTGATGTTAAAATACTTTGATATCGGTTTTTACTATGCCGATTGGGGCTCAATCGATGTATACATCAAGCTACCAGCAGGAACGCTTCCAGATGCGTTACTTGGCTTTTCAAGTGATGGACTTCATGTTCACGAAAACGATGAGTGGCAGTTGCTGATTTTTTCCCTTGAGGAGTGTGATGAGTATTTTGACGATGAGCATGCTGACGACTTTTTCCAGCATTTAGCCGCTTTACGCGGCGGGTTAATGCAAGGGGATTGGCGCCTTGTGTACTTAATGTGGCTCAAAGCGTTTGATTTTAATGATGGCGTTGAGCGAGTGCCGTTAATTCAATTCGATTTTGAGCACCTCAGGGAAGAGGAGCAGGCGTTTGCTGCGCTGTATGATATTCCCTTAGCATTGGTTAAGGCGCTCGCCATGGTGCTGAGCGAACAACCCAGTCACCAAGCCAAACAAACTCAGCTTACGCTTGATGCGTGGATCCATAATCTCTCGCAAGCAGAGAAAGACACGCTATTACGCACGTTGTTTGAGCAAGGCCAGCTAACCCGTCACCAAGCCTTAGCGCTGACGCGAAAAGAACCTGTCAACACAGACGAGATCTATCAATACTGGTTAACTTCCGCCGTCATTTCTCCTTTCATTGAGCAAGCGCAAAGTCAATTACAGCAAGAGCAAGCCGCAGCACTCGCAAAAAAATTAGCTATCGAAAAAGCGGAAAAAGAAAAAGCGTTGACGTATATCTACAATCAACGTGAGCACTACTGGCAGCAATCACAAGAGCAAGCGGATCGAACTTGCGCCAGTGGTTACGATGCGGCATCACGCTATCTGCATCAGCTGTTTGAGGCCTATCAGTTCAAAGCTGATGAAGCGGCGTTTGAACAACGTTTTAAGCGCTTTGTTGTGGCGAATAATAGCCGTAAAGCACTGTTAAATCGCTTGAGTGATTTGCTTTAAACGATGAGGCGATAGGCTGGCCAAATGACGTTAGCAAAAAACCGATTGAGGGTTGGTTGAAAGGTTGTAAGCCCACCAAAGGTCTACAAATTGTTACCTATGAAGTCACTTTGTGTAGACCTCGGGGTCTAAGTAACGCGCTTTTACCATCTCTGTGGTAAATACTGCGTGAAATACAAAGGCATCACGATATTGGTTTGCTCTAATGCGGATGAGCCTTGTGTACCCGTTAACTTAAAGGTTTTACTTGGAGTACATTTTTCAACGTAGGATGCCAACGATTTTGCTCTTGTACGTTTACCACTTTTGACCTCCACAGGGACGATATCGCCTTCATCGGTCGCCAAAATAAATTCGATTTCGGCACGGGCGTCATTCCATGAATAGCTTGGGTCAACGCCAATGGCAGTGAGCTCTTGTTGCACAAAGTTTTCAGCCACATAACCTTTGTATTCATAGTTTTGTTGCTTAATTTCTTTATAACTGCTGCCGAGCATATGATTAAGCAGACCCACATCAAACAAAAACAGTTTCACCATATTTTCTTTTTTATAGGCCGCTAACGGAGATTTCGGCAATCCTTCAATAGGGTAGTTTGGCAAAGCTAGGCGGCAGCAGTTAAGCCAATGGATCGCGGTTTCAAAATCGCTATAACGAGATTTACGCTCATGCACATGCTTAAATTTAAAGCGTTTAACCGACTCATCGCTGACAAGTGATAGCTGGGCTGGAATGCTATTAAATACCGATTCAATCAGTGTGGTGTCGACCTTGCCCGCGTACTTACCAAAATCGCGGCGATAACCTTCCACTAAATCGGCATGAATTTTTGTGACTTTTTCAACACGCTCTAGAATGCTTGAATCCTTATACTGATACCAAGCAGAAACGGCTTCCGGCATACCACCAGTAAAAAAGTAGTCAGTGAGTTTGTCCATCAATTTGGTGTGTACTGCCGGTGTGCTTGCTTGACTATCAAACGCTTTGATCAGCGCTTGCTCGTTGGATGCGTAAATAAATTCTTGGAAGGTCAGTGGTCGTAAATTGTATTGTTCTACCTTGCCCACAGGGAAGGTGTTGAGCAAACCAATATTCGAGCCGCTGGCAGCGACAAAATAGGACGGTGCTTTTTCAGCAAAGTACTTTAGTGAGGTAACGGCACGTTCACATTCGCCAATTTCATCTAATATCAGCAGATCGGTTTCTGGGTTGAACGCTTGGTTGGTTAACAACTCAATATTCATTACTAGCTCGTCAGGTGACAGAGAGCCATCGAACGCTTCTTTGTAGGCAGGGTTTTCAAGGAAGTCGATACGAAGGATGTTGGCAAAGGTATTCCCAAATAACTCTTGTAGCAGATAGGTTTTACCTGTTTGTCTTGCACCATCGATCAATAATGGCTTGCGCACCGGTTGATTTTTCCATGTTATTAGGGCGTTTAGTAAGTTGCGCTGCATTGTCATTTCCCGCCAATTAAGACTGTTAACTGCCTGTAGTATAACTCAGCCTACACTTTTACGCGCAGAAAAGTGCGGAATTTTACATTTTTATGCGCATAAAAGTGTAATTTGATGACCTTTGGCATTCAGGGATTCACATCATCGCCTTGGCCAACGCGCAAGCTAAACCTAAAAGTAGGATATAAATCCAATTATATTGAGTAAAGTGGGAATATAGTCCCTTTGGTTGGTGATATGGCTAAGCGTGACTTACACAATATATTGTTTCCAAAGCAGCGTAAAATCCTGACGCAGTTTGGTGAAGACTTGCTGTTGGCGATGAAAAGACGTGGTTTTACCAAAAAGCTACTGTGTGAACGTACTGGTTTTGATCATAAAACCGTGAATTAAGTCTTAGCCGGTGATCCGGGCGTTGCCATAGGCACTTACTTAAAGGTGATGGCCGTTCTTGGCATGGAAAGCAACTTTGCAGAAATGGCCGCCCATGATGAAGTGGGTATCAAGCTGCAAAACATAAAATTGCTGGAAGGTTCAAGATGAGCCGTGAAATCGTTGAAGTCTATGCCGACTGGCAGCCAATTGAAGCACCTTTGCTAATAGGGCTGCTTTCTTACAGCGATTCAAGCCGAGGTGGCGTGTTTAGTTTTGCCTACGATAAAGCATTTTTAACCTCAGCCTATCGCTTGCAAATTGATCCCATCCTGACCCTCCACTCCGGTGTACTCTAAAACGATGAAGTCGATAAAAGCTTCCGCGCATTTCTTGATTCATCGCCTGATAGATGGGGGCGTATTTTAATGCAGCGGCGTGCGGCGATTGAGGCGCGCAAAGGCATTCGAGCAACAAGTCGATTAAACGAATTGGATTACCTGCTGGGCGTAAATGACTCTTACCGGATGGGTGGTATTCGATTTAAGCGAACAGGCTCGAATGCTTTTTTGGACGACAATTCTGAATTTGCTGCGCCGCCAATGGCTTCTTTGCGAGAGCTAGAGCATGCAGCAATGCAGATTGAAAAAGACGATAACATCGACAGTGACGAGTATTACCGCTGGTTGAAAATGCTGATTTCTCCAGGCTCATCATTAGGTGGTGCAAGGCCCAAAGCTTGTGTCACAGATGAACAAGACCACTTGTGGATTGCTAAGTTTCCCAATTTAAACGATACCCATGATGTGGGCGCGTGGGAGATGGTCTGTTATGAA
Organism: Acinetobacter sp. YH12135; assembly: GCF_013418565.1. Classification (NCBI taxonomy): domain Bacteria; kingdom Pseudomonadati; phylum Pseudomonadota; class Gammaproteobacteria; order Moraxellales; family Moraxellaceae; genus Acinetobacter; species Acinetobacter sp. YH12135. The sequence goes on from NZ_VPBU01000003.1 coordinate 102,731, forward strand.
TTGGCGTTAGCGGCAGGTGTTGACATGTTTCCAAGTGAGATGAGGCAATTTTCGTCACAGCACCATACCTTCTTAACAAAACGGTTTGACCGCGACGGTGACAAGCGGCTGCATTTTTCGTCGGCCATGACACAGCTTCAATACTATGATGGTGAACAATCTCAAGGTGCCAGCTACTTAGAGATTGCTGAATTTATTTCCAATTGTGGAGCACAAACCACAGCTGATTTAGCTCAGTTTTGGCGTATGGGGGTAAAGGCATGGGGAAGTGTTTAATGAAGTGCTGCTGTTTATTTTGGCTTGGTATTTGGTGAAGGGATGTTTTCTAATTTCAATGAAGGTTGCTTGTTACTGTTGTCATCAATGTACTCAAGGGCGTACCTCATAGCCTTGTAGCTTTTCTCGCGTTTTTTAAACATGCGTTGCAGCATAGGGAGAGTGCAGTCCACATAGTCGTGAATAGTGACTTGTGTTTTGCCTTCCGATTCACGATGAATACGACCGGCATATTGAGCCAATGTTCCTTTCCATGAGATGGGCATGGCCAAAAACAACGTATCCAGTCTTGGTAGGTCAAACCCTTCGCCTACATATTTTCCTGTTGCGACGACGACTTGAGCCGATTGCAGATGATTGTCAGCGTTCTTGCGTTCCGCAGCTTTCATGGCGCCTTTAAGTACGACAGTGCTTATACCCATTTCGGTAAGTCGTGAGTGTATGGATTCTGCGTGCTCTCTACGCTCTGTAAGGACTAACGGGTGTCCGCCATTTTGAACACACTCGTAGGCGTCTGAGACGATTTTTGAAGTGCGCTGCTCATTATTGACGAGCCAGCGGTAGGCATCGCTTATTTTGGGGCGCTCATCTGTTTTTATAAGCTCTGCTGCTGGTACATCGTAGAGCTGATGAATCATCACGGTTTGAGTAAATTGCTCATCAGGGCTTTGTTTCACTTTGTAGCGAATAGGCCCTGCCGCCATAAAAATGATCTTTTGATGACCATCTTGTCGCTCTGGTGTTGCTGTAAGGCCCAATACATATTTTGCTCTTACCTCGTTGAGTACCATTTCAAACCTTGGTGCAGATAGGTGGTGGCATTCGTCAACAATAATATGGCCGTAGTCTTGAATGAGAGGAGTGATGGAATTGTCTTTTTTATTAACCAAACTTTGGTAGGTGGCTATGTCGATAATGCCACTCGGCTTTCTTTTACCTCCGCCTATACTGCCAATGGTTACTTCGGGTAGGAACGTGCGTAAGCGCTCTTGCCATTGTTCGAGCAGTTGTCGGCTATGAACCAGTATGAGGGTATTTACTTTGCGTTTTACGATCATAGCAATGGCAGTAACCGTTTTTCCAAATGCAGTTGGCGCATGCAAAATACCGAAGTCATGTTTAGATATTGCGGCCACTGCGTCACGCTGGTTCTTTCGCAAAGTGAACTCAGGGGTAAGCTTTAATAATGGTTTACCAATTTCACGCTTATCGTCAAATAGTGGCGAAATGTTTTGCTCTTGTAGCAAAGCAATCGCATCATCGAGGCAGCCTCGCGGTAGTGCTAGATAACCGTTTTCAATACGAGCACAGGAAATAAACCTCGGAATGCCATGGGTTGAAAAGCGCAACGCTTGTGTTTTAAAAAACACAGGATTAGAAAAACTAGCTAATCGCTTTAGTCCGGCCAGTAATGGCCCAGGTAACTCGCTCATCAAAAAGTAGATATGGTTGGCCAAGGTAATGGTCACGTTTTTCGGCAAAGACTCTAATTTTATTGGTGCGGCTTTGGCTGTGATTTCCCAAGGAGGGCGGTTGTCTGTTAGCCCTTGCTCGGACAGTAATAGGGTGTTGGGTGAAATAGTTGTTATGAGTTGGTCAATACTCGACTGAGTGAGCGTTTTAAGCTCAGCAAGGTACCGCCATTGATCATCGATGGCATTCAGGTCACTGTCAACAAAGCAACTACGACCTGAAAGGCGAGCCTCCTTTTGAAGTGGTAACGCAATGAGATTGCCAAACCCGCCTTCAGGAAGTACATCTTGGTTAGGAAAGAGCCTGTCATAGGAGTCAAACGATAGATTTGGAAATATTTCCATGGCTTTATCAAGCAAAGCGAAACCCAGTGCCCGAGCATGGTTCGCTGGGATATTGGTTTCAAAAAATATCCATAAGTGAGCCCCGTTGCCAGAACGCGAGATTTCTATCGCGTGCGGAATATCAAACGCTTGGCACACTTTAGACATTGCTTTGACTTCTTCTTGCCAACAGCCTTTGTCAAAATCGGCTGCCAACAAATAGCACGAATTATCTTTAAGTAGTGGATACAGACCAACCACTTGATGACCGGCAAGGTGCCTGTAAATAATGTGCTCGTTTAATTCGCTAAACTTTCGGTGTGAACAGTCTTGGCATTTAATGCGGGGTTTGTTGCATAGCCCGCTTACCCACTCATTATCACAGGCTACGGAATAGCCACTGCGCCCCTGTTGATTTTGCCAACGATTGGCAAAGATATCCTCTCTTCCACGAAATCGTTGTCTGAATAAGGCGACCTTTTGTTCTGGCGTGAATGTCTGTACTGAACGCTCGATTTGAGCGCTACGCAAAGCCTCTCTTAATGCGAGAAGCTGCTGCTTTTCATTTTCAAGCTCAGCTAGCCTGTTATCAATAGCAGAAATGTTTGGGTAGCGAGCGTCATTCATAACAAACTAATTTTGATTCGCAGCACTATAAAGCGCGAACTTGCGGTGGCTTGATCAGCGACTCTGCTGGAATACCTAACCCTTCATGAAGTTTCCAAATCATTTTTAGCGTGAGTGATCGCTTATGGTTTAGGATTTCATAAACACGATTGCTTTTACCTATCATGGGTTCAAGATCTTTAACGGTTAAGCCTTTGCGCTCCATCTCAAACTTTATTGCCTCAACAGGGTCTGGCAAATCCATTGGAAAATGCTTTGCTTCGTAGGCCTCGACTAACGTAACCAAAATGTCCAGCTTTTCGCCTTCGACGGTATCAGGCTCCGCCATCATTAGGTTTTCGATGTCGTTTAATGCCGCGCGGTAGTCGGCATCTGTTTTAATAGGTCTGATGTCCATTATATTTACCTCTTGTTACTACCTTTTGGCTTCAAATCGTTTGTACATCAATTTTATCGTATTGCGCATGGCTGCCGATAAACCGTATGTAAACCACTTTGTACGCATAATTGATCCAAGCAACTAACCGGTATTTATTACCGGCAATGTTAAACACGACACGCCCATCTTTGAGGATGCTGGCATTTCTAAAGTCCTGTTTCACATCCGCCGGTGCTCCCCAATCAGCGTTTAATGCATGCCTATACCAAGCTAACGTTGGCTCTTTAGCGTCAATGTATTCTGAGCTGTCTTCCCAAAATGTTTTTAAGGTTGATAGTGCGATAATTCTCATAAATAGATATTAGTCCCAATTTGGGACTTTTGCAAGTTTGGTATTCTTGATGCGGTTAGGAGTTGTTACCGCATCCCCAATTGCCCCATTCCTTGGGGCGGTTCACATCCCTCTTATTCACCCTCTTAAGCTCGGCATATCAAGTGTTGCCCCATTGTCCCAACTGCCACGGTAAGTGATCAAATGGGGGGCTTGCTATTTTCGCCTGATGGGCCTTTTCGACATGCGGCTGCGTTTGCCATCGAAGAAGGCCAATACTCTGAACCAATAGAGTGATTCTTCATACCCCAAGCTGTGCGTTGGACGTGCAGGCGGGATGAGCCCCAGTTTGCGTCCTAAACTGACAATCACGTAGAAGCGAACGGAAAATACCTATACGAGCCTGAAACTGTGGCTGAAGTTGAGCATATTCTAGGTGCTGTTGTTGTTCTATTAAGACAGCCGATTTATTCACTCGGTTTAGGCTGTGTGATTAATGTGTTTAGAACAGCCCAAGCTTTAAATATTGGGCTTGAAATTGGGGCAGAGAAGGATAACTTGTATCTCAAACCTGATCTGACAGTTACCCATTTTTTATTGTTTCTATCAGGTTAAATTTTCTAGATGTGTATGAAGGCTAATTGCAGAAATTTGATTGATATTGGTACACAAACTGAGTCTTTGTTGCTGTCGAAGTTGGTGCATTATATTGGGTTAAACCTTTTAAAGCACTGAAGCTTAAAGCAGCACGATCAACTACTTTTCTTGTGAAATTCGCATTGGGATCTGAATATTTAAACGAAATTTCTGCTAAAACAGGTTTTAGACTACCGTAAGGCAATAGGGTATACCATAAACTTAACTCTAAATCTGCATCGAATTCACCTAAATCAATCGTTGCACCACTATATTTTCGTTCATAGATAGTTAGACCACCAACTTGATTCAGGGCTAGACTATTATTAAAATTATAGTCATTTTTGAAGCCAGTAAATAGAATATTGATATCCTCAAAATCGTTAATGGTTCGCGAGGTTGGTACGGTTGTTGACTTGCTTGCAACTACAAGGAAACTCAAGTTATCTTTACGAGTAATGTCATCTTCTAGCTTAGTTTTTGCGCCTGATACATTGCTAGTCAAATCTTTGAAGTCAGCAATATAATGGTCATATCCACGATACTTTAAAGTTACTTCTTTTGTACCATTTTCATTACGCTCTCTGAAGCTGTATCCCATATTTTTTAAAGTACAGCTTCCTTGAGTATCGTAAAAGCGGATTTCTCTTTGTGTATCAAAGATCATAGCACCAGTTACGTCACGACTGATTTTATTTTCAATCGCATTTTTCACCGCTGAAAAATAGCTATTTATGCTGCTTGCTTCATTTCCATAATTAAAATTTATGGGATCTAATAGTACTTTGTATTCGCGAGATGTGACTTTGGGAGATGCATAGCTCAGCGATGGTAGCACTGTAATTGCCAAGAAAGTTATCAAAGCCGATTGAGTTATTCTCATTTTTCTCTCTAGACAAAAGTTGAATTTAAAAAGCCCAAAAGTTTTAGCTTTTGGGCTTCATTCATTGTTATGGGTTGAAAAGATTTAACTTATCGGCAATATATAAGGTAGGTGTATCGACACGCATGCCCACATTATCCAAATACTTTTGCTCTAAACCATTGGTTGTCCAAAGACCCATGTCATCATCATTCACAATGCCAAGAGTTTGTCGGTTAATCAACCATAGACCTTCCATTTTGTCATGCGCATAACTTACACGTTTACCCATATCCAATACCAATGTTTTACTTACTGGCTGAATATTTAGTGCTTGTAATGCTTCCCATTTTTTATCGTTATTGATGAAATATTGCTCGAGGGTTTTACCTGCAATCGTTAAACCAAGTTTAGGATCTTGCACTAGATCGCCCTGAGTTGCGATATCCTCCAAATTGGTAGCATCCTTCAGATCAATACGATAAACATGTTTCATGATATTCGGATCGTCTTTAAGGAATTTGCCATCACGTTCCAGTACTAAAAACTCATGATCATTAATCGCAATAATAGCTGAGTTTGAGTTAGCATCAATTTCTTGACGATAGAGATACTGAGCAACTTTTCCTGTTTCAAGATTGATCGTCACAATACGTGTTAAGGTTGATTTATTAACAGCTTTAGTCGGTAAGTCCATTGTCGATTGCATAATCCCAACCAATGTTTTTTGGTCAGGTGTAATAGTTAAACCTTCCATACCACGGTTGGCACGACGATAACTAAATTCTTGCGGTAAAGTGAAGGTATTGCGCACATCATTTACAAAAGGATTAATACGACCAATTTCTTTTCCATTGGCATCATAGTGCACAATGTGAGGACCATATTCATCACTCACCCAGAATGTACCATCATTCAATGCTGCCAAACCTTCAGAATCGAGACCGTAATCATCAAGTTTGATAGGGTTCGTTATTGGGTCATAAGGCTTTGATGGATCTTTAGCGATGACCTTGCCATGAATATCGTAAGGTGTTTCGCCTGTACCACCTAGTGCAGCAGTATTCGGTAATCCACTAATATTATTTCCATCACGATCTTTTAATAAAATCGTTTTGATGAGTTTGATTGAGCCATCATCTTGTACCTCAAACAACCCAATTTTAGGTATATAGTCTGGCATTGGAAAAATCTTACCAGCACCATTCACGCCATCATTATAGTCAGCATTTGGGCCACGATCTGTGATTGCGTAAAATTGTTTATTGTTCGTAGGATGGGCAGCAACATCAGAGCCAAAGCCACCCTGTCGAAGTGTAAATGCACTCGCAATAGTTGTTCCATTCGCCTTAAAGCTTGTTAAGTTTTGGTAAGGCAATGCAACCCCTTGGGCAAATAAGTTTGGACCACACTGGATGGAGCTTTGCTGGATTTCATTCGCATCCAACTCACCATTTTGATTTTTATCCAAACCACTTTCAATACGTGTTCCAGCACTCCAGCAATCATCATTTCCAAGTACTAAAGGCGTCTGTTGAATCAAACTATTCAATCCATTTTGACCATTGTCCCCATCATCAGTACATGCGGTTAATAAAATTGTCGAAGCTAATAAAGCTAAGGTTAGTGGTTTTTTTTTCATTTTTTTGAAGCATCATGTTTAAAAAGCTTCATCATAAGAAGCAAAAATGACAATTACATGAATGAAATATGATCAATGTAAAATTTTAGCAAATTAAAAATATCAGTAGTTTGTGGGGGTTATATCTAGGTTTTCTTCATTATTTATCAAATGTGGTTTGAGGTAAAATTAAAATAAAACTTTAAACTGCCACAGTATTCTAGATATAAGCAGCCTTATTATGAAGCTGTCTCATAGGGCAGGGTTATACCAATGCTAAGTTTGAAGTGATTGAATCATCCTACTTACTAACGACACAATGTGACGTGTCGAAATTTATGTTTATTGAAAATTCCCCCAAATAATTTAAATTACTGTAATATTTTCCAATAGTTAAAACATTGCTAGTAGCATCATCAACTTAAATGTACTGTGTTGCAGGTAATAGAATTAAGACATCAGAAATAGCTTCAGCACCATGACTAAACCACAGGCAATGGTGATGACAGTGGTTCAACAGATTATCAAAAGTTACTTCCAACTGTCGCTTTAGGCTGGGATATATTACCTGAGCTTTATACTTATGCTAGCTATGGCAAAGGCTTCGAAACACCAACCTTTACCGAGATGGCCTATCTTACAGTAGGGACTTCAGGCATTAACTTTAATTTAAAACCTGCGACCAGTGATACCGTAGAACTTGGCTTAAAATCGCAGAATACCTTAGGGTTATTTACTTTTGCTGTATTTCATACTGAAACTAAAAATGACATTGTGCCTGACGATGCCAATGGCGGGCGAAGCACATTTCGTAATGCAGAAAAAACCTTACGTGAAGGCTTAGAGTTATCGTGGCAAAAACAGCTCTGGCAAGCACTCAATATTCGAACCAGTTATAGTTATTTAGATGCGACTTTTGATGCTGATATTCCAGCGACCACAACCAAACCGCTGATACAAAAAGGAACATATATTCCAGGTATTGCCAAGAATCAAGCTTTTGTAGGCTTGGCATGGCAACCTGAGCAGGGATTTCAGGCAGGCTTAGAAGCACGTTATATGGACAAGATTTATGTCGATGATATCAACTCTGATACTGCACCAAGTTATACGGTCGTTGCGGCAAATGTTGGCTATTTGTGGGTCAATAAAGACTGGAAAGTAAATACTTATGCACGACTAGATAATTTATTAGATCGAAACTATGTGGGTTCCGTGATTGTCAATGATAGTAATAATCGTTTCTTTGAGCCCGCAGATAGACGAAATTTTAATGTTGGACTATCGATAAAAAAATATTCTAACATAGGCTTTGTTGCATAAATACATAACCAACTGATTTTGTTCATTAATTTTTAGGTTGAAATTCATACAAACCTATTTAAATCAGAAGCTTACAAAATCTTTATGCAACAAAGCCGTGGAACAGCCACAAATAAACTCAGTAATAAATTTTTAAACATATTAATCCCCCGTTAAGTAACGGATTATAACAGCCGTAACTATCTAATCACATGCAAAAAGTAGCCGTTTCGCCTTTTCCTGTCCTCACATGATGCAAGCGGACCATACATCTTAATCAGATAGAAATCGAGTCGAGGTAAATCAATCCATCACAAATGGAGCAGAAATTATGCTTGATCACACTCTTGGTTAATGCTGAAAAGTCTTTGAGTTTTAATTAATAAATAAGTGTATCCATGTCTACCCTCAACTTTACTTATTTTCAGATAGCAACCAATCGAGAGCACTCATTTTTACAATACCATTATAATTCGCTTCAGTCCCTATCGTGTCTAAGGTAAGCAAATACTTGGGATACGAATCAGAAATTTTCTGTAATGGACGTAACTCTCGGCTGAGTGTCTCCTCATTGAGCGTTTCTAATGCCACCTGATAATAAGTTAAATTCTGTAAAGTATCGACAGCAACAAAATCAATTTCATATTCATCAACCCGCCCTACATAGACCGTATAACCTCGTCTGACAAGCTCAAGATAAATCACATTTTCTAAGATATGACCTTGATCAGCATTAGCATCAGGCAACATAATCCGGCGCAATCCGACATCAACTAAATAGTATTTTTCAGAGGATTGTAATAACTCACGCCCGCGTACTTTAAATTGTGCGGCACTATAAAATAACAAACTGTCCTGTAAGCCCTGAATATAGCGTTTTACTGTTTCAAATGAAATTTTAACCCCACTTGAAACAAAGGTATTTTTAATTTTATTGATGGAAATAGGTGAGCCTGTCACGCTTGCCAAATATCTTGCGACACGCTCGAGAGAGTTAATATCGGCAGTATTCAAACGGGGAATAACATCTTTAAACATTACACTGGCATAGACTGCTTGCAAGTAATCATAAGTTTCCTGCTGGCTAGTCATGGCAAGCGTATAAGGGAAACTACTGCGCGTATACATGGCATACAAATCACGATTTGATAATTGTTGGATGATCGGATTATTTTCAATATGCCACTGTTTAAATTCTTGGAATGACAGAGGTAGAACATGTTGCTCGATATAGCGTCCTGTAAGTAAAGTCGCAAGTTCTCCACTTAGAAAGAATGCATTTGAGCCTGTAATATATAAATCGATATAATCCCGAACATATAAAGAGTCGACTACTTTCTCAAAATTTGTAACATGTTGTATTTCATCTAAGAAAACATAGTTTTTTTTACTTTTATCAACTTTGGACAATACATAATCATGTAGTTTACGGTAATCGGTGAGTTCTTCAAATTCCATAAATTCGAAGTTGATGGCAATGATGTTTTCGGCTTGTACACCCTGTGCTTTTAGGATTTGTTGAAACATTGCCAATAAGGTGGATTTTCCAGAGCGACGCACACCTGAAAGTACTTTAATGACATCACGGTCTTGCCATGTATTCAGAAATTTTAAGTAGCCATCACGTCGAATATTAGCGCTTCTCATTATTTACACTTGGAATCTAAAGTTTTAATAAATTATATCAAATTTTAGAACGTATATGTAAATATATTTAATTTTAAAAAAAGTTTAAGGTTAAGTGAAACATTCAAAGCTGCTGTTGAAGTATACGGATAGTAAATGTAATAAAAATCCAGATTCTATCTTTTTTGACTCTGTACACGACAAAAAACCTAAATATGCCTAATATCGTATCTGGGTCTACTCCTTAGATGAGCAATGGTGATGCCTTGTTTTCGGATTTGTTGAGACTGTAAATAAAACTATGTAAACGCTTAAACTCCCCCAACGTTGTTGGGGTCAAACAAAAGGTGTTTACCATGAAAGATGAAGCAATGTTGGCACTCGCTAAAGAGTTAGCCAAGAACCTAAAAACCGAACTCGATCTCAATAATTTTAGTCGGGCTTTAAAGAAATTGACTGTTGAAACTGCCCTTAATGCGGAACTCACCGACCATTTAGGTTACGAAAAGAATAGTCCACGAACAGGTAAAAATGCTCGCAATGGTTACACAACGAAGCGTCTACTGACTGATGATGGTGAGTTTGAACTAGATACCCCTAGAGATCGTGAGGGTAAATTTGAGCCACAGCTTATCAAGAAAAATCAGACCCGTATCACAAAGCCAATTTCTGCTTTTGATTGAGGTAAAGCAATTTGAACCGTTAACATATTAGTAGAAATAGGATCTAATGGTGCAGAGCAGGATAAGGCAATAAATGCAGGTTTATTCGGTGGTGGTGAGCGATCATTCTTTGGTTTACCATCAAATAAGCGAATCCATTTGGATACAAGATTTGCATTCAATCCATGTTGCAAAGCGACCGAAGCAATTGAAACGTCAGGTGCTTTACAAGCCTGAACGATCTGCTGTTTAAATTCAGCACTGTATGTTCTTCGTTTTTTCGCTAGAGATGCGATGGATGTCTGATTATTTGTCGTCATAAATTTAAGTCCCCACTTGTTTTTAAGTGGGGACTAAATTAAGGCTTATAGGATGAATTCATAAGGTGTGTTCAGCGGACGCTTACGAAAAAACAGCCAAGTGCTCATATGGTACAGTTATATCAAGAACAATGGTCAGATTGGCTATCAACGACACATGTGGCAAGTGAAGGTGTCCTGCAGAATGAAAGTTAAGTGTCTATTGAGGGGTACAATCTAATGGGAGAAATTGAAAAATAAAATACCATTGAATATTTGGTCATTATTTGTTAATTTCTGCGCAAAATTTAACATGCAATAAATTTATGTTCAAAAAAAATATAGTATTAAAAAGTATTTTGCTTACTTTGGGTGGTTTTGTTGTTACTCCTTTTGCATTTGCAGAAACATTTGATCCAGCGATAGATGGTTTGATTCGAAACCAGCAGCGCCAAGCAGAACTAGAAAAAATTATACAACCAGAACGTGATGTTAATTTAGATGTCATCCAAAAAAAAGAAGCTGTACAACTTACCGACCTTGAAGATCAGAATTGTTTTGAAATCAAGACAGTTGAACTTGATGGCGAAATGAGTAAGCATTTTGATCAATATGTGCAACAAGCGTTAAAAGATTTAAGTTTTACTCCAGGTTTATGCATGGGTGAGCAGCGAATTAATCTGTTGATGACGCAAACGCAGAACATCATCATTGGCCGAGGCTTTACTACGACACGAATATTGGCTGCACCTCAAAACTTAAGTACAGGCGTATTAAAACTCACCGTCATTCCGGGATTAGTTCGAGAAATCAAACTCGATTTAAGTGATGAGGAAAATACCCGAGCAGGCCGAATTCAATATGCCAAAAATATCTTTCCAATGAAGAGTGGCGATATTCTCAATTTACGTGACTTAGAGCAAGGCTTAGAAAACTTAAAAAGACTGCCTACAGCGGAAGCTGATATTCAAATTATTCCTGCAGATGCGCCCAATCAAAGTGATGTTATCGTCAAATGGAAACAGCGAAAAATTCCAATTCGCGTGACCTTAAGTGCTGATGATGCCGGTAGTCGTCAAACCGGTAAATACCAAGGTAACATCACCGTTTCAGTCGATAACCCTTTATTTAGAAGTGACTTATTTTACGTCACCATGGGCCGTAACTTAGCAGATCAGCAAGAGATTACGGATCAAAATGGAACCACTGTGAAGAGCGGAACCCATAACTATGCCCTTCATTATTCAGTCCCTTATAAAAACTGGCTGATCAGCGCCAATGCGAGTCGATACAATTATGACCAAGCTGTTGCAGGCACCAATAATGTCTATAACTATAATGGAGAAAGTCAGACTCAAGACTTAGGCTTGACCCGATTGCTTTATCGGGATGCCAAGCGTAAAACCTCAGCGACCTTGAAAGGCTGGCATCGAGAATCTAAAAGCTATATTGATGATGCCGAACTGACCATACAGCGCAGAGATGTTGCGGGTTGGCAGTTAAACCTTGATCATCGTGAATATATTCAATTTGCAGTGCTGGATTTGAGTCTAGGGTATAAGCGAGGCACAGGTGCATTCGATTCATTACCAGCAGTTGAGGAAGCGCTGAACGAAGGTACATCACGGATGAAGATCTGGACGCTAGATGCCAATCTGAATGTTCCGTTCCAATTTGAGAACCAGCAATATAGCTACTCAAGTGCCTTTAGAGCGCAATACAATGACACCCCGCTGACCATCCAAGACCGGCTTTCCATTGGTGGAAGGTATACAGTACGCGGTTTTGATGGTGACCTAACCCTAGCAGCAGACCGTGGCTTCTACTGGCGCAATGATTTAGCCATGTCTATTTTTCCCGCACATCAATTCTATATGGCCTTGGATGCTGGGCATGTTGATGGTCAATCTGCCCAATGGCTTTTAGGTAAAACCCTTGTGGGTGGTGCGATGGGGCTACGTGGTCAATTTAAGGTGGGTGGCACTTTTTACTACGATATATTTATCGGTAAACCAATCAAGAAGCCTGAATATTTCCAAAATTATGATTTGAATTATGGTTTTAGTGCCAGTTATTCATTCTGATCTAAAGAAAAGTACAAACTAAAAAATGAGCTCGTAGTATTAAAGCGAAAAAATCTCCCAAATAAAGACACATTGGTAATTGAAAAATGAATAAGAACTGCTATAAAACGATTTTTAGTCAAACCCGTGGTGAAATGATTGCTGTTGCAGAAAATGTCGCAGCTGCAGGACAAGCCTCAACACAGAATAATAAAGCGGTTGATCTTGAAACACCAGTCGTTGCTTCTGAAAAAAGTTTAGCTTTAAAAGTTCTTTCATTTTCATTGATGCTGATTACAGGCACTGCCCTGATCAATGCATCTATTGGTGTATCGCACAGCAATGTTGTTGCAGACTCGAATGCGGCAGGCAATCAGCGTCCAACGATATTGAACAGTGCCAATGGCACAACGCAGGTGAATATTCAAACCCCAAGCAAAGCTGGGGTATCGGTGAATCACTACCAGCAATTTGATGTGAATCAGAACGGTGTCATTTTAAATAACAGCCGCCAAAATACTCAAACGCAGCTTGGGGGTTATATCCAAGCCAATCCGTGGCTTGCAGGCGGTGAAGCCAAAGTCATTGTTAATCAGGTGAACGGCAGCAATCCAAGTCACTTAAATGGCTATGTAGAGGTCGGTGGACGTAAAGCAGATGTGATCATTGCCAACCAAGCTGGGATTAATGTCGATGGTGGCGGTTTTATCAATGCAGGTGGGGTGACTTTAAGTACCGCCAATCCGAATATTCAAAATGGACAAGTGACAGGTTATCAAGTCCGTGACGGGGTGATTAACATCACAGGTCAGGGCTTGGATGCCAGTAAAGCCGACTATACCCAGTTACTCAGCCGTGCTGCACAGATCAATGCGGGGATTTGGGCTAAAGAATTGACGGTGGTTGCTGGACAAAATGATATTGAAGTTAATCCGCAGGCTGGTGCGATACAGGCGGCTTCGGGGTTGGCAGGCACTGTGCCACAGTTTGCCATTGATACCAGTCACTTAGGCGGAATGTATGCGGGCAAAATCAGTTTAATCAGTACCGAACAAGGGGTTGGGATTAACAATGCAGGGCAAGTGTTTGCTTCAGCCGGGCATATTAAAATCAGTGCCAATGGCGAGCTGCAAAATAGCGGTGCAGTAGTTGCAGAAAATAAAGTCGATAGCACCCCAGCGAGTTTAAATCTTCAAGCAAAAGATTTAAACAATAATGGCAAGATATTAAGTCTAGGCGATCAACGCATTCAGGCTGAAAACGTCAACAATACCGGCCTCATTAATAGCCAAGGTTTAACTCGTATTGATGCCAGTCAAGGCATCCAAAACGTGGGTACAGGTCAAATCTATGGTGACCATATTGCCCTGCAAGCCGCGCATCTTCTCAATGCAGAACAGCAAACCAATGGCGATGTCAAAGCAGGCACGATTGCGGCACGTCAACGCTTAGATATTGCAGGCGGAAAAATTGAAAACCGAGAACAAGCCTTAATTGCCAGCGAAGGTGCGCTGACTGTTGGTGGACAACTCAATGCAAACCATATGGCAGAAGGCTCTGCCGCATTATTAGACAATGCCAGTGCACGTATTCAATCCGTGGGTGATATGTACTTAGGCGTGGATATTTTGACCAACCGAAATTTGCATTTCAGTTCAAGTGTCAAAGAAATACCAGAAACCCGCAAAGATGTGACCGCTTATCAAGGTGCTGGAAGCGCTGAAATTCTTGATTCATCGCATATTACAGGTCGTGGCAGTTATGACAGCATTTATCTGGATGGTCAAAAATATGAAGACTATACCCGATATATCTACAACCAGTACGAAACCCAACACTATGTGGATTCCAGTGCACCAGCGGAGATTATTTCAGGTGGCACACTGACGCTAAAAGGCCAAAGCCTGACCAATGACAAGAGCCAAATTCTAGCGACGAAAGGCATTAATATTGAACAAAATGAAGTGAATAATATTGATGCTGAGGGTGAGCATCGTGTGATTAAAACGGGGACATCACAGTATCACTATGTAGGTTGGAATACATTAGGTACAAGTAAACGAAGTAAGTGGAACAGTGTTAAACCCTATAATCCAGCTGATATCGTAACGCCAATAAAACTTGATGTGGTGAAATATGATGGTGCTCACCAAGGCACATTAAATGGTGATACCTCAGAACTCAGCTTACCGCTGCAATCCTTATACAGCGTTAATAAAGAAAATAATAACCGCCCTTTGATTGAAAGCAGCGATGCCTTTACCAATTATAAAAATTGGTTAGGCAGTGATTACATGCTGCAAATGTTCACGACCAACCCACAAAATATGCAAAAACGTTTAGGGGATGGTTATTACGAGCAAAAACTGGTCAATGACCAAATTGCACAACTGACGGGTCAAGTTTATTTAGATGGTTATACGAACTTCGAGGATCAATTCAAAGCCTTGATGGATTCTGGGGTAAGTGCTGCCAAAGATCTTAATTTAAGTGTTGGAGTGAAGCTCTCAGAAGCACAGATTGCTCGATTGACCAGTGATATGGTGTGGCTGGTGACAGAAACCATTACCGTTGATGGCGAAAAAATCCAAGTCTTGGTACCGAAAGTGTATGTTGCGGTACAGTCGGGGGACTTAAACAACAAAGGTGCCTTGATTGCAGGCGAGACGGTCAATTTAAAACTGAGTGGGGATTTAAACAACCAAGGCAGTATTGCTGGACGCCAATTGGTGAGTCTTGAAGCCAATAACATTAATAACGTGGGTGGCTTAATACAAGGTCGAGATGTCTTTGCGACAGCACACACCGATATCAATAATATTGGTGGGACAATGACCGCCAATCAAATCCTTGCCCTTGATGCGGGCCGAGACATTAACAACATCACCACGACGATTAAAACTGAAAATAAGCACGGTTTAAGTGAATTTAGCGCTGAAAACATTGGCCGTGTTGCTGGGCTGTATGTACAAGATGCGGATGGTCAGCTGGTTGCCAATGCCAAGAATAATATCAATCTGACTGCATCAGATCTACAAAGCCAAGGTAGCATTGCGATCCAAGCGGGACAAGACCTGAATCTTTCTACGGTGAATGTCAGTCGCAGTGATTTAAGCTCAGCAGGTGACAAGGATCAGATTCTGAATGCTTCGAGTCGAGATGTAGGGACGCAGATTCAGGCGAAAGGAAATATTTCCCTGCAAAGTGGTGCCAATACTCAGATTAAAGCCAGCACCTTGAACAGTACGTCGGGCAATGTAGTGATTGATGCTGGACAAAATGTCTTGATCGAAAATGGACGAGATGAACGCAGTTCTCAGCTTGCAGCCCAAGAAAAAGGTGGCTTCTCTACAACAGATAAAAAAATCCAATCTTCGACCAGTCAATCGATTGCAACCGACATCCAATCGGGTGGCAATATCCTGATCAATAGCCAAACAGGAGATATTCAAGCCACGCACCTGCAAGCTGGTGCGAAAGACAGCATTCAAATTACGGCAAACCAAGGCAATGTAAAACTTTTGTCAGATATTGATACTGATATAAAGAGCACGGAAACAGCCAAGAAAAATACAATTCAATTTAAAAACCGTCAATCAGGATATATCGACGAAGATGTTGCACAAACACAGCTCAAAGCTGGCAAAAATGTTGATATCAATGCCGGTAAAAATATCGAGCTGCAAGCCAATGATATACAAGCTCAAGACAATATTTATATTGGCAATAAACAATTCGAACGCCAAGCGGATGGCAGTTTAAAATCCAAAGATGGTAATGCCCTGCCCGAAAATGTCAGTCTGACGACATTAGAAACCAATGATCAGCAATGGGATGAAACCCAAAAAGGTTATCGTGGCATTGCCAAAGACTTAATGAAAGTGACTGCTGTTGGCTTAGCGGGTATTGAGGCTTTAGCTCCGGGATTAAAAGCACCGAAGATCACGATCGGAGAATCATCGAGCACACGGACTGAGCAAAGAACACAAACAGGGACCGATCTTGGTGCCAATAATGTCTATGTGGGTTCAGCAGGTCAAACGACACTGACCAGTAGCAACATTGATGCACAGAACACGGTCTTAGCGGGCAAAAAAGTCACGCTCGATGCAGCAGAAGAACAACACAAAACTGTTACGTCAAACAGCAAAGAAACGGTACAAGGTCTTGGGGTTAAGCTGAATAAAGACAGCATTCGAGTGGGCGGCTTTGTACTTGAAGACGCAGAGAATACCGTTAAAACTACAGCCACAACGCATAAGTCAGGCAATATCAATACTGAAAATTTAACAATTCAAGGTGCAGAAGGTGTAGATATCCTCGGCCAAAATATCACAGCGACAGGTGATACGATCATTGATCATGGTCGAGGAAATCTTAACATAGGCGGTTATGAAAATAAAACCACCACAGAAGAAAAGACTCATACTGAAACCATCAGTACAGAAGTCGGCATTCGCAATGCCTATTTAGATGCAATCTTAGCGGTAGAAGCTGTTGCAGATGCAACTAAAGCCTTATCTAAAGCTAAAGATGATTATAGCCAAGCACAACGTGACTATGCAGCGGGTCGAATTACCAAAGGAGCCTTAGATGACAGCAAAGCCAATGTCGCAATGGCAACGGCCAATGTGGCAAGTGCACAGATTGCTGTAGGGGCAGCAGCCGCATCTGCGGCTGCAAGCAGTGCAACCTATGGCTTTACTATTGGTGCCAATGGTGAAAGGATTGAAACTACGACGACCACGAATACAGAACAAAGCCAATGGCAAGGTAGCAACTTAGATTTAAATAACCTTCAGCTTAAATCAGAAGGCCAAGACATCAATATCCAAGGCAGCCGAGTGAATGCAACAGGCACCACGACCTTTGATGGCAGCAAAGACCTCAATGTGACTGCAGGCGTCGAGCATAGTAAACAGGACAGCAATAGTAAAACCAATAGCCAAAGTGTGAGCTATACCTATGGCGGTGGCGGCAGTGCTTCAATAGGCAAGCAAACCAGCCAATCACAAAACGAAAGCCTCACCCACGTAAATAGTGAAGTTGTGCTGAATCGTACTGAAGGTGCAATAGACAAACTGAATATTCAGGGCGGTGAGGTTTCTATCGCTGACCGAGGTAATCTACAAGTAAATCAGATCCATGTAGAAAGCTTGCAGGATACAGAGACTAGCAGTAATAGCAGCAAAGGCGGAAATATTGGCTTAGGTTTTGGTTCTAACGGTAAAGCCAGCAATATCAGCGCTGGCTATAACCAAAGTAAGGGCAGCATTGACAGTGCATGGGTAAATGACACTAGTAAGCTGCTGATTGGCAATGCGCAGAACGATGCTGATCTAGATGCGATGGGTGTTAAAAATATTACCAGTATTGGTGGTGTGATTGCCAATGCGACGAAGAATGAAGACGGCACATTAACGGATCACGGTAAGCTGAACTATTCAGGCGAACTTGCGCTGAAAGACATAGAAGATCATAACTACAACAGTAGCAGTGGTTTTAATGTATCAACGACGATAGGCAAAACCACGAACAACAAAGATGGAGAAAAATCCAAATATCCAAACGGTTCAACCACCATTGGCCTTAACAGCAGTGGACAAGAAACAGAACAATTGACTAAGGCAACGATGGGTCAAGGGACTGTTGCAAATGCCCCAGACAGCACCAATCGGGACATTAATAATACGCAAGAAATTACTCGTGACCAAGTGACGGGCATGCTGGATGGTTCTGTGACGGTTGATCAGCGTTTACTGAGTAAGAGTGGACGGGCGGAGATTATTCAAGAGCAGAAGGAATTACCTGAAAATTTCCGTCAAAGTGCTGAAAATATTGTGAAGCAAATGCCTGAGGGAGAATATAAAGAGAAGGCTTTACAAAGTTTAAATAATATACAAGCAAAACTTTATAGTTTACCAGCAGATTTTGAGGGTTTAGAGGAATATGGGCAGCAAGTTGCAGGGGAGCTATTGAAAAATGGTCTTGAAATTAAAGAGGTCGAAAAGATTATAGATACAGATAATTATTGGTATGCAATTCAAAAATTATCTGCTGTCCAAGAACAATTAGATATTTTGAGTCAGAATGGTAGTGGCATTGAACAGATTCTTAATTCTGAGCTCTCTAAAGAGCAACCAATAGTCAACTCAAACTCCTTAATTAGTATATTAGCTGAAAATACAGATAGTTCTCTTGCTGTAAAAGAAACGGATTTACTAGGTTTTAAATTTTTACATGCGGCAGCAGAAATTAGTAAAAATATAGAAAAAATTTCTGTAGATAGTGGTGTTGACATTGAAAAAATACAACTTGCTGCTAGCGTGTTGTTAGGAGGGCCTGTAAAAGCAACAGCAGGATATATAGTTAATCAATTTAGTGGAGAATATATTGATTATGCTACAAATGCGGTATCAGATCATTTAGTAAAATCACTCTACGGACTTTCAGATGGTCTATATGATGATTGGAGTCGGTCTGAAAAAATTAGTGAGTTGAAACAGCTTGGACTAAGCGATGATGATTTTCAACGAAGTCTTAATTATGCGGAATCACTGCAAAATGCAAAGCTAGGTGCTACTTTTATTGTTGGTATAGCTGCTGAGACACTAATTTCAGGGAAAGGAAAAGCTAAAAATAGTGATGAAATATCAGTAAAACCTACTGTTCCTGATTATGTTACTCGTAATGATCATGATTTTTCTGCTACAGAAAATTATAAAGGTAAACCAAAAGCTTACATAAATGACAAAGGTGATTTGGTTGCTGCAAACCCTGAAGGAACAGGATCTGTTCAATCTCATATTAGAGGTGGTAATTCTGAGAATACACCATACATTTCAACAAGTGATCCAGCAATAGCTATTGATTCTAAAAATTATGGTGGTGAGCAAATTAAGATTGATACGAAGCGATTGCAGGAAGATATTGATGCAGGTAAGATTTCTGGTAGTCAGATTGTGACACATACCGAAGTTAGAAAGGAATTACAATCTAAAGTCGATGCAGCTCAGGCGAAATATGATCGTAATCCTAGTAAAAAAAATCGAGATAAATTAAGAGATGCAAATAAAGATTTGAATCATGCTATTAGAGATGGGGAATGCTTAATCAAAGGTTGTGTTCCATCAGAATACATAAAGAAATAGTTTGTAAGGAGTATAGAGTTGGAACAGAAGATTATAGACTTATTAAATGAGATTCCTGATAGTGTCAATTATACAGATATAGCAGAGGACTTAGATGCTGAAGATATTTCAGTTAGCCGTATAGAACAGTTAAGAGAATTATTAACAAATTCGGATGACTATATTGTATTCCAAGCTGCTAAATTGTTGACATTTTGGGGAGATGATTATGGTTTTAATGCTTTAACTGCATTATTTGAAAACAATAAATTAAATGGTTTTATTGATCATAGGCTAAATGGTTATGATGATACATTGCAACATGTTCTTAGAGCATTTATTCGTTATTGGGCTGATAAATCTGACCATGGTCTAGGTACCTTAACAAGAAAAAAATTGTTTCCATATATTGTCAAAATAATAGAGCTTGCTAATACTCAACCTTTTGGAATAGATTCTTTATTTGGTTTAATAATCGATGAGGACTTCAAAGAATATATTCCATTTTTAAAAGAACATTTAATTTCAATCATTGATCATCCAGAAATACATGGTTGGAAAATTCATGATGTTATTGAGTTATTTTTAAAAATTGAACCTGATTTTGTATATAAATTATTGGATGAAAAAGGAAAGACGTTAAAGGATTTTAATTTTTGAAATTAATGTATCGACCAGTATTGGTATTCCACAAAAGGGAACTAAAGAAGCTTCTACAGCTCCAAAAGGTTCAACGACCATTGGTATCAATAGCAGCGGGCAAGAAACAGAACAACTGACCAAGGCAACCTTAGGTCAAGGTACTGTGACGAATGTGAAAGATACGGTAATCCCCCCTAAAAATAATAGGATCTAAAAGTAGAATTTTCTCTTAAGATACGAGCAGGAGATTCTGCATGAAAACATCTAAATTTACTGATAGTCAGATCATGTCCATCTTGAAACAGGCAGAATCTGGCACACCTGTAGCGACCCTTTGCCGTGTACACGGCATGAGTAATGCTACCTTTTATAAATGGCGTGCCAAATATGGTGGTATGGATACATCATTAATGGCTCGACTGAAAGAGCTAGAAGCCGAAAATACCAGACTTAAAAAGATGTATGCGGAAGAGCGATTAAAGGCCGAAATCATCCAGGAAGCGATGGCAAAAAAGTGGTAAAGCCATCTTGCCGGCGTAAGATGGCACAACAGGCAGTTGCCCAGCATGCCATTAGTATTCGTTTGGCTTGTAAAGCATTTGGCATTAGTGAAACCTGCTACCGCTATCAAGCTAAACTTTGCGATGACAATGCACTCATTGCTGAACAGCTCATTGAACTCACTGAGGAAAATTCCGATTGGGGCTTTGGTTTGTGCTTCTCGTATTTACGGCATGTTGAGAGTTGCTGCTGGAATCACAAGCGGGTTTACCGCATTTACTGTGAGTTGGCACTGAATCTGCGTATTAAACCGAGAAGAAGACTAAAACGGCATGCGCCTGAACCATTGAAAGAACCAATCCGAGAAAATCAGGTTTGGTCATTAGATTTTATGCATGATCAGCTTTCCGATGGTCGCAAGTTTCGATTATTGAATGTGATTGATGATTACCGCCGCGAAGGCCTAGCCATTGAAGCAGGGTTCTCATTGCCCACAATCAGGGTTATTCGTACGTTGAATCAATTGCTGGAGTGGAGAGAAAAACCGTTAGTTATCCGATGCGATAATGGTCCCGAATTTATCAGTCACGAATTTGTGCGCTGGGCTACTGAGCACGGTATTCGTACTGAATATATTCAACCGGGTAAGCCACAGCAGAATGCGTATATTGAACGCTATAATCGGACCATACGTTATAGTTGGCTGAGCAAGCATTTATTTGATACTTTGGATGAAGTACAAGATTATGCAACAAACTGGCTGTGGCATTACAACCATGAAAGACCACATCAAGCTAACAAAGGAAAGCCACCTCTAATGGCTGCTTAACCTCTACTTTTAACTTCGGTTATTTATGGGAGGATTACCGACCATAAAGATGAAAAACCTAAGTATCCGAGGAATCTTCCTGGAAATTGGACGTATTCCGAGATTGAGCTGTTTGTTAGTGCCCAATTATTGGCAACTATGAAAAGTGGGAAAAGTATACGCCTAGCGAAATCTTGGCTTTGTGGGAAGAGACAAGAGGAATTGAGCTTGAGAACGCAAGCGCTTGATTGCTAAATTTTGATTTTTCAAATAGCGAGGTAAATTTTTTCATTCCAAGAAAATTACAGTTAACCCCTTATGGAGGACTTTAGCTAAGTTATTAGCATCCCAATTAGTCAATCGGATACAACCATGCGATGCTGTTTTAGAAATTAAGGCGGGATTTGGCGTACCATGAATCCCAAAAGAAGGTCGAGATAAACCAATCCAAATATTTCCTACAGGGTTGTTGGGTCCTGGGGGGAGGCTTAAGGGCTTAAGATTTTTGCCTTGAATAAAATTCTTAGGGTTATAACTATAATGTGGATTGAACACGATACTGCCGATGGCATGCGTGCCAGTGGGTGAGGGATTATCTTCGCTCCCGATCGTTGCAGGAAAAGATGCAATGATCTTATTTTGTCGATTAAGCAAATATAATTGTTTAGAACCTTTGTGTGCAATAATGCTTTGCACATTATTTGGCAAAACATTTATTACATTTGCGACAATAATCTTTTCACCGACTTTATTAAAATTTGCGCCTGAATTAATTTTTTTTAAAAACAATTCATCCATATGGAATTTTTCACCGAGCATTTCGGTCACACGGGTGTAATACAAGCCCTTCATTTTTGACTGTTCGGCATAATCCACAGGGATCGATTGAGCATAAGGACCTTTCAAGTCTTGTGTGGTAATGGTGTACTCAATAAACGTCGGTTGAGTCGTAACTTCATTTAAAAGCCGCCAAGTATTTGCATCTAACACTCCGTCACCACTTAAACCCTTCATAATCTGAAAAGCTGAAATGGCTTTCACAGTATTTAGGCCCAATATGCCATCAATTGCACCTGAGGATGAGTAATGGCGACTCAACAGCACTTGTAACTTTGCGTAAACAGGAAGATAGCCTTTTTCAAGATTGTCCGACCACTCCGCTTTATTTAGATTATCTAAAGACCATGTGTCGGCTTGGTTTAACAGTGCTAAATTGTTTAGATTGTTGGTGGTAGGAGGAAGTGATTTTTGTGGTTCAGCTGCAAGAGTATAAGTCGAAAAAATATACATACTACTCAGGCAAATAACTAAAAAGC
This sequence comes from Acinetobacter sp. YH12135, assembly GCF_013418565.1. Classification (NCBI taxonomy): domain Bacteria; kingdom Pseudomonadati; phylum Pseudomonadota; class Gammaproteobacteria; order Moraxellales; family Moraxellaceae; genus Acinetobacter; species Acinetobacter sp. YH12135. The sequence goes on from NZ_VPBU01000003.1 coordinate 125,608, forward strand.
GACTCAACATAACGACTAACCCCCAAACTAATTTTATTGATCAAAATAACTGCACTCATATTTTAAATAAAGTTGATAATTTAAAAATGTATATAAAATGCGGCTTTGTAACAATTTTAACTCTGTACACGACAAATTTCATAGGGCCCTTGTCCTATCAGGCTTTTTCTTTCTTAAAATTGCTAGCACTTTCTTAAATTCTTCTTTTTTCCCAAAACTAATCAAACGTAGAATAGCCATTTGAACATGGTCCAAACCGTAGCGAAATAAACTTACTGAAAGTCGTCCATGCTTCTTTATTTTTATCGCTTTTTTTCGATCATGTTGCCATTCACCTGTTAAATAGCACCAACAGAAACCGATAGCTAGCACTGCTATCAATTTCTTGACTCGTCTAGGGTCTGTTAAACGAGTATTTTCAAGATTGAATCCACGTCCTTTGAGACAACTAAATAAGGTTTCGATTTCCCAGCGTAATGCATAATCACGAATAGCTGAAGCATTCAACATAGGAGAAACAACAAGTAAAAGTTCTCCATCTTCTAATCGTAGCGCACTAATATACAGTTTCACTCGACCAACCCAAATACGTCGTTTACGACATTCAGTTTGACCAACTTGAAGATGACGAAATAAATCACTAGGTGGTGTTTCAAAAAGTATGCTGGCGTTAAACAAATCCGTTATTAAGGTAAAAGAAAGTCAAATCAAAGGCTTTAAAATGATTTTCGAGCTTTTTAGAAAAGTTGCAACTTCTCCTAAATCCACGCCTGATTCGATGACGAATTCTACAATTGTTACCTTCAATACCGACGGTAAAAAACTTACCGATCACTTGCTTGCAACATTGAAATGCTGTAATAAAACTATCCCAATGATCACTCGCAATTCGAGCATATTGAACCCCAAGCTTTTTAAGTCTAGCTTTAAGACGTTGAACCGTTGCTAAATCCCGCTTACCCCAAACATAAGCAACAATTTCTCCAGATTCTCGATGGTAGGCATAAATAAGCCATTGTTTATTTTTCTTATTCCCTACAAAAGTCCAAAGTTCATCGACTTCAAGACATTCGTAGTGGCTTTGTTTAGGCTGAATCTGATAGATCGATTCACTTAAGGTTCGTAATACCTTGCCAATGCTGATACGCTCGACTTCAGCAATATCTCTTACACCGCTTCCTCTGATCATTAAATGTAATATCTTGCCGGTAATACCTGAGTTACACCCTTGATAGCTTAATGCATGAGCACCAATAAACTGACGTTTGCAATCTTTGCATTGATGGTTTTGTTTCCCATCTACTTTGATGCCATTTCTCTTTATATTGTTACTTAGACAGGTAGGACATTTGATTTGTAGCGTTATTTTCATACCTCTATTTTATCAAAAGCCATATTGTTTTTTTCAGCATACTTTTTGAAACACCACCAAATAAGAACGGGTGTTTAGCTTCAAATAAGAATATCTGTCCATTTAATAAGAATATGCAATTAATGCAATTTTGAAAAATCTAATTATAAAAGCCAATTATTTCAGCGAGATAATTGGCTTAAGTAAAGAGTCGTATTATTTGGTTATCCGCTGATCATCCCAATAACACGGTACTACAATCAAATTGTTTTCATGTAATCGTGACCATAATCGGATACCTAAATCTCGCTGCATATTTTGGACTGTGAAATTGGAAATCAGAAGGGTAGATTTCATGTTGTCATAACGACTATACAAAACCTTATGTACCATCTCCAGGCGTTTTTCATGCCGGTCATGCAGGCCATATTCATCAATCACTAATAAATCAAAGCTGGAGAAATGGTCGATGACTTCTTTCTCAGAGCGCGAAGCATCTGACCAGGTATCCATCATTTTTTGAGCAATTTCTGCACTGGTATAGTAGCGTGCAGATTTTGTACTGTTATGCAGAATGTTGCGAATAATTGATGCGCTCAGATGGGTTTTACCTGTACCCGGTGTACCAATCATCAACATGTTCGGGTTGTGGTCAGAAATAATTTGCTGTGCAAAGGCCTGACATAGTTTGATGGCATTGTCTTGTGCAGGGCATGCAACTACATAATTCTTGAAGCCACGATCCAGGTAGCGTTTATTGAGCCCTGAATTTTTAATTTTCTGTTGTAGCAATCGCTGTTGCAGTTCATTCTCATAGGCTGCATGTGAGTGATGGACGGTTTCTTTGGCACACAATTTACAGAGCCTGTGACCAGCAATTTCCATCAGGGGTATATGATGGGTAGCGCAAAGTGTTTCCGTTGTTTCTGCGCGAAACTGGAGTGTTTTAAGCATGGTATTCATGACTGATCTCCTAAATCCACTTTGAATTTTCTAAAAAACTCTCATTTTTTTCTTCAAAATTTGAAGATGAAGATGAAGATGAAGATGAAGATGAAGATGAAGATGAAGATGAAGGGCATGGTTCAAGCATGACTTGAGTAATACTCGGGCTCTTCTCAGGAGCTGCTTGAGTATTTACTTTTCGTTGCTTGGTTGATGCTTGAGCATTACTAGCGGATTTCCCCCAACGTGCCTGAGCTGCATTTTTAGCTTTATCAGATTTCATTTGCTGATTTTGCAATGCCTGGCTTTTTAAACTGGTTAAAAAATTTGAATGAATCTGCTCAGATTCGATTTCAAACAATTCCAGGGCCATTAGCGTATTCAACAAAGTTTTAGCCTTGGTATGTTGCGATAATTTTGTGATGCTACATACAGTAGCTAGGTCATGAGGAATGGCACCATTTTTCCAGAAATCCATCATTAACAGTAGGGTTGCACCAATTTGTTCTGCCGTCATTCGTGCAAATTTTGCCTGTAGGTCGCCAATATAGAGTGGCATCCAAATTGAAATATCTTTATGCATGTGTTCACCTTTTTATAGGTATAAAGGGGCTGAGGTCATCAATTAGATGACCTTATATGTTTGTTTTATGAGTGAGCGAGACTCATTAAGCGGAGACGGGCCTGTTGAGCCAAGTCATCGTAATGAGCTTGCCCTTCATCCAGCATTCGCTGTAGCCAAAGTCTCAATGCTTGGTGGTCATCGAAGCATTTATTGATTTCCAGCAAAAAGGCCAGATTGTGCAGTTTGGGAATGTGAAACTCATGAATGAGTTCACGAGCGACCAAATCTGCTTCAGGACTGACCACCACACCACCAAAGAAAGCTTTACTATTCATGTGCAAGCTCCTCTGCAGTGAGTCTCTCCAGCATGGCTTCAAAAGCACTGCCATCGCGACGGGTAACATTCGGAATGTAGCGGCTATAGACCCGGAACAACATTTCAGTGGTTGAATGCCCCAATTGGCGAGCGACCCATTCTGGATTTTCACCTGCCGCCAGCCAGAGCGTTGCTGCTGTATGACGTGTCTGATAAGCACGACGAGGCGTTAATCCTAAAAAGCGCAGGATAGGGTGCCATACACGCTTATTAACTAAACGGTAGTCTAGAGGACCGCCATCACGGTTACAGAAGACGAAGTCCGATTTTCCGTTGTTGAGGCTTTTCTGTTGCAGAAAGGCTTGGTATACCCGGTCATTCATCTGGATCGTGCGGTCAGAACCATACGTTTTGGTTCCACCAAGAACACCATTCACTAACGCTTCACGGATATGGATCTCACGACGTTGCAAGTCGATATTTTTCCATTGCAGACCATCGATTTCACTGGTACGCATACCTGTGAAAAAGCGAATGGTGTAATAAGGCCTAAAGTCCTCACGCACCGCAGTGAGAATTTTATGCACCTCTTCCAGAGAAAAAGGTGTGACTTCGATCTTACTTTCCTTCAGATTGTTTATATTTTTATACGGCGACTCAAAATCGTATCGTTCTGCCGCATCATTCAGTATCATACGTAAAGGCGTCATGATTTGATTGATCCTCGATGCTTTCAGACTTGTTTGATCTTTTCCGTGTGTCACTTTGGCGAGGGAAGCACGGAAGTTCAGCAAGTCTGACTTCTTAATTTTTGAGAGAACCTGATTACCAAAAGCGGGGATCAAATAGTTTTTGATTACAATTGAAACCTTTTGTTGATATGAATCTCTCCATTCAATTTGTTTCTGTTTAAACCACAATTCAGTAAACTCTTTAAAAAGAGGAACCTTGGTTTGTACAGCGATTTGCTGACTTCTTTTTTCCTTAAACTCCTCAACACGTTTACTTTTTGGAAAATACTTTTCGTATTCAAAAGTTCCCAAAGTAATTTCAGCTTGAAGCTGCTCGAGACGTTTTTTTAAAATTCGGCGATTATAGGCATTGTCTTCAAGATTGGTTGTCTCTCTGCAACGGATGCCCATGTAGCGAAAATCGGCAATGAGTTTGCCACTTCTTTCCCGGATGGTAGCCATCGGTTAAACCTCCTGAACCTTATTGAAGAGCATCCATACTTAAACCAGTGAATTTAAGCATTTCAGTTTCAATACGTTCCCAAACAAAAAGAATTTTGCGACCACCAAAAGGACGGATGTAATGAACACCTTCAATAAAGACACTGTCCTTCAGTTGGTTGCGAATAGTACGAGCGTCGTACTGGATTTTTTCAGCCAGTTGCTGGGCTGTGAGATAGGTATATGACATAATAGAGCCTCATATTTTTTACTAGTTAACTAGGAAAAATTATTCCTAAGACATAAATTATCATATTTTTATGTTGTTGCAAGTACTTTTTATGATTTAAATAGGAAATTTTATGATTATTTCAAACTTGGCAGTTTTATTAGCAGAAAGGAAACTTAAGGTTGCTGATTTGGTGAGAAGTACTGGAATTAATAAATCTACTTTACATAAACTTTATAATGATGAATCTGTACGGATTGATTTTGAAACCATTGATAAAATTTGTATTGCATTAGATGTGGAAGTGGGTGATTTATTGGTTTTTAAGAAAATTGATAATAATCAAAATGATAATAGCTAGTTTGGTCACAATTGGTCACATCAAAAAGTGAAATGGTCACAAATCCTTGATCGTTTGGTAAAAAACATCTTGTTTTGAAGAGAATAGGGTGATTTTTTACCTTCAAAAAAAGCTCTGAAAGTGGTGATCGATTGAAGACATTTAAGGTTAATTGAGACCATTTTTATTGTTGTGGGCACGCCATGGTCACATCTTGGTCACAAAATACAAATTACATTAAAAATATTTTTTATTGAATCGAATAACACAGGAAGAAGATTTTTTAAAAAATATAATAAAATCAACAAGAAAAAAGCCCTAATCTTTCGACTAGGGCTTTTTTGAATCTGGAGCGGGAAACGAGACTCGAACTCGCGACCCCAACCTTGGCAAGGTTGTGCTCTACCAACTGAGCTATTCCCGCATGCGGTGTATAATACATGATGCAAAAATAGGGTCAATCATTTTTTGCATGTCATTGTACTGACTGAATAAATAAACAACATTTTTAGAAAATAGTGTGGTTAAATGACTTAGGTTATTTGTTTTTATAAAAGTTTTCATTGTCTGCAAAAGTTTCAATATCGCTTGCTATGCACTGTAGTTATGCGAAAAATAAAAGTATCAGACATAAAAAATCCGCAGTACTAAATTTCTAAAAATGAAGCCGACTGCGGATTTTTTAGGTGATTCAAAATAATTTTATTAAATTTAATGTATGAAAGCAATAAAGTTTCATACTGACACATCTATATCTATTTGATTTTAATAAGTCATAAAAGTTTGAAGAAAAAATAAAGTTTCATACTAAACACTATGTTCTCTTCAAGCACTGTAATTTTTTGAGTAATAAAGTTTCATACTCGATTAAAATTTTATTACTCATCGAATGAGTATGTATCTTATATTAATGATGTTAAAAAATCCTTGTACGCATTAATTTTTACAATATCTTGAAGTAATTGTTTTTTTCTTTTTATGATTTCGGGTTTTAGCTCAGGAAATTCTGCAAGAGCTTGCTCAGAAGCTTTTATCTGATTTTCATAGTTTTTTTGTTTTTCTGTGAGTTGACTCATTTTTCGTTCTAGTTTTTCCAAATCATTTTTAATTAGTTGAATGCCAAATTTCTTTCTAAAGGAATGCATACTCTGGGTTTCGATAAACGTTGAAAAACGTGGATTATCTACATGAATATTCTTGATTAAGTAACCTTGTTTGACAAGCTTCCTGAGTAATCTATAAAACTGTTGTTGAGTCGTTCTTTGTTTTTCATCTATAGGCAAATTTAAAGTATTCCAAATTTGATTACATGTCCATCCCTCAATTTGATGTTGTGAAATGAGTACTAGAAAAGATTGAAAGAGAGAAGTAGTCATTTGTTTCATAAACAGCTTAAAAAATAAAAAGAGGATTATAAGCCGTGGATATATAATCCTCAAATGTTGATAGTTCTATTTTTTGAGCAATTGATTCAAGAATATGTCAGAACTAACAGTCTCTTTTGGTTTAAAGGTTCGGGAACAAAGAAAACTAAAAAAATTATCACAGGAAAAGCTAGCTTTACTTTGTAATATAGATCGTAGTTATATGGGACGAATTGAACGTGGAGAAGTTAATTTAACTATTGAGAAAATATACGAATTAGCAAAATGTTTAGATGTTTCAGCGAAAGATTTATTGCCAGATGATGTATGATTATCGAGTAAAGAAACATTAAAAGAGGGTTCCATGAAGTTCAATGAAGATGCTCGCGTAAAAATTCCAACAATTCTTCATTTAACAAGGCTTGGTTATAAGTATCTTTCTTTAAAAAAACATACATGGGATGTGGAGTCTAATATTTTCCCTGAAATATTCTTGGAATCAGTAAGCCGAATTAATCCCTCATTTGAAAAAGATGATATTCAAAGAGAATTACAAGATTTAAAGCTAACTTTAGACAATGATGATTTGGGTAAAGTGTTTTTTAGCAAGTTGGTCAATCGTTCTGGTATCAAGCTCATTGATTTTGAAAATATCAATAACAATACATTCAATGTTGTTACGGAGTTTACTTGTCAAAACGGAGATGATGAATTCCGTCCTGATATTACAATCCTAGTAAATGGTATGCCTTTAGTCTTTATTGAGGTGAAGAAGCCAAATAATAAAGATGGTGTCTTAGCAGAAAGAGAACGAATAAATAAGAGATTCCAAAACTCTAAATTTAAAAGATTTATCAACATTACTCAGTTCATGATCTTTTCAAACAATATGGAATATGACAATGATGCTATTCAACCAATTATGGGCGCTTTTTATGCTACCCCGTCGTATCACAAACCAAGCTTTAACTACTTTCGAGAAGAAGAGATCTTTAATTTAACTCATTTATTGAGTCCTTTGACTGAGTCAGAAGAAATTCGAATTCTTAAAGACAATAATTTTGAAGTAATTAGAAATAGCCCAGAATTTATTACCAATAAAGATCCTAATAGACCTACCAACCGAATTTGTACATCTTTGTTAAGTCGAGAGCGCTTAACATTTATGTTGCGTTATTCAATTGCTTATGTGGAAACAGAAAATGGTGTGCAAAAACATATCATGCGCTATCCACAACTGTTTGCTACTAAGGCAATTGAAAGAAAGTTAGATGAGGGCATCCGTAAAGGAATTATTTGGCATACTCAAGGTAGTGGTAAAACAGCATTAACGTATTATAACGTAAAATTTTTGACGGATTATTATCAAAGAAAGAATGTAATTCCTAAATTTTATTTTATTGTGGATCGACTTGATCTACTACAGCAAGCACAGAGTGAATTTGCTAGTCGTGGACTAGTCGTACATACGATTAACTCTAGAGATGAATTTACCAAAGATATTAAGGCAACTAAAGTTATTCACAATAACAGTGGGAAACCAGAAATCACTGTAATTAATATTCAGAAGTTTGCAGATGATCCAACGATTGTGTCTACTAAAGATTACAATGTTGATATACAACGTGTTTACTTCTTAGATGAGGTACATCGTAGCTATAATCCTAAGGGCAGTTTTCTTGCTAATTTAGATGTATCAGATCGCAATGCAATCAAAATTGGTCTTACAGGGACTCCGCTATTAGGAAAAGACTACAATTCAAGATCTCTATTTGGAGATTACATCCATAAGTATTATTACAATGCTTCGATTGCTGATGGCTATACATTACGTTTGATCCGAGAAGATATTCAAACTAACTATAAAATTGCTTTACAAGAGGCATTAGCACAAGCAGAGGTTAAGCAGGGAGATGTCGATAAAAAAATAATTTATGCACACCCAACTTTTGTAGAACCAATGCTCGATTATATTGTTCAGGATTTTGAGAATAGTCGCGGTGCTTGTAATGATCCGACAATAGGTGGGATGGTCATCTGTGATAGTTCAGAACAAGCGAAACAGATGTTTGAAATTTTTAATACAAAATATAAAAAAGATAATGACATTTCTAAGACCGATACGTCTTATACAGAACACCTAAAGGAAAAAAATAAAGTCAAATCTGCCGCACTTATTTTGCATGATATTGGTGATAAACAAGACCGTAAAGATTGGATTGATGCCTTTAAAGCAGGGAAAATTGATTTTCTGTTTGTCTATAACATGTTGTTAACTGGTTTTGATGCGCCTCGATTAAAGAAACTTTATATTGGTCGCGTGATTCGAGAACATAACTTACTTCAGGCATTAACTCGTGTGAACCGTACTTATAAAGATTTTAGGTATGGTTATGTTGTTGACTTTGCTGATATTCGAAAAGAATTTGATGCAACGAACAAGGCTTATTTTGAAGAGTTGCAGGCAGAGTTAGGCGATGAGATGGATAGCTACTCGCATCTCTTCAAATCTAAAGAAGAAATTGATCAGGAAATTAGTCAATTAAAAGATTTGTTATTCCGTTTTGATACGCAGAATATGGAGTTATTTACTGATCAAATTCAGCAAATTTCTGACCGTAAACAGGTATTAGAACTTAAAAAGAGCTTAGCTGATGCAAAGAGCTTATATAATCTCATGAGGTTACAGGGGGACTATGAGCAACTTCGATCTTTAGACTTTGAAAAGATCAATATCATGTTCCGAGAGACAAGCAACCATTTAGATATGCTGAATTTAAAAGAGAGTATTGAAAGTGGTGAAGTCACTACGAATCTACTAAATTTAGCACTTGAAGATGTGATTTTTAAGTTTAAGAAAATTGCTGAAGAGGAGTTGGTTTTAGCAGATCAGCTTAAAGATACATTGCGTAAAACGAGAGAGGCTTTAGCAAGTAATTTTGACCAGCATGATGAAAAATTTATCAGCTTGAAGGAGGAACTCGAACGCCTTTTCAAAAAGAAAAAATTGAGCGAAGTAACTCAACAAGAGATGGTCACTAATATTGGTACTTTGCAACAAATTCATGAGCGAATAAAAGAGTTGAACCGTGCTAATAAGCAACTCAATGATAAGTACAAGGGCGACATTAAGTTCACACGTGTGCATAAGAGACTATATGAGAAGGGGGATGTTTCAAAGTCTGAAAGACAAATCTATGAAGCTTTAATTAGACTCAAACAGGATGCAGATGAACATGTTTTAGATAATGAAAATGTATTAAATAATGAAGCTTATTTTTCTCAGTTGATGATGTCAAACATTATTAAACGTTTTAAAAATGAACAGAATGTTGCGCTAAGTCCAGCCACAACAAGGTATATTAACCAGCTTGTGGTAAATGAGTACCTCAAAGAGTTCAATGGTGGTTCAGGGCAATGATAGAAATTCAGTTTCAGCAAAAAGTTAGAGAACTTATTGATGGTTTAAAAGCTATCTGTGCTAACTATGGACTTGGTAACGATGGTAATGAATTTAAAATTATCACACAGGCTTTTTTATATAAGTTTTTGAATGATAAATTTGCTTATGAAGCAAAAAAAGTGGAACCCAGTTTAGCTGAAGCTGAAAAATGGGAAGATGTGCTCTCAAACATGTCGGATGATGAGTTAGAGATGCTTGCATTACAGATGCCAGCAGATACAGCAATTCTCAAACCTCAGCACTTTATTAGTTACCTTTTCAGCCAACAAAATGAACCTGATTTTTCTAAACTTTTTGATGACACTCTAAGAGATATTTCTATTCAGAATAATGAGATTTTTGCAGTTCAAACCGATGGTGGTGCAAAAATTAAACTGTTTGATGAACTCAGCCAGTTTATTAGTGATTCATCTAAACGTGATGAATTTTGCAAAGCGATCATTAATGAATTAGTTGAGTTTAGTTTTGAGCGTATCTTTGATCAGAAGTTCGATTTTTATGCTTCTATCTTTGAATATCTGGTTAAAGACTATAACTCGAATAGTGGTGGTAAATACGCAGAATATTATACGCCGCATGCGGTTGCACGTATAATGGCCGAAATTCTTGTTCCTAAAGATCAGCAGGGACAAATCAAAAATGTAATTTGCTATGATCCTGCAGCAGGATCAGGCACATTGCTCATGAATGTAGCTCATGTAATTGGCGAAAATCGTTGTGCAATTTATACACAAGATATTTCTCAAAAGTCATCAAATTTACTGCGTTTGAATTTAATTCTGAATAACTTAGTTCATTCAATTCCAAATGTTATTCAGGGCAATACTATACTTCACCCTTATCATAAGGATGGAAGTGAGCTTAAAAAATTTGACTATATTGTTTCCAATCCACCTTTTAAATTGGATTTTAGTGATTTTAGGGATGATTTAGATACTAAGGCTAATAAAGAAAGATTCTTTGCTGGAATCCCTAAAATTAAAGTAAAAGATAAGGACAAAATGGAAATTTACCAATTGTTCTTACAACATATTATCTATTCATTGAAAGATGATGGTAAAGCAGCAGTAGTTTTACCAACGGGCTTTATCACAGCTCAATCTGGTATTGATAAAAAAATTAGACAAAAATTAATTGATGATAGGATGTTAGCTGGTGTTATTTCAATGCCGTCTAATATTTTTGCCACTACTGGTACAAGTGTTTCAATTATATTTATAGATAAAAATAACAAAGATAAGGTTGTTTTAATTGATGCTTCGAATTTAGGACAGAAAATAAAGGAAGGTAAAAATCAGAAGACCTTGCTAACTCTCCAAGAAGAAGAGAAAATTATTAATACCTTCAATAAAAAAATTGCTGAAGATGAATTATCTGTTGTTGTTAATTATGAGGATATATCTAATAAAAATTACAGCTTAAGTGCTGGTCAGTATTTCGAGGTGAAAATTGAATATGAAAATCTAACACCTGAAGAGTTTAAAATTAGAGTGGATGATTTTTCAAAAGTGATTGAAGAACTGCTTAAGAAATCTAACATGTTAAGTAATCAAATTAAAAACAGAATTACGGATTTTGAATTATGATTGAAATTCGTAAATATAAGTTTGATGAACTGTATTCCATGAGTTCAGGAATAACCACCTCTCCTGACCAAGCAGGACATGGTCATCCTTTTCTATCTTTTTCGACAGTATTTAATAATATTTTTATTCCTCAGGAATTACCAGATTTAATGAATACAGATGAAAAAGAACAAAAAACTTTTTCTATCAGAGCAGGAGATATTTTTTTAACACGTACTAGTGAAACGTTAGATGAGTTAGCTATGTCCTGTGTAGCCTTAAAAGACTATCCATGTGCTACTTTTAGTGGATTTGTTAAAAGATTAAGACCTATTGGTAGTGAGAAGGTTTATCCAAAATTTATTGCATTTTATTTAAGATCACCTATTTTTAGAAAAACTATCACAAATAATGCAGTTATGACATTACGTGCAAGTTTTAATGAAACAATATTTTCCTATTTATATGTAAATCTGCCTAGTTATAATGATCAAGTAAAAATAGGTGATTTTTTATATTCTATTTACGACAAAATAGAAGTAGATAAGTCACTAAAATTAAAATTTGAAAACTTTCTATCTACTATATATAGTTTTTATTTTATTAATTTTAATTGTTTAGATTCTGATAAAAATAAAAAATTAACTTTTAATAGTGTTTTAAATATAGATATACCTATTGGTTGGAATGTCGTTTCTCTTTCTGAAATCTGTGATATTAGAAAAGGAGATTTAATAACTGAAAAAATTGCGGATACAAATGGGTGTTATAAAGTAGTATCTGCGGGTATATCTAATTCTTATATGCATAGTGCATTTAATAGAGAATTTTATACTATTACAGTTAGTGCGTCGGGTGCGAGTGCTGGATATGTTAATTTTTGGAGAGAAAGAATTTTTGCGAGCGATTGTATAACAATTCGTGGAAATACAGATGCTTTAACCTTTTACATCTATGAGTATCTAAAAACAGTCCAGAATTATATTTTTAGCCAGGCTAGAGGATCAGCTCAGCCACATGTCTATTCTAACGATCTTTATAATCTAAAGATCCTAATCCCACCTAATGAAATTTTAGAAAGATTTTCTAATTTTGCTTTTATTTTAAATGAAAAAATAAGGAATGCTATTGAGGAAAATAACCAATTAACTACTCTATATAATTGGTTATTACCGATGTTAATGAATGGTTTGATTTCTATTAAAGAAGCTGATGAGCACGTAGCTAAAACTTTTGAACAAAATTAATAATAATTTTAACGTAAGATATTGGATTATAAGTATTTTTTGGAGATATTTAAATGGCAAAGGATTTAACAGAATCTATTCATGAGAGACAGAATATCCTTAATAATCGCTATGCTCTTCAGCAGGCTGAAGAACATTTAGATCTAGGTGGTATTTTTTATCAAGATGAAATGGTTTTTACCAAGCAACAAGTTATGTCTTTGTTTGAAATCAGTGATGCAACTATAGAACGTTACATTTCTAATCATGGTGATGAATTAAAGAATAACGGCTATCAAATTCTTCGCGGTCAAAAACTTAGAGATTTTAAGGACTTAACCCATGGTACCCTCATCAGTGAGGGTACCAAAACAAGTGTTTTAGGGATTTTTACTTTTAGAGCTGTGCTGAATTTGGGTATGCTCTTGACGGAAAGTGAGCAAGCTAGATTATTACGTTCGAGAGTCTTAGATATAGTGTTAGATGTCATGGCACAAAGGGCAGGAGGACATACTAAATTTATTAATCAGCGAGATGAAAATTATTTATTAGCAAGCTTTCAAGAAGAAAATTATCGTAAAAAGTTTACAGATGCAGTTGATAATTATATTGAAGGAAGTCAATGGAAGTATGCAAGATTTACAAACTTGATTTATAAAAGTATTTTCCAAGAGAATGCTACTGAGTACAAAAAAGTATTAAAACTAGCAGAACACGATAAAATTCGTGAAACTATGTATACAGAGGTTATTAATCTGATTGCTAGTTTTGAGGCTGGCATAGCTCATGAATTAGAGCTGGCTGGGCAAAAAAAAGGTAGTAAGTTAACGCAGAAAGAAGCAGAGAAACTATTTTTAGATTTTGAAAAACATCCATTGTTTACCCCACTTATTCTAGATGCTAGAACTAAGATGGCAAGCCGTGATTTATGTTTTAGAGATGCATTACATGAAAAATTAGAAGCTTATATTCAAGCTGTACCTGAAGCTGATTTTGAAAGATTCTTAGGTGAAAAGAGTAGATCTTTGCAAGAACAATTGAGTGATCCTGACACTTTAGCTGTGTTTAAGAGATTGAAGGATCGATAAAAATGGATAGTGCAATCATACGTTTTTTTTACTTTGATTTACATTATGCTATTGCTACACACGATTGGATTATTGAAAATACTGGTGGAATGGTTGGTATTAAAGATCAAGGTCAGTTAGAAAGCCCATTAGAACATATACAGAATGATTTATACTATCCTGAAATTGAGGATAAACTAACACATTTAGTTTTCTCAATTAATAAAAATCATGCTTTCCATGATGGTAATAAAAGATCATCTTTAGCATTAGGTGCATATTTTTTAGAGTTAAATGGCTTTGATTATGTCGTAAAAAGATTTGTTTATGAGATGGAAAATATAGCAGTATGGGTTGCTGATAATATTATTAATAAGGACTTATTACATAAAATTATAACTTCTCTTTTATATGAAGATGATTATTCTGAGGAATTAAAACTTGAAATATTTGCAGTAGTATCAAAATAATTCAAGAAAATTAATAGATCATTGATTAATGAGAACTTCAAGACGTTGTCTCCATCCTGCAAGTTCTAAGTCAGATATCTCTTGATATTTACTATCCATCCTAGGATGGTTTAACGTACTATTTTTAAAGCAAATATGCTTAAAGATTCCTTTCGGCCAACGTAAACATTGAGTAACTACTAACTCAAGTACTTTTGCTCGATCAAAGGTATTCCATTGATTTGCATCTTTAATCGATAAGACACGAGTTGAAAGGGGTTTCTTATTGTCAGAAGTGTCAACCTCTAAGATCACAATATTGTGACCATTGAATTGAAAACTCACTTCTGCCACACATCTAGGATTACCATCGGTTTTAACATGCTTAGAGTGACCTTGAATGTTAGGTAATTTATGGAGTTGGAAACTAAAATTTTTGATCGAATTCTCTTTGCAAAATAAATCAATCATTTGTTGAAATGCAGAAAATCGATCAAGGTATAGGTGAAGGTCTTCGGTCTCATCTTCAACGCCATTGAATTCAGCAGAGGGGATAGCACCTTCAAAAATAGGTTCATTGGTACTCACCTCCGAAGGCTCTTTGGTTAATGATAGTTCTTGATCTTTTTTACCATGATTTCTATGTCTAGATTTTTTAGAAGTCTTCCGAGTTTCAATTGCTTCTAGGAAATCGAAGTGTGTAGGAGCAACATCAATCATGTGGACATCATCACTGTTACCTTCATCATCATCTGTAATAGTAGATTCTTTACCATTATTTGTAGTCCCTGAAGAGTTTGCATCTTGACTACCCGATTTAGACTCAATAAATTTATCGCTATAGAACTCAACCTCTTTGGAAATACGGCTTGAGATATTTCTAAAACCTGAAATTTCATTCACAAAAAACTCAGAGGTTTCAGCTTTGTAATACCCATAAGCATCAAAGATTACTTCGCTAAGTTGAGGTGGATTAAAGCAAAAATTCCATAGACGGTATTGCTCAACGTCATAGCCATATCTCGCACAAAACTGACCGATACTTTCAAAAGATTGTCGAATATCTGGATCAATAAGAATCCACGCTAAGATTCGGCGTATTCCTGCATCATCAAAATGTGAAATGGGATAGGAACAAGCTGGCAAAATATTGATGAAATAATGATCAGGGTTTAAAACAATATCGAAATCGATACTCAAACTATTTTCTAAAAGTGCTGATCTTGCAAGATACGGGGTGTAGAAAAATAGAGATCTAGCAAGTTCAAATTGAGGAAGCTTAATTTTGATTGTTTCAGACATTGGCTGACTAGATTGATCAACACGGATTGCATCAAATATAAAACAATGCTCTACAAACTTTCCTTTTGGTACATTTGGATTATCGATAGAAGATTGCCAATCTTTAGTTGAACTAATTTGAAAGCGTAAATTGTAGCCTTTAGAATATTCTTGAGTAGGATTAATGTGACTATTTTTTCTCAATAATTTTGCATTAGAAAAATTCGTGTAAGTCGTTTCAGGTTCTTTACTTTCATTTTCCAAAGCTATGTTGATTGACCAAATACCTGAGTTATGCTTTTTGAATAAAGTACCGATCTTTTTTATTTTCATATTTTTATCTATGTGACTTATCTTTGCCATGATTGATCCATTTAATTTGATTTAGGAATTTGAGAGCTTCATTTGTTAGTCGTTCTTTGCTTAATCCAGCTTTACGCAATATTTGCCAACTAGCTTGACGTTGATTAAGTTCCTGAAATTGAATTACTGTCCGAGTAATTCTGCGAATTTGATAACTGCTAATATCTTCTGAAAAAGTGCTCAGAAATTTATTTGTTAGTGGTAGCTGATATAGGTTATTTTGCACTGTGGAGTATCGCGGTAGTTGCCTTAGATACCAGTTTCTAGATTGTCTAGGTAAATTCAAATCGTCTAATGATTTATGGAATATTTTGAACAACTGTCTTACCAGTTGCCAATCTCTCAGAGACCAATTGACCTTTTTACTACCTGATGTAGGTAAAGCGTGAAATTGACTATTTTGATTTAGCAGCCAAGTTTTATCATTGCGATAAAGCCATGCGTATACGGCTGCATTTTTGATTCTAGAAGGCTTTATTCCATATTCTTGAACCAATGATACCCATTCATTACGTTTAATTGAGAGCATTGAAATATCGTGGTATTCAGTACTCTGAATTTGTGTATCAGTATCGGAAGGAGTAGATGGAAACTGATGGATTTCGCTAAGAATGGCTGACCATGTCCAGCCTTTAGCGCAAAACGTCTCTAAGACAATAATATGCTCAAGATAGCTGAATGACTTGCGATGCTTTCTAAAAATAGCTTTAAGCCAACATGTTTCAGATTTCAGTTCATCTAATTGGTGTTGTTGTAACCATTTTAGATCCCATGTTTTTATAACGGCTGAATAAACTTTTGAATGATCAATGTGCTTAGAACCTTTGTTGAAACCCAATTGCTTTGCAATATGTTGATAAAATTGACTCCATTGATGAAATGTAGGTGATGTTGTTGGAGGAAGTTTTAGGAGTTCATCAACGCGCCTACTAACGATTAGATCTAATTCATGAGCAGGGTTAGCAAGTTGTTTCTGATTTAGGATAAAACTTGCAGGAATAAATTGATGTCGTCCATTCAAGTGGGGTGGTGGTAAAAATTCTGACAATTTAATTTTATGTTTGCTACAACAATTTGCGCCTTGGATGTACCAAACTCTTGACCAAAAAATTTCTCCATATTGGCGATATTGGTCTTCTAAGCAATGTTGACAATATCGATGTGCTGTTATCTGCTTAACTTTGGATGCAGCAACCCCTAATGCTAAATGGATAGAACCTTTTGATTGATTTCCTATCCATTGAAGGCATTTTAAACGTGTGTTTTCTGGAGAAAATAAAGCATGGATTGGAAAAAGTGTATGTTTATAAGCAAGATTTTCAAGCGTATAGTATGGTGGTAAATGCTTTAAAAGATGTATTAGGTGGCTAGGTAAATCAATCGTGGCAATGACCTTACGATTAGAAAATACTTCTTCGAGTAATTGCTTAGGACTTGTAATAGCATGGTGAATTCCAGCCCGTGCTATCGTGCTGTAAATTAATTCATTAGGATATGGTGTAGGAAAGTTCAACATGCTAATTCCACTATTACATTGATTGCACCCAAGTTTGAGTATCAAAAATCAAATCAGTTGAGTGAAGAACGTCATAAAAATTTTGAGATTTTTGCTTTTGAGAAAACTTAAACCTTAAATCATCTGACGGTAAGCTCATCCATTCACTTTGTTTTATTTTTTTGAGATTGATTTTTTCAGGTTTGGCTTCTTTATCCGCCTCAGCTTCAGTGAGCCAACTCGAAACGATAGGCATGAGTTCTTGCATATTAAGATGAGGGAAGTCGACAAAGGCTTTTTTGATTACAGCGATTACTTTAGATTCTGGATATCCAGTGGCAATCAGTAGGTTGTGTAATCTTTGTGCATGTATATTTCCGTTATATTGTTCAACTTTTTCATGTTCTTCTTCTATTTTTTTCTGAAGTAGAAGTAGTGTTTTGTCTACATATGGAATGGTTAAGTCGGAATATATTGCAATGCGATTTGGATCTCCAGACTTGAGTGCTTCTATCATAGGGTGGACAAATTTCAGTTCATCCTCATAGACTTGTCTCAGTAATCGAGGGGTGATCCTTTCTAATCCTGTCATGATCGCTCGACATTGAGCCAATACAAAAAGTTTGACGACTATGTCCAATACTCCTTGAGAAAGTTCATACCAGCAGTCTCGAATTTCGTCACTCAGTTGGTCTTTATTGGTTAGCCATTGGTATTTCCAAAGAGCATTGGTGAAAGCCACCCATTCTGTTCTAGTAGAGCTATTTGATGATGGGGGATTATTCTGCATTGGTTCCCATATAACAGCTCCGAAACCAGCCCCACGACGAGCTGAACGTAGATCTCCATCAAAGATAAATTTGGCTTTAGGTGTACCCACCATAACCACTGGTAAACCTACAACATTGATTAAGGTCACAAAGAAATTAAGCATTTTTTCAGCACCACCTGAATTTTTGACACTCAAATGCTGAATCTCATCAATAACAAGCACACCAATAGCGTAGGTATTGGTAATTTGGCGCATATAATTTAAAAGAGCTTCGATTCCTAATCTTTTTAAAGCTACTTTTCTTTCAAAATCTGTTCCTAATGCAACATCAATTGCTTTGAAAAAATGCAAGCATAGATTTTTAAGCGAACCATCATGAGGGCAGTCTATTTTGAGATAAACGAGTTGTGTAAAATTATATTTTTCATGATAAATCACTTGAGGGTAAAGGTTCAGAATACGATGTAGCGTTGTACTTTTACCGCTACCAGAGCATCCAATAAGGGAATAGCTTAATGCTGTAGATTTCGGGGCATCAAAGCGAAATGCGTTAATGTCCCCAGACATGATGCGCTCATAGCCGTTTTGCAAATGTTGATGCAATTTCCCGTCTGCAATATTGCGCCCTATATAGCCTTGACGAATTAATATTGCTATTTTTTGCTCTAATGAAATATGGCGAGTAATAGGTTGAAAAAATTGATGAAGAAGTTGGGATGAAAGGTGAATTCTTTCATTTTTAGACCTAAGAATATCTTGAGGATCAAAGTCTACTTTACCTATTAGGTTAGCTTTGATATCTGAAATTTCTTGCATGATTGGTGGGAGAGCTTCAATAAATGGATTGTCTTTATATTCACCGAAACTAGGTATGTAACGTGCTTGAATAAAATTTAAAGGCAAATTCATTTAATCATCCTCATCAAATAATTCATCAGTTAAATCAGGATATTGAACAGCTTCAACCTCATGATAAGTGCTTGGTGTTTTGGCTTTAGGCATAGGAATAATATTTGTATCTACTATTTCTTGCTGTTTTACCTGAGCTTTGCGTTCACTATTTTTTTCTTTTGATTTATTTGTAGATATTGCAGCGATACGTTCAGAGGGTTTAATTGGGCTTTTTAGATTTTTGGTTTTAAGTTTCTCACTGATGAAAGCTTCAAGTTCTCTCCGTTTTTTTGATGCTTCTAATTCATGCTGTACAAGGTTTTCTTTTTGAGCTTTTTGTTTTTCTTTTATTTCCCATAAAGTACAATCCAAGAATTCTCTAGATCGAGCAGAGAGAGTCCCTGTCCAGTATTCAAGACTATTATCCTTTGGAAAAATATAAATTTTATTCATTGAATATGGGTCATATGCAGCCTCAAGATTCTGGGGACGAGCATTTCCTGTTTTTCGATGCAGCCAACCAAGATCGAGTATTTCTTTCGCTAGATAGTAAAGACCAAATGCTTTAATACCTAAATCTGATATTGTGATTTTAGTACGTGGTAATAAGGCAATTCTAAGAGCTTCATCTGAAACACTTCGCAATTTTCCAGTTCTATTTTGAATGCCCCAATTCCATAAATATATGGGAATGGTTGGTAAGTCATTAGGCATATCAGCTTCACGATCATATGTCTTTAATACATGAAATTGGTTGTGTGAGATGATGCAGGCAAGAATGATTTCAGTAAATTGATGAATATTTAATGTTGCATCTTGACGGTAATCTCTCCCTCCAGCCTTTCTTACTGTAGTACCTTCAACAACACCTTTTCCTTTACCTTCTTTTTTGAAATAAGCTTGATAGGTATTGAAAGCTTGCTCTACGATGCCTTTAGCATCACCACGTCTAGCTGGTGCATTTTCAAGTCTCACAGCGAAGGTTTTTTCTAGTGCTTCAATTTGATAGCCTAGTAGTTCTCCTCGATCTGCGAGTAGGGCATCAGGCAGACCAACTGCTGGCCAATCTTCTGGCTGAATTGATATCCCATATTTAGCACAATAGCTAACTTTATCAGTCATTGCTGTGTTCAGTGCTTGTATCGCAGCTAAATATGAAGGTGATTCAAAACCAATATAAAAGCCTGTAACTAATCTACTGAAGACATCAATTACAAAATAAATAGTAGGTCTGCCAACGATACTTTCTGGATTTGAGTTTGAAACTAGGTAAATATCAGCAATCGTTGCATCAATTTCATAACGTGATCCAGGTCCCAATACTTGAGAACTAGAAGTAGATTGTAATGGTCGATAGTCCTTACGGTAGTTGGAAGTACTAATACGAGATTTAATACTTTCAATTTTTTTGAATTCCTTTTCGTAGTAATACTTAAACTGCCATATGGTCGGAATATCTGCTTCAGATGTATCTGGATAGAGATTTTTATAAGTGGTTTGAAATTTTCGATAGACAAATGGAAGCGAGTGTTTATTGTCCTTTAAAAAGAATAATTTAATAGTGCGATAGAAAAGCTTTTCAATTTCTTCATTAACATTGATACCTTGTTGTTCACTATTATAGATACGAGGGCGTCCTAATTTTTTGTCTTTAGCAATTCTTTTTTGCCCCTTAGCTCCACTATTTCTGTAATCAGGAAGTAATGCAGTAGGTGTTTGTCCTCTTTGCCAATATCTACGAGCTAAGCGATAAAGAGTTTGTTTGGTGACTTTATGCTTAGCCATGATTTCATTAATTATTTTTCCTCTTTGAGAGGGAATGAAAAATAATTCATGAGAGATTAGAGGATAAATAAGAGCGTAATTTTGATTACGTTTTATTTCTTGTGCAGATCCTTTTTCGGGCTGAAAGAAGGCAAGTGTCTCATGTGGGTCTACTGCTCTTTGGATACTACTATCTTCTAGACCTTTTAATATTTCTGTTTTAGTTATTTCGATAGGAAAAGCATTTTCAACTTCGAGATTAATCCAAATCACAGAGTGAGGCAGAATGGTTAGAATCCTAAATAAAGAACTTTCAAAACTTAATACTTCATTGATTTTCAGCATGAAGTACCTCATTCCAAATATTAAGTTGACCCAATTGAATATGATCTGTTTTTAGATCTTTAAAAGAAATATTGAGATCAAATATGAAATACCGATGAGCAAGTAAGTCTCTAATTTCTCTTAAAGACTGTCCTATTTCAAAATGATATTTTTGATCAATAGTTCTAGCTAATTCATTAATCTTTTTAGACTTATTTTTACTAAAAATTTCTGCATAAAAGTTTAGTTTATCTAACGTATCTTGTTCGCTCAGTTCTATAGTATTTATTGAGCTGTACAACCATTGAATGTTTTGGCTGACAATTTTTGGAACTTGGTGTTCAGTAAAGATATAAAAAGGAATGTTTTGCTGTTTCCAATATTGTCGTTCAATTTCTATTTTTTCTATCGTGCGTGGATCATTGAGAGCATTTGAATATTTGACTTGGACTACAAATTTAGGTGGTGTTGAATCATTTGTATCGACTAAGAAATCACTTGTCATGATTTGATAGTGTTTTCCAAATTTAGGGTGAGGGATTCCAATTGACTCAGCAATTTTTAAAGTTTGTTCGATGTCTAAGGGATATTGTTCTCTAATATCTATAGTAGTGGAATGCCATTCTAATAATAAAAAAGCAGAAAGTTCCAGATCAGAGAGAAGGTGATGAGTTCTTTGGCTTTTATGACCAAAAACTCGGTGAGATCGACCTTCTGAACTTACATCTCGAATTGTAAGCCAAGGCTTATAGCTATTTCCAAAACCCTGTCCTCGTCCTTCTTTAATCCATTTTTGAATTTTGAGTTCATGATTTTGTGTGTTCTTAAAGTTGACCATAAAAAAATCCACACATCATGCTGTTTAGAGCATAGCTTGTGTGGATTTTTTGAGCAATGCAGTATTACACTTTATTACTCAGTATGAGACTTTATTACTTGGTATGATTTTTTATTACTATCATACATTTAAATCATTGAATTTAATCAATATTATTCCACTGTTACGCTTTTTGCCAAGTTTCTAGGCTGGTCGACATCTGTACCACGTAAAACCGCCACATGGTAAGACAACAACTGCACAGGAATACTATACACAATTGGCGCAAGCAACGCGCTGACCTGTGGTACATAAACCACATGCTGGCGTTCTTTATCTGCAGGAATGCCGCTGTGTTCATCTGCAAATACAAACAGCTCACCACCACGTGCCTGTACTTCTTCCATATTGGATTTCAGTTTATCCAGCATGTCATCTTGCGGTGCTAAAATCACCACAGGCATGTCATTATCGACCAATGCCAATGGGCCGTGCTTTAATTCACCCGCAGCATAACCTTCTGCGTGAATATATGAAATTTCTTTCAGTTTCAAAGCACCTTCCAAGGCAATTGGGAATTGTGTGCCACGACCCAAGAACAAGCAGTGATTTTTCTCTACAAACAATTCAGACAAACGTAAAATTGCCGTATCATTTTGCAAAGTATCTAAAATTACTTTTGGTGTGTGCCACAAGTCTGCAATAATTTCCGCTGTTTCTGTCGCTGCAATTGCATTTTTCACCTGACCAATTTTGAGCACCAACAGCATTAATGCTGCCAACTGTGTCGTAAAGGCTTTGGTCGATGCCACACCAATTTCAGGACCCGCAAGCGTTAACAAACTATGGTTGGTTTCACGTACCATTGACGACGTTGCCACGTTACAAATGGTCATGGTTGTGATATCTAAACCTTTTGCAGCAGCACGTTTTTGTGTATCACGTAACGCAGCTAAAGTATCTGCAGTTTCGCCAGATTGTGAAATGCACACATACAACGTGTTATTCACAATGACTGGGGTACGATAACGGTATTCGCTGGCAATTTCCACATGACATGGCAAGTTAATCAGCTGTTCAAACCAATATTTTGCAATCATCCCTGCATGGTAGCTGGTACCGCAGGCAATAATCTGTACCTGTTGGATGTTGGCAAAATCAAGTTCAGCATCTTTCAGGAAATCTTCACGTAAAGCGTTGCCATTTAATGCTTGTGAAATGGTTTGTTGAATTGCTTCAGGCTGCTCATAAATTTCTTTGAGCATGTAGTGTTTATATTCACCTTTCGATGCATTGCTTACAGTTGCATCCAACTCTTTTACAGGGCGTTCAACCGTTTGACCGTTTACAAAAACTTCAATGCTGTCGCGAGTTAAGCGTGCGATATCACCTTCTTCCAAATACATAAAACGGTTGGTGATTGGCAATAATGCCAATTGGTCTGAACTGATAAAGTTTTCGCCAATACCGACCCCAATCACTAAAGGCGAGCCTTCACGTACCGTGATCAATTCATCTGGATAATCGGTATGGATAATTCCAAGTGCATAAGCACCTTTCAGTTGTGGTACGACTTGCTGTACTGCAGCCAATAAATTCGGTGCAGTTTTAAGGGCATGGTCGACCAAGTGCGCAACCACTTCAGTATCCGTTTGAGAACTGAACACATAGCCTAAAGCTTCTAGCTCATCTTTCAGTTCTTGATAATTTTCGATAATACCGTTGTGTACGACAGCAACATTGCCAGAAATATGCGGATGCGCATTGTTTTCTGTCGGTTTACCATGTGTTGCCCAACGTGTGTGTGCAATACCGAGTGAACCTGTGACTTGAGAATCAAGTACTGCTTGTTCAAGATTTGCTACTTTACCGACACGACGCTCACGCAAGACCTGACCTTGACTAATCAAGGCTAAACCAGCGGAATCATAGCCGCGGTATTCTAAACGCTTTAAACCTTCAATGAGGATATTGGTAATACTACGTTCTGCAACGCCACCGACAATACCGCACATAGGAACTTCCTCTTATTTTTTCAATTTCTGTGGACGTTGATAATTTTCTTTAGTGAACTGTTTAGAACGTTCCACAGCTAAACACTGTTCTGCAACATCACGGGTAATGGTCGATCCTGCCCCTACCGTTGCACCATTGGCAATGGTGACAGGTGCAACCAATGAACTATTTGAACCAATAAAAACTTGGTCACCAATAATCGTTTTAAATTTATTGGCACCATCATAATTACAAGTAATTGTACCTGCACCAATATTGCTGCCTGCACCCACTTCGGCATCCCCTAAGTAGGTAAAGTGGTTGGCTTTGGAGCCTAAACCAATTTGACTGTTTTTCACTTCAACAAAGTTGCCAATATGCACTTCATTGGCCAATATCGCACCCGGACGTAAACGTGAGAATGGACCAATTTGCGCAGCTTCACCTACAACCGCTTGGTCAAATACGCTATACGGCTGAACTTTAGTGCCCGCAGCAATTTTGGTGTTTTTAAGAATACAACCTGCACCAATTTCTACGCCATCACCTAGTTCACAATCGCCTTCAATAATCACGTTAATGTCAATGCGAACGTCTTTACCTGCAGTGAGATTACCACGTAAATCAAAACGGGTTGGGTCAATTAAATGCACACCTTGTTGCATGAGTTGCTTGGCTTGGAAGTTCTGGAATTCACGTTCTAATGCAGCCAATTGCACACGGTCATTCACGCCTTCTACTTCAAAAGCCAGTTGAGGTTCTACCGATGCAACTTCTAAACCATCGGCAATTGCCATCGCCACAATATCGGTCAGGTAATATTCACCCTGCGCATTGTTATTGCTCAGTTTTGGCAGCCATTCATGTAATTTGGCATTGCTGACGCAGTAAATACCCGTGTTGATTTCTTGAATTTGACGCTGTGCTTCAGATGCATCTTTATGTTCAACAATCGCTTGAATTTTACCGTTTTCACGCACAATACGACCATAACCCGTAGCATCGGCAAGGGTGAGTGTCACCAATCCAATTTGGGTTTCACGTGAAACATCGAGCAGCTTTTGTAAAGTTTGCTCTGTAATGCAAGGTACATCTCCCGATAAAATTAGGGATACGCCTTCATGTGGTAAAACAGGCAAAGTCACTTTGACTGCGTGACCTGTGCCGAGCTGTTCCGCTTGTTCGACCCACTGCACCTGTTCATGCGCAAACGCATTTTGAACCAAAGTACCGCCGTGACCGTAAATGGTAATAATATGATCGGCTTGTAATTTTTTTGCGGTATCAATCACGTGACCCAAGAGTGGGCGTCCTGCAAGAGGTTGTAATACTTTTGGTAAATTTGAACGCATGCGCGTGCCTTTACCTGCTGCAAGAATAATCACGGTGGTAGACATGTTGAATCCTAGTGATGGCTAAACCAAAGTAAAAGATAAATAAATATAAATACATAATGCGGCCCAAAGACCCGCAATAATATCGTCCAGCATGATGCCAAAACCACCCTCGACCCGACGGTCAATCACACGTATTGGCCAAGGTTTCCACACATCAAATAGTCGGAATAGGGCAAAACCCACAATTACCCAGACCCAGCTGATTTGATTGATAAAAATCAGGGGTAAAAAGGTAATCGATTGTCCTGCAAATTCATCCCAAACAATACGACCATCATCATGTACGCCCATAACCTGTGCAGTACGTCCACAGATATATATGCCAACGAGGGACATGATGGCAATGGCAAAAAGGCTTGGAATGAAACCAAGCGCGAACCAAATGGGAATGAACAGTAGGGCAAAGGCCGAACCAAAGGTACCGGGAGCTTTGGGTAGTAGACCTGAACCGAAGCCAACACCACAGCATACAATCAGTCGGTCAGTCCAAGACATGGCTTTGAAATTAATCGCGGGTTTTTGCAAAGTGTTGGTATCCATGAAAATGAAGTGAACGATCTACGCCATTCTGTTCAAAGCTTAAGCGGTTTTGATTGTTAATTTTGCCAATAATATGAATAGGGGTATTCAGCGGTTTTTGCAAAAGCTGCTGATAATTTTGTGGGCTTATTGTAAAGCATAACTCATAGTCATCGCCACCTGCCAAGGCATATTGCCACTGCTTTTGTTGTGGTAATTCGGTTAATGCAGCATCTATAGGCAGTTGGCTGAGTTCAATACAAGCACCGACCTGAGAGGCTTTGAGAATATGCCCTAAATCTTGTGCCAAGCCATCTGAAACATCAATCATGCTTGAAGCCAGACCTTTGAGTTGTTGTCCAAGTTGACAACGTGGTGTTGGGTAGTCGAGACGTTGTTTTAAAGGATGATCGAGATGATCTAAACCAAAAGCGGCATCACCGACTTGTCCGCTGACGCAAATATAATCACCGACTTGCGCGCCTGAACGTGGAATGGCATGTCCTTGTTCAATCCAGCCTAAGGCGGTAACGGAAATGGTGAGATGCGGGCTTTGTGTGGTATCTCCACCAATTAAACTTACCCCAAATTGATCGCAACAATCATGTAAACCCTGACTAAACCCTTTGAGCCAGTCGTGATCAATTTGGGGTAGGCTCAATGCCAATAATATACTGTGTGGGGTGGCACCCATGGCGGCAATGTCAGATAAATTGACCGCAACCGATTTCCAACCAATCGCATGTGGGTTGGTATCGAGGGGGAAATGTCGTCCAGCGACTAAAGTGTCGGCACAAATGACCAATTGTTGTTGCGGCGGAGGGGTGAGCAGAGCTGAGTCATCACCGACACCTAAATCGACTGCATCGGGACGCGGTCTGTTGAAATAGGTCTCAATAATGGAAAACTCAGCCATACAACAATCGACTCAATACTTTGAATTAGTTGCTTTGTTGCTTTTCTGCTGCACGTAAGCTGTTGGCAAGACGGTCTAATACACCATTGATGTATTTGTGGCTGTCTGCACCACCAAAGTGTTTTGCCAATTCAATCGCTTCATCCAATACCACACGGTATGGAATTTCCAGATGTTGTTCTAACTCATAAGCACCTAAACGTAAGGTGGCGAGTTCAACACCATCGAGTGCTTGAATGTCACGATCAAGAACAGGCACCAGTAATGCATCCAATGCTTCATGATTGGCAACCACTTGAGTCAACAATTCATGATAATAGCCGAGATCCACTTTGTGCATGGCATTTTCCACACGGGTACGTGCTTCAATTTCATGTACTGGATTGTGGCTCATCTGCCATTCATAAATACCTTGCACAGCAAAACGACGTGCTTTACGTTTTGCTGCATAAGTTGCTTGAAGTGTTTGCGACATAGCGTTAAATAGCCTTTAACAAGTTAACCATTTCAATTGCAGTTAAGGCAGCTTCACTTCCTTTATTACCTGCTTTTGTTCCAGAGCGTTCAATTGCTTGTTCAATACTATCCGTAGTCAATACACCGTTAATCACAGGTAAGCCAGTATCTAAACCAACCACACCTAAGCCTTTGGCACATTCGCCTGCAACAAAGTCAAAGTGTGGAGTGCTACCGCGAATCACTGCGCCGAGTGCAATAATGGCATCATAACCATTCGATGCAGCTAATTTTTTAGCCACAACAGGAAGTTCCCAAGCGCCTGGTGCATGAACAACGGTGATATTATCCTCTGATACGCCATGACGTTTCAATGTGTCAATTGCGCCATCAAGCAAATGCTCAACCACAAAACTATTAAAACGACCGACTAAAATCGCATAACGGCCTTCGCTAGCGAGATGTAATAAACCTTCAATACGGCGAATTGCCATAGCAACCTCGATTATTTCTCTGATGTTGGATCTGCGGTGATATATTCCACCACTTCTAAGTTAAAGCCTGATAAAGCATTGAAACGTAATGGTGAGCTGAGTAGCTTCATTTTTTCAACGCCTAAATCACGTAAAATTTGTGCACCCACGCCAATGGTTTGGTATTGCTGTGACAATGCAGCATTGGCTTTGCCTTGTTTCGGGGATTTAAGGCTGTCTAGAGCAGGGCCCAAGTCTTGCAATTGAGCTTGACCAATCCAGACCAAAACACCACGTTCACTGTTGGCAATTTCTTTTAAAGCACGGTCTAAATTCCAAGTTGCCGAACCATCTGCTTTTTTCAGCTTCAGCAAATCACGGGTTGGATTAAAACCATGCACACGTACTGTGGTAACGCCTTCTTTCGGCTCGCCTTTGACCAATGCCAAGTGAATGTCTGGGTTCCCCAGTTCACGGTAGCGATATAAGTCAAAAGTACCATATTCGGTGTCGATGCTTTGCTGATCCAAACGCTCTACAGTTTGTTCATTGGTCATGCGATAGTGGATTAAATCGGCAATAGTACCAATTTTTAACCCGTGCTTTTCAGCAAAAATTTCTAAATCTGGACGACGCGCCATCGTGCCGTCTTCATTGATGATTTCACAAATTACCGATGCAGGCTCTAAACCTGCCAAACGGGCAAGATCACAACCTGCTTCGGTATGTCCTGCACGGTGCAATACACCACCTGGCTGTGCCATGAGTGGGAAAATATGCCCAGGCTGAACAATATCGGCAGGCTTGGCATGTGCAGCGACAGCGGTTTGAATGGTATGCGCACGTTCTGCGGCAGAAATACCCGTGGTAATGCCTTCAGCAGCTTCAATCGACAAAGTAAAGTTCGTACCGTGTTGTGCACCATTGGCATCAACCATTAACGGTAGGTTTAATTGCTGGCAACGGTCACGACTTAAGGTTAAGCAAACAAGACCACGCGCGTGTGTGATCATGAAGTTGATATCTTCAGGGCGAACGTGGGTTGCGGCAATGACTAAATCACCTTCATTTTCACGATCTTCATCATCCATGAGGATGACCATTTTTCCTGCACGGATATCTGCTACAAGCTCTTCGACAGTATTGAGCGGCATCAACCTTCACCTTCTTATTTGTCTGAAACGACATTGAATGAGAGAGATGCATAGTCTAACGGTTTTTTACCTGTTTTGCCTATGCTTATCATTTTCATTGCGTGACTTATGGTTATACACAGTGTCATCAGGCTTGGAAAGAGGTGAAAAGGAGGATTTGCTGCGTTGCTGTAGATTGTTTAGGCAATTAAGATGAAATGCAAAATCTGTGAAAAATAAAACTGTAGAGGGCATAGGATATTATCGCCCTCATTCTCGCCTTCACTTGAGCCCAGTTGGGTTTTGGGAGAAGGCAAGAATCAGAGATGAGATAATTCATTAAATTCAGGTATAAGAGAATTTCTGTTTAGCGCTCACGTAAGGCTTCTTTGGCTTTGTTGAATGGTTTGATCAGATAATCCAACACCGTTTTTTCACCCGTTTTAATATCGACTGTTGCGACCATGCCCGGGGTATATCAAACGCTTGTCCTGCTTTGTTGCTGAGTTTGTCTGAATCGGTACGGATATAAACCCTTATCTTGGGATATTTTCTATTTCATATTACATCTTGTTTTGAGCGTTTTGGTTGTAAAATAAAACTGATTAAAAAATCCACAAAATGATCAACCTTTTTGACTGAGCGCTGAAAACATAAAAAATAAACGCTTTTCTGTGATTAATTGCACAATAAATGCAAAAAAGTCATGTCTTGCATATCCTTAATTGTCTTTGTGTGGTTAGAATATAACAACTGTGCCCAAGATCTCTCACGTCTGTTATGAATATATTAATCGTTGATGATCATCCGCTGTTTCGCCATGCCTTAATTCAGGCGGTTCGTTATAGCTTACCGCAAGCTCAAATTCATGAAACTGCTGCAGTTAATGAATTGTACGAACGTTTGGAAAATGGACCTGAGCCTGATCTTGTTTTATTGGACTTGAATTTACCAGGGGCATCGGGCTTTTCTGCATTGGTGCATGTGCGTGCGCAATATCCATCTATCCCAATTATTGTGGTGTCCGCTCACGAAGAAGCATCGATTATTCAACGTTCAATTGCGCATGGGGCGATGGGTTATATCCCAAAATCGGCACATCCGAGCCATATTGGTGAAGCAATTCGTCAAGTTTTAGAAGGTGAGATTTGGTTGCCGCCAAACTTGGCTGCGAATGTTAACTTTGACCCTCGCGCTGCAGATGAAACAGCTTTGGCTGAACGTATTCAGTCTTTAACACCACAGCAATTCCGTGTATTGATGATGGTGGCAGAAGGTTTGTTGAATAAGCAAATTGCCTATGAATTAGATGTTTCTGAAGCGACGATTAAAGCGCATGTGACCGCAATTTTCCGTAAATTGGGTGTGCAAAATCGTACTCAGGCGGTATTGGCAATCAATGCGTTAAATATTGAAGAAAAGAAAATGTAAGATGTGACTGATCTGTAAAAGATGAGTTTAAAACCGCTGTGTTGATCTGGAAGATTGAGCAGCGGTTTTTTTATTGGGTGGGTGGTTGGCTGATTATGACCTTTTTAAAAAGCTAATTCGCTTTAGGATGTGACATTTAGCGTTCAGGTTGTTGATGTGCTTAAAACCTAAAAGGAATATTGTCTTATTCCTTTAGCTGTATGGCATAAACATATTCAGGCTTTCATGTCGATAAAACTGACAAAAATCGACATGAGAGAGTTGTCATGTCGATGACATAAACATATTCAGGTTGTCATGTCGATAAAATGGGTAAAAATCAACGTGAGCTGAATAGCTATCAGTCTAATGCAGGCGATATGCTTCTTTCAGATTCTTAGGCTTTGATTGTATCTGTACCCATAAATCCAATAGTGTGAAGTTGTCCGCAGCGGGAAAACCCGCCACTAATAAGAAATACATAGAAGGACGAATATATTTTAATAGTAATAGATGAATGGTGATTTGAATAAATCATACCTAAGTGAGTAGGGGGCTTCCCCCTATATGGGTTCAACTTTTAGAATTCACGATAACCAAGCCCGCCAGCCGTGATATGTGCTAGATTTCGATCATAGGTAATTATTTGGCTTTCTTTTCCGATGGTTTTATTTTTCTGACTTGAGCATCTGTAAGCATTGCAATGATTCCACAGAATTGGGGGTATAGTTTTGGGGGTAATTTATTATACCCCTAGTTATAACCCCAACTAGATCATGCTTGCAATAGATAAAGTGGATTGCATTAAACATAAAAAAGGCCTAAACCCTTTAGATTCAAGCCCTTAAAACTACGGGATAATACCGTAAACAACTAATTTGGCGGGAAAGAGGGAATGAAAGAGTTTATTTAAATTGTTGTATTTAAATGAAAATTCACTCCAAATATTCTCTTTATACCAGTAAAAATACCAACAAAAAACAAAAGTATTCCTAAAATTACTCTCTTATTGGTAGATTTTTATAGGACCATACATACCAGTATTAATTAATGACTCCCAGATTTTTTTTATGCCTTGTCCAGTCTCTTGGTTCACAAATAGTGATGAGCGTTTTCCATGGGGCTTCCCTAAAAAGTTTGACCGCATAGATTCCCAAGTTTCAGCAACCTCGGCTGTTTGCCACATTGGTAACTCATTTTCTAATAGTAGGGGAATAGCAATTGATAACGGTATTGAGCGATCTGAGGCGAGAGGCCTTGTCCATCTGCAACGAACTACAACTGGAGTAGCTTGAGATGAATATAATTTCACGTCTAAACGTTCAGCTGTAATTTCAGCTGCAGGGTTATTTGTCAGAGCATTTACTGAATCTATTACTTTTTGTCCATCATCATATGGACAAGTTATGAAGCCATGTGCAAATGCTATCGTATGATCAAGACCTTGGTAACCACAGTCTTTGTTTGGAAAAATGCAATCATAGTCCTTACGTTTGTCACTAACTAGAGGGTGCCAGGTAGGATATGTATAAATTACTGGTCCCAATTGATCCATAAGATCACTAAGAGCAGATTTACTTTTTTCAAATTCATCAGGACTTAAATCTGTAAGGCGAGATAATAAATACTGTTCTGCATGTTCTCGGCCTTCTTTAATTTCTTCATCTGCACGAAATGCCATTGGCTATTCTCCACATGTTTTGTTCTTGTCATGCATAAAATATGCATTTTATGCATAGAAGTCAATTTATATGTTTTGGGGGTGGCATGGTGATGTTTTGAAGCTGTCATTGTCTCTGCTTACGTTGCTGCAGAAATTTGCTAATTTGTTCCAGCGTTTCAGCCTTTTGAGGCAGATATAAATTAAATGCCGGTATCTGTGCACCCCATGCCATCTTTAACGCCGTACAAAAGGTATTTAATCAATGGCTGGGAAGTTTTGAACAGGTCGGAGATTATGAGAATCGGGAAATTGTGACCCATGTTAAGGCATTCTTTGAGGCGAATGAATCAAGCCGTTTTGAAGCTATTACACCCGATCCCGATCATATCGAGCGTATCAATAACCGTGTCGGCTACTGGAAAATAGAGAACGGCGAAAAGATATTTTATGTATTGCCTGAGCAGTTTAAAAATGAAGTCTGCAAAGGCTATGACAGTCGCAAAGCAGCAAGGGCCTTGCTAGCTTACAACCTGCTTGAGCATGACACAGGCAAGACCAGCAAGACAGCGAGAATCCCATCACGGAAAAACGCAGTAAAGGTTTACGCCGTATTTGACGAATACCCATTTCGTACAGCTAAAACCTATTCGAATTTAGTTATTTTTAGCTATAAGCACACGTTTAGTTACCAATGGAAAGACCATCAAAAATATATAGTTAGGTTTCCCCAAAAAAGAGAAAACCCATTTCATCAAGGTACATCAAGGAAAGACCCCCTATTCTCCACATCAATGTAAAGAATCCCCCCTTATTTTTTGTGTTACATCACCCCATCAATACCACAATCAAACACAGTCATATCAGGGTTTATCGGTGTTTTAAGAAAAACTTATTTCGTATCAGTACGTATCACAAATATTAGATTTAATTGGGTTCTAATTTCAAGTTTTATCAAGTTCAAAAGTTAAGTTTTGTTAGGTTCAAATACTGACTATCACCTACTTCCAAATAACAGGTTTTGACAGGTTTAGTCGTTGGTTTTTTATTGGGTTTTGACAGGTTTATATTTCTATTTTTATGGATAGACCCCAAAATTATAACCACATACCAAATGTCCGTACTTTTGATCATTTTATATACGTTGACTATGTTACTACATCAAAAAAATGCTCTTACCACATCAAAACTTGTATATCTGATTTCCTGTTACCACATCAAACCGCCGTACCTAGTGCCATGTTTCAATCAAGTAAAAAAAATAATTTAATGCTCATAGTTCTGGGTCAATCAACCAAGTCGGATTGATCATGTATAAATAATTATTGAGAGCGTAAATCGTGGCATAAGACCATGTAAATTTTAGGCATTAAAAAAGCCCACTATTGTGAGCTTTCATTTTTCTTCATATCTTCATCTAACTGACCTTTGACCCATCCACTAAAATCTTCCATTTCATTGGCGTGGTCCAGTAGATCGGCTTCGTGTGGATTAGCGATATTGAAGCTGACCAGCTTTTGTTTCCGCTTTTTCTCATAGCGTTCTCTGCGCTTATCGTTAGGGTTATTCATACACCAGCCTTTTGGATACTGGATTTCCATTCCTTTTCCAGTCTTTCCGCATCATTGGCATGATACTCATGACGTAACTCAGCAAGGTACTCATACATATCAATGTGATGAATTAGCTCAGTGAAATGGTACTGGCTAATATTCTTCCCTTCTTCAGCAAGTTTATTCAACTTTCTAACTTCAGCGCGAATATGAGAGATGGCCGTATTCATCCAGTTCATATCGTGAGCAGCAAGTGAAACGGCGTCATGCATCTCTGAAACATCATAAATTTTCGGTAGTGAGTTATTAATTTGATTAGACATGATTAAGCCTCCATAGCTTTTAATGATGCGATACGCTGTTTATGTTTTTTCTGCCAGATGGCCCAAAACTTGTTAGGGGTTTCTTTCATTGCACCATCAACATGCAACATCCCTTCAATACGTGAAAACTCACGGTCAGGATATTTAGCCTGCATCATGTCTTTGAACTCTTTGGCTTCTTCAAATGAGTAGAAAGGCGCATTCCAATTCCCAACTGGATACACCTCACCACCATCAACACAGACAGCGAAGTAGTGGCAATATCTAGTTTCTTTAAGCACTGCATTAAGCCAGGCTTTAGATTGCTCATTTAATTGGATTTGATTTGTCATGGTGCACCCCCTAGTAGATTATTTGTTCATTATGTCGTATATACGACATTATAGCAAGAGGGAATTACACACCTTTAAAGGTTGGGTTTTGTGGGGTTGTGAACTCAGGATTTACGCCGTTTGCAATGTTAAGTTTTGATAAGTCCGAGCAGTAAACGGAAAGTAGTATTTTGTAGTAGTACGGACCGTAATCGGACCGTCCTGATTTCAAGTTTTATCAAGTTATCAATGTCAGGTTTTGTCAGGTTCAAACCATAACATTTGATAACAGGCAGCACCGCAAAATATGCCGTAATGGTGCCGTAATGATTTCAGGTTCAACCTTAGGATTACTTAGGATTTATGCAGTCTATAACCATAGGTTTTGATAGGTTCTGACTAACATTTACTAACATGCGCAGCGTTTTGGATGTCAACAATTGTTAACAGTGCAGCAGAAAAACATGCCGTAATCATGCCGTAATGAAAGTGAGGTTTTGTGAGGTTCAAAGCGTTTGAGCATCTTTGAATATTAGGTTTAATTAGGTTCCGCATCATGACGGCGCAGAATTGCGCTCGTTAAACTGTGGCTTCCCTTGGTGATGATGAACTACGAAAGTTTCCTAGTCCTCAACATTTCCAAAATAGATGTGGAATTGTAATGTACCCAATATTGGTATCATTCCGAAAACGGTAATATTCCCAATTTTGGGATTTTGAATGTACCCGTTTTTGGGATTTTGAATGTACCCGTTTTTGGGATGCAGAACCTATCAATGAATCTACCATTGAACCGATCATCTCTTTTGGAGAGCTGTTCAAGTTTTTAGGTGTATTTTCAAGAATACTTATAATTAAAGGTTGGAACCAATCTAGCTTATGTGTCAATTTTGCACTGGCTTGAGCTGTACGAGATTTAAATTATAAAAATGACCAAACATACACAATTAATTCTTTCAGGTCTTAAAACGCAAGCTATGGCGTTTAACAAACTTCTCATACCTCATCAATTTTAGCTTGGGTGCTTACACTGTTTTGGATTGAAAAAATATAGGATTTCATGGTCTCCCTCGCGCGCGCGCGCGTTTTGTCAAAAATACCCATTTTTTAGATGCTTACATTACGCCGTAATAAGAAAAAAATACGTGGAGATAAGTATGGGGATTTATATTGAGCTTAATAATTTCGAAGTATCTAAAAGATTAATTTTTTTAAAAACAGAAATCTGGTACGGCGCACCAAATTATTTGGAGATGATTAGGGAGTTGAAAGAGCATCATGAAATGACGAATGAAAAAATTGCTTTTTTGCTTCCAGTTTCAGGTCCATCAACGGTAAATGATTGGGAGTTTGGCAGCACGCCAAATTATGAAGCAGGCGAAGCATTTATTGATTTGTGGAAAGCTTTTACTGAAAAAACAGATCAGGACATCCCTCGAATTAATCACTGGAGAATATGATTGATGACTAAGCAGCCAGCGTATAGACCTTTAGATTGTGATGATATGGAGCGATCGATTCAGCTCTGCAATGGAATTGAATATTTAATTGACGAATTCCAAAGAGCAATTAATGGTAAAGAGCCCAACCAGTTATATGAATCTAGCTATCAAATGCAATTGCTGAAGATTGCTGATAATTTGGAGGAGTTGATTTATCGGCTAACATATTTGGCGAATAAAAATAATAAGGCATTTTACTTTACTCATTTATACGCAATTCTTAAAAGTTTAAGCTGCACACCAAATACATTAATTATTACGGCGTACCATTTAGATCCCAAGCATGAATTCAAGCGATTACTTAACCGGAATACGTTTGATTTTGAAGTAAAACAAATTGTTAAAAAGATTCAGTTTATAAAACCTGTGCTTCAATCACTTTCTGTTGGACGTAAGTCTGGTGTCAGAAATATTTCTCACTATGTTTAATAAAATTTGGCCATACGAAAAAGGAGCAATTTGTGCTCCTTTTTTTACATCTAAATACACCCATTTTTTGAGGGCTGATGCCGTTCTAAATTGACTCTATTAAATAGATTTAGAAGGGTCGATAAATGGCTAAAATCCCAATGGGTAATTTTGGTAATGCGATGCCACAAACTGGTCGCATCCAAATGCCTCAAGATCAATCTGGTCAGATGGTCGCAGGCGCACTACAGAATGTCTCCCAGGTTGCAGCGCAATATGCTGCACAACAGCAACAAGAGCAGGACAAAAAAGCTAAAGCTGATTTTGCATTACAATCCTCTAAGGTTGGAGCGGACATTAGTGTGGTCGATGATGATCTTTTGCTTAAAATGCAAAGTGGTGCGATTTCCTATGATGACGCCGTAGTTCAACGCCAAAAGAGTTTAGAAACAATCAAGGGCCAGTACAAAGACCTAATACCTAAACAGTTTGAGCAGAACTTTAATAATTATTTTGAGCAGCATTCTTACCAGAGTGCATCGAAGTATTTGCCGATCGCACAGAAGTCCGAGCAGCAGCAGGCAATTGTAAAGTTAAAGGATATGAGAGAGAACTATCTCAAGAATCCTAATGCTTCAGAACAAGAAGTCTGGGGTGGTTTGTCCCTGTATGCACAGTCCAAAAATTTACCTTTAGCTCATGTCCAGGACACTTTTAATGAGTATAAAAATAATCGCGCTGGCAATGATGTATCCACATTTTATTTAGGAAATAAGTCAGATAACGAAAAGCTAAATGAACTATCCACTCCTGAAGCTGTAATAGCAAAATATCCTAATCTGACACAAGAACAGGCTGTTTATTGGAGTGGTCGAGTTTTAGGGCAAATTGATCAGAATCAAAGAGCGGTTGTCTTACAACAAAAGCAGTTAGAAAATGATGCCAAAGATGCTGTTAATGAGATGAAGGCGGACATCGAGACTGGGTTAATTCCAAGTGAAGACGTCATCAAATCTCGTTTGGCACGTGTTAAAGGTACAGAAAGAGAGTCTGAGTTTATTCAGTACAGCGGTGCTTTGGTTGAAGTACAACAGTTCATGCGCTTAGGTCCAGATGATCGTGAAGCCTACCTTAGTAAAAAGCGCTCAGAAGCTCAAAATACGGCGCAAGATAATGCTAAAGATGTGAGCTGGAAGTTAAACCTTCTGTCTAAAACGCATGAAAATATGCTGGGCTATGAGAAAAATAACTCAGCCTTAGCTTATTCGATCAAGACTGGTCAAGATCTAACTGTAGTACCTACTCATGCAATTCTCAGTGGCAACCCTGAAGCTATTGCAGCTCTATCCAAGAACATCAAATCTATTCATGCGAACAATATATTGAACGGGACTGTAGGGTCTTTAAATCCATTCACTACCCAGCAGCAAGCTGAACTAAAACAATTCTGGGAAAAAGCTAGACCAGGGGATAAGTTGAGTTTGCTAACCAGTCTTTACAAATCCAGTGCGGGTAATGCCAATGCATCCAGAGATATGATTAGTAGCATTGCTGGCGAAAGCGGTGCATATCGATTATCTGCTTCACTTAATAATCGTGGCTTGCAAGATATTGCTGGGCAGATTATTACTGGGCAGGATCTATTGGATAAGAACTTGGTAAAAGTTGATGACAATGCCCTAAGAACCTATACCGCAACCTACTTAGCTGGCATCACTTCACCAGGTAAACCAGACTTTCAGATTTATTTGGAGTCAGTCAAAGCTAACTATGCTTATTTGGTTCAAAAGTCCGAGAAAGTAGCCGATTCAAAGGGAAGTATATTAAATAAAACCATAGATGAGGATTTGTTCAATAAAGCAATTCTAAATGTAACTGGTGGCAAGTTCACTTCAGGGGGATTTTTCGGAAGTAAATCGGTAGTACTGCGGCCTCATACCGTTAGTGAAAAGGCTTTTCGTGAGCAGCTGGAAAGCTTTAACTCTCGCAATGCCCGTAACTATGGCGGATCTGATAAAGACTTCTTCTTGGATCTGCCTTTAGAACAAGACCCTAAAAATCCATACGTCTATTACTTCAAGAATGGTACCAAGTACATCATGGATGCCACCGATAAGAAGCGTCAAACACGTTTAACATTTAAAGTGAGATGAGGTAAAGATGGATTTTTTAGCAGATGATGAATTAACGTTAAATCAAGAAGATCCTCGTTTTAAACCTAAAAGTGAACGCGGTGGATTTAGCGACGGCGTATTAGGCGTCGTATCTGGTGTAGCAATGGGGACCGTTGAGGCAGCCACCGCACCAGATTCCTTGATACGTGGTGATAAGAAAGCAGCAGCTCTAAGAGCGCAAAACCTTGAGATTTTTAAACCTGATGACTTGGGGGGAGTCGGTGAGTTTACTTATGGGCTTACTAAAGACTTTACCCGTATTGGATGGAACGCCGTCACTACTTTGGGGACTGGCGGTGTACCAGGCTTAGTTTTGAACTCTGGGCTATTTGGGTACCAGACCTTTGAAGCGGAGAAGTCAGACTTACTGAATAAAGGGGCAGATATACAAACAGCTCGCACCGGTGGTGCAGTTAAAGGGGTTGCAGATGCTTTGGGTTTTGCTATTCCTACCCATGGTGTGTCTAAGTCTGTAATTGCTGACGCCGTAGCTACTACCGCACTGGCTACTGCAGCGGGTTCAGCCGGTGACTATATCGAAGGTTCATATTTAGAGAACAATGAAAATAAGAAGGTCGCTCAATACGGCGAAGCATTAAAGGAAAATGCATTAAGTCCGTCCACATTGGCAGCAAACGGCGGGATGGCCTTACTACTCAACTTATGGGCGAATAAAGGGCGATTACGGCCAGAGCAGATTAAAGACCATAGTAATGTAGATACCATGAATGATGCAGCTCATATTCAGGCCAACATAGAGCATGCAGAAGGTACGAATCCATTTAGCCCAACTAATGCAAAAGAGGCCAATTCACACTTTGATGCATTGGATAGTGCAATGGAGAGTGCATTGAATGATGAGTTGGTTAGCTTAAAAGCACCAGTGAGCGGAACACCCAAAGCAACCGTAACCAGTACACCAGTGGTACCAATAACAGGTACACCGAAAGCTATTGTAAGACCAAGCGCTATCAATACTGATGAGCATAAAGCGCCAGTAATAGCGGAGCTTTTGACTAACCCTGTATTTGATAAAAAACCGTGGACAAAAACGATTGTCCAGGAAGCCTCTAAACGGGGTATCAATCCAGTGGATGCCTTAATCATTTCCCATTTGGAAACTGGTGGCACCTTCAGCACTTCAATCCAGCCAAAGGACAGAAACGGTAAGTTACTATCGTCAGCTACCGGCTTATTCCAGACTTTGGATAGCACCTTTGCCCGTATGGGAGGTAAGAACAAGTTTGATGGCAATGATCAAATTAAAGCGGGCCTGAACTACTACGAGCACAATGCCAAGGTTTTCCGCAGCCACTTTAATCGAGATCCGAATGGCCTAGAACTTTACTATCTGCATTTCTTTGGTGAAGGTGGTGGACCAGTCTTTTTGAAAGCCAAAGATAATGAGCTGTTTGTCGATGTGGCCACACGCTGGAGTAAAGGCAATCAGAAAAAGACTGCAAGACAGATTGCAGAAGGTATCACTTCAAGTCATCAATTCAATGGTATGACCGTAGGACAAGTAAAGGCCAAATACGAAAAGCGCTGGAACGAAATCGCAAGTCTTTATAGTGATGTTAGTCCAGATGCTTCAGCAAGATCTACTGAAGTCCGAGGGAGCGAATCAGAGTTCCCGCAGTTTGAGTCTGATATAACTGCGCCTCCTGCTTACAAGTCACAATCTGATGCTGAAATTGAAGCAATGCCTTTTGTACTCAGCGCAGATGAGCATAGTGTGAAGTCACTCCAGGAGGAGTTTGAAGCCCTATCTTCTCCATTGACCAAGGAGGATCTGGAATACCTCAAGGCTACGGCGCATTATCAGTATTCTGAAGGTGGTGCTTATCGAACGCCGTATGTTGAACCTCAAGTCGATTTATCTGGGCCTGGTAATAGTGCTAACCGTAATTTGGATGTATTGGACTCGGATCTTTACCAGCTTGAGCCAGAGCAACAACGGGTTATGGTTGCTGATCCAGAATCGAATACTTTAGATATCAATAATGCCAGAACATCAGATTCAAATATTCAGCAACAAAACTCAATTGTTGCCGGAGTAGATAACTGGACGCCGACCAGATCGCAAAACTACCTTAAGCGAGAGCGGTCAACGGATGATGGCGGAGTCATTCAAGAGCTACACAATAAGACCTCTAATACGACCTTCCAGCGCCAGATTAATCAGGATGGCACCATTAGCCCGGTAAAGGCTACACGTAAT
Source organism: Acinetobacter sp. YH12135 (assembly GCF_013418565.1). Lineage (NCBI taxonomy): Bacteria > Pseudomonadati > Pseudomonadota > Gammaproteobacteria > Moraxellales > Moraxellaceae > Acinetobacter > Acinetobacter sp. YH12135. The sequence goes on from NZ_VPBU01000003.1 coordinate 165,818, forward strand.
GGAAATGATCTATTTGCCCATCCTGCTAATGGTAAAGCCGATAGTCCTGAATTAACTGCAGTGCAGCATAAAGCTACCCAGGCATTAGAACGGGAGTTCTGGAAGCCTGGTAAGTCCAAGGTTGATGGTGCACCGGACTTAACCAAGTCTAGCAAAGGTGAATACGGTGCATTCACTGACACGGCAGATGGTAGGGAAGCGGTTTCAATTCTGGAAGCAGATCCCGATATGGAGGTGACCTTTACGCGCCTGGATGAAAACGGGAATGAAGAAATTGTGACGATGTCATCCCGAGATCTATTGGACTATGTCAAAGAGCAAGAAGAAATCGCAAAAGATGAAATTCAGGCAGTGAAAGCATTGGCAAGCTGCGCATTAAGATTTGGGAGTGAAGCAGCATGAGAGCTGAATGTAGAGAACAAGTTGCAAAGGCATTAGGTAAAAGAAAATTAAGTGCAGCTGATAGTAATCGTATTTCATCACTGTATATCCGGGCACAAAATACTCTGGCCAGAACAGATCCTGATTGGATGTTTAAAAGTCCTGCTGAACGTGCTGAAGCGATTGCGCAGAAAACTGCTACGGATCTCGCCGTCCAGATCGCTAAGAACAATCAGAACATTGCCCGGGATGCCATCATCAAGGCCCAGCTACAGAACGAAATCTATAACCATCCTAAATTAAACCCGGTCCAAGCTTTAATGCGGAAGATTGCATACTTCTCGGATCAGAGTGGTATCCAGTCTATAGAGAAGCAATCCCAAGCCTTGCACAGTCGCTGGATGTCATTGGTTGCTGATGTGTTTACCAAGACACAGGAACGCTTTGGCATGTCAGTAAACAAGGCCATGACTGATGACATTATCCGGGTCATGTTTGGTGGCAAATCTGATAATCCAGAAATTACGGCGATGGCCAAGGAAGTAAGTGCAGCCCTGGAGGAAATGCGTTTAGCCTTCAACCGGGCTGGTGGGAATATTAAGAAGCTCGATAACTTTGGCTTTATGACATCACATGATCAGAAGAAAGTAGCCCTAACAGATCAATCAGAATGGGTGAACGATGCATTGGCTGGAGTAGATCGTAATCAGTATGTCAAAGAGACTGGTGAGTTGATGGATGAGCTGGAGCTTAAATCCATGCTTGAGGAGATTTATAAAACCATCTCAACCAACGGCGCCAACAAAGACTTACTGATACTGAATAAACAGGCCAAAGCAGGTGCATCACCTGTAGGTGGTCGCTCCAAGATGGCAAATCGTCACCAAGAATCCAGAGCTTTGCATTTCAAAGATGGTGACGCATGGCTGGCATATCAGAAGAAATATGGAACTTATGATGAAGCAGGGTTTCATGAGATTCTGAAAAACCATACTCACCGCATGAGTACAGAAGTGGCCATGATGCAGAACCTTGGGTCCAATCCTCGTCATGCCTTTGAGTCGCTATTGGATGAAGCCAAGATCAAACTGAAAGCAGATCCACAGAATGGCATGAAACATGGTGAGATTGATAAGCAGGCTCATCGGGCCATGTCGATGTATAACACCCTGGATGCCAATACCCGGGCGATTGATTCAACCTTAGGTAACGTTATGGGTGGACTACGTGCCTTAATGGTTGCATCTAAATTAGGTGGTACCACGCTGACGACCTTTGGTGACCATGCCAGTATGAAGAAGGTCGCTAATATGCTGGGTCTGTCCTATACCAAATCGATCCTCCCTGAATACATGAAGCAATTGAAACAGGGTGCCACACGTGATGAAGCATTGCGGTTTGGCCTTGGCATTAACGAAATGGCCGGTTCAATGACTCGTTTTGGTGATGCTGATATTGTCAGCAGTGCTACCAAGTCAGGCCGCTTTAATGCACGTATGCAGGCTTTTGCTGCAACGACTATGAAACTATCAGGACTGAACGCCGTCACTGCAGGAGCGAAACGAGCGCTTAATCTGGTGCATATGAATAAGCTTGCTGAAATGACCCGTAAAACGGATTGGAATGATCTTGGTGCAGATGATCTTAAGATTCTGCAAGGGAATGGTATTACTGAACGTGATTGGCAATTATGGCAGCAGCTGGAGCCAAGTAAACGTGAAGATGGGACGGCGGTACTCACTCAAAATGATTTCTTTAGTGCTCCTGATGATGTATTTATTAACTTTGCATCACCAGAATTAAAAGCTCTTAAAGATGAAATTGATGCTCAGATTTTGGAATTAAATGATCGTAATGCTATTGATGACCTACGCATTAAAAACCGAGAAAAAAAGTTAGATGATATTAAGCGCAGCTTGTCACAGCGATTATTAGATTATGCAAACAGGAAAGATGCCCAAGCTCAAGCTGAAAAGCAGGCATTGCAGGATCGTATTGATCTTATTGATGCTCAAAAAGAGGCATCCGCAGCACAAGCAGACTTAAATACTTATATTCGTACGATTGAAAATCAGGAAGATCTGAAAGGTTTTATTGATGGCATCACCCAGGGTAAAACCATCGATAATCTGACGGATAAGGCGAAGAAGTTAGGGCGAACACTTGAAAGCCTAGACAACAAGGTTGTAACAAAAACAACCAGGCTGAACGATAAGATCAAGACTTTTGAGAAAGAGATTCAGGGTAAGTTTTCCGACTTTACCGAATTGCTGAATAGCAAAACAAAACTACCAAAAGACAAATTGATTGAGTATGAGGGGAAACTTTCTGAGCGTTTGAATCAGTATGCTTCACGCCGCGATGTGAAGGTGCAAAAAGAACTAGATGCACTAAACGAACTTAAAGAGCTGGTCGCATTAAAGCAAGAGCGCCTTGATACTGAGTTTGAAATTAGCAAAGCTCAAGAGCAAACGCGTATTAAACAAAAGACAGATCAAAAGATCGATTCATCTATATCGCGAAATTCCCGAAGAAATTACAAGAGTGGTGAGGATCTTGGTTATCGCCTTGGTAATGCTGAGCGAAGAATGACAGAGCTTCGTACGAAAATGCGAAGTACTGACAGTAGTGCGAATAAGGCAGTTACTCAGAAATACAAAGAACTTGATAAGCGTGTAAATACCTTAGATGCAGAGTTTATTGAATACCAGACTAAGGTTGCTGAGCGCCAGGAAAAACGTCAGCATGTTATGGATCGCCTCAACAACTCAATTACACCAAGACAGAAAGAGTTATTAGCGGATGCTCGTTATAAGGCTGCAATGAAGTATCAGACTCATATCTTCAATGAGGAGTCAGTCGCTATTATTGAAGCAGGTGTACGTGAGCGCAGCATCATTAACTTGGGCGAAGCTGGTACCATCCAAGGGGAATTAGGCCGAACCTTATTTCAGTTCAAAGGCTTCCCATTGGCTTATATGTTCTGAACCGTACCAGGTTTGTCGGAGACCAACTTTCTTGAGAGAATGTTCCAATGACAAAACCAAAATATACCCCTGAAATCAGAGAAAGAGCGGTTCAATTATTGATTGAATCTGAAAAAGATTATCCTTCTACTTGGGC